>NZ_CP184360.1:2921400-3246000 GCF_048595755.1 Luteococcus struthionis
CGAAGATGGCGCCCGCATTGCGCACCCGGGCGGCCCACTGCGCGGCATCACGGGTCTGCACCTCCAGGTGCTCGGCCGCGTAGGCATCGCAGACCAGCAGGCCCTGTTCCAGGTCTCGCACCATCACGATGCCCGACTGTTCGCCGGTCAGGGCGGTGTGCACCCGCTCGGCGTGCCGGGTGGCCGCGGCCTGCCGTGCTGTGGCCTGTTGCACCTGCTGGGCCAGCTCCGGGGAGTCGGTGACCAGCACCGAGCCAGCCATCGGGTCGTGCTCGGCCTGGCTGATCAGGTCGGCGGCCACGTGCTCGGGGTCGGCAGTCTCGTCGGCCAGGATCATGATCTCGGTGGGGCCGGCCTCGGAGTCGATGCCCACCAGGCCGCGCAGCAGTCGCTTGGCCGCCACGACGTAGATGTTCCCGGGGCCGGTGACCATGTCGACCCGCTCGCACAGGCCGGTCACCCCGTGGGCGAACATCGCGATGGCCTGGGCGCCACCCACCGCGTAGACCTCGTCGATGCCCAGGATGTGGCACAGGGCCAGGATGTTGGGGTGCGGCAGGCCGCCGAACTCCTTCTGGGGCGGGCTGGTCACCGCGATGGACTGCACCCCGGCCACCTGCGCGGGCACCACGTTCATGATCACCGAGCTGGCCAGTGGGGCCAGACCACCGGGCACGTACAACCCCACGCGCCCCACCGGGACGATGCGCTGGGCGACGTGGGCACCCTCGGCGACGGTCACGGTGGGTGCGGCGACCTCGCGCTCGGCCAGCTCGCAGACCTGGCGGCGGCGGGTGATGGACTCGGTGAAGGCGGCGCGCAGCTCGTCGTCGAGCTCCTCGGCGCACTGGGCCAGGATGTGCGTCGGCACTCGCAGGTGCTCGGGCGTGACCCCGTCGAACTGCTCGGCGAAGCGCACCAGGGCCTCGGTGCCCTCGCTGGCCACCGCCTGGCAGATCGGGCGAACCTTCTCGACGGCATGCTCCACGTCGAAGGTGGCGCGCGGAACGGCGGCGCGGTAGTCGAAGGCCTCGCCGCCACGCCCGGCATCGGTCAGGTCAAGGGTTCGCAATAGGTTCTCAGGCACATGCCGAGTCTAGTGAGCGGCGCAGACAGTTTGCGTCCATGACCGATCGGTGGCCCCGCCGCGCCGTCGACGACGCCCCCGCACGCGCGAGTGTGGTGGGATGTCCCGGTGACCTTCATCGGGATGGGAACCGTGGCCAATGTGGTCACCATCGTGCTGGGCTCGCTGATCGGCCTGGCCGTCGGCAGCCGCCTGCCCGCACGCACCGCGGGCGCCGTGACGGAGGCCCTCGGCCTGGTGACGCTGGTGATCGCCGGGCTCTCGCTGCGGCCACTGCTGCAGCCCACCCTTGGCGAGGTCGTCGGTGATGCCGCGCTGATCATCATCATGCTCGCGGTGATCGGGGGCACCATGCTGGGTTCGCTGCTGCGCCTGGAGGACCGGATGGAGGACCTGGGGCGCTGGGTGCGCGGCAAGCTCTCGCGCGGCACGAATGACCAGTCGTCGAGGTTCGTGGAGGGCTTCGTCACCTCCAGCCTGGTCTTCTGCGTGGGGCCCATGGCGGTGCTCGGCGCCCTGCAGGACGGGCTGGGGATGGGCGCCGACCAGTTGCTGGCCAAGAGCCTGCTGGACGGGTTCGCCGCCATCGCCTTCGCCAGCTCACTGGGCCTCGGGGTGCTGGCCTCGGCGGTGCCGGTGGCGCTCTACCAGGGCGGCCTGACCCTGCTCGGTTTCCTGCTGGGCGACGTGATGCCCCCGGCGCAGGTCGACGCGCTCACCGTGGCGGGCGGCATCGTGCTGCTGGCGCTGGCCTTCCGCCTGATCGGCCTCAAGCACCTGCGCGTGGCCGACATGCTGCCTGCCCTGGTGCTCGCCCCGCTGTTCGTCTGGATCGTCCAGTCAGTCTGAGAGGACCCCCCATGGCCACCGCCACCCCCGCCACCAAGGCCCTCGACCGCGCGAAGGTGGCGCACAGCCTGCTCTCCTATGACCACGACCCGGCCAACACCCACTTCGGCCAGGAGGCCGTCGCGGCGCTCGGGCAGGATCCCCACCAGGTCTTCAAGACCCTCGTGGTGGCCTGTTCCGGCGGCACGATGCCGCTGGTGGTGGCCGTCGTCCCCGTCGCACGACAACTCGACCTGAAGGCCCTGGCCGTGGCCGCCGGCGCCAAGAAGGCCGCACTGGCCGAGCACGCGGTGGCGCAGCGCAGCACCGGATATGCCGTCGGCGGCATCTCGCCCTTGGGGCAGAGGAAGCTCCTGCCCACCTTCATCGACTCCTCGGCCCGCAGCTTCGAGACCATCATGGTCTCCGCGGGCAGGCGGGGCCTGCAGGTGCAGCTCTCCCCCACCGACCTTGCCGCGCTCACCCGCGGGCGCTTCGCCGACATCGCCCGCTGAACCCGCCGTGGCCCGTCAGGGGCAACTCTTGGCCACTGCTTGAGCCCGCCTGGCCCGGGTGCTCGGGTGGACATCCGGTGAAGACGCCGGATGGTCACAGGACAAGGAGTTTTCGATGGCAGCGTTGCACATCGTCTGGGTGGTGCTGGGCATCGGTCTGATGCTCTTCTTGAACATGAAGTACAAGGTCAACGCCATGTTGGCCCTGTTGCTGGGCGCCCTGACGATCGGCATCGCAGAGATGGCCTCCATCTCGGCCGGCATCATGCCCGCCGGCAAGACCCCCATCACGCTGGCCAGCCTGGTCGAGACGATCCAGACCGGTTTCGGTTCCACGCTGGGTTCGCTGGCGATCATCGTCGTCTTCGGCGCCGTCATCGGCAAGCTCATGGTCGACTCCGGCGCCGCGAACCAGATCGCCGAGACCCTGATCGAGAAGCTGGGCGTGCGCTACGCCAAGATCGCCATGGTGCTCTCGGGTCTGGTCTTCGGGCTGGCCATGTTCTACGAGGTGGCCTTCATCATCATGGCGCCGCTGATCGTGGCCGTGGCGCACGAGGCCAAGGTGCCCTTCATGCGCATCGCCATCCCGGCGATCGCCGCCACCACCACCGCACACTCGCTCTTCGTCCCCCAGCCCGGCCCGGTCGCCCTGGCCGACATCTACCAGGCCGACATCGGCATGTCCTATGTCTACGGAATCATCGTGGCCGTGGCGACGGTGGCGGTCACCGGCTGGGTGCTGCCCCGCTTCCTGGGCAACCTGGACTACCCGACGCCGGCCCTGATGCGCGCCGAGCACGAGGTTGCCCCGCAGGACCGCCCGAGCTTCGCGACCTCGATCCTGGTGCCGTTGGTGCCGGCGATCCTGATGATCAGCGCCACCGTGGCCAACATCTGGCTGCAGGAGGGCACCACCGCCCACCACCTGGTGAACTTCGTCGGCTCCCCCATCATCTCCATCTCGCTGGCGATGCTGGCCGCCTTCATCTGCTTCGGCACCGCCCAGGGCCGTGACGCCGAGTGGATCATGCGCACCTTCGAGAGCGCCGTGAAGTCGATTGCGATGGTGGTGCTCATCATCGGTGCGGGCGGTGCCCTCAAGCAGGTCATCATCGACACCGGCATCGGCGACTACATCGGCAGCCTGATGACCGGAACCTCCGCCAATCCCTACCTGATGGCCTGGCTCATCACCGTGCTCATCCGGCTGGCGACCGGCCAGGGCGTCGTCTCGGCCATGACCGCGGCAGGCATCATCGGCTCGGCCGTGATGGATCCGGCCACGGGCAGCATGATGGCCGGGGTGGACCCGACGCTGCTGATGCTGGCCACCGCCGCCGGCTCCAACACCCTCACCCACGTCAACGACGCCTCCTTCTGGCTCTTCAAGGGCTACTTCGACCTGTCGGTCAAGGACACCCTCAAGACCTGGGGCCTGCTGGAACTGTGCAACTCGATCGTCGGCCTGGCCGTCGTGTTGTTGCTGAGCCTGTTCGTCTGACCTGTTCCCTTGTGGTGGGGGCCGCTTCCCTAGAGTGGTCCCATGCCCGAGACCAGCGCCTTCCGTCGCCCAGTACCCACCGTCGGGGACACCTCCGCCGCCCACGAACGCTCCGGCGACCCGCAGGGCTGGGCCTTCGACCGGGCCACCATCGAGGCACTGGACCGGGTGCTCACCTCGCGGCGAGACATCCGCCGCTTCCGCCCCGACCCGGTGCCCGACGAGCTGGTGCGGGCCATCGTCGAGGCGGGCCACGCCGGCCCCTCGGTCGGCCACTCCCAGCCGTGGCGTTTCATCGTGGTGCAGGATGCCGCCCTGCGGGATCGAGCTGCGGCGATGGCCGACCGTTCCCGACTGTGGCAGGCCGCCCAGCTGGCCCCGCAGCGAGGACAACAACTGCTGGACCTCAAGTTGGAGGGCCTGCGGGAGGCTCCGCTGGGCATCGTGGTGGCCTGTGACCGTCGCACCCCGGCCGTGGGCGTGCTGGGCCGGGCCACCTTCCACGACGCCGACATGTGGAGTTGCGCGGCCGCGATCGAGAACATGTGGCTCACCGCGCGTGCGCACGGCCTGGGCATGGGTTGGGTGACGCTCTTCGAACCGGCCGAACTGGCGCAACTGCTCGGGCTCCCCGAAGGCGTCGAGACCCTCGGGTGGCTGTGCCTGGGCTGGCCCGACGAACGCCCGCCCTCCCCCGGTCTGGAGCGTCTGGCGTGGTCCCGCAAGCTGCCGCTCGACGAGGTCGTGCTGCGCGACGGTTGGCCGCAGGACGACCTGGCCGCTCCCACCAGCCATCTGCGCGCCCCCGACCAGGACCGCGTGGTGCACGCCACCGACGAGGCCGACGACCTGCTCACCACCCCGGGTTCCCTCGGCCTGCTCGACCGTGCCCTGAACCGGGTGGAGGCGGTGCGCCCGCAGGGCGTCGACGGTGGGGTGTTGGTGCTGGCCGGGGCCGACCATCCGGTGACCGCGCATCGCATCAGTTCCTTCGAGAGCCACGTCACCCACGACGTGATGAAGGCCAATGTCGACTCCCAGGGCATGGGTTCGGTCGCCGCGCTGGGCGCCGGGCTGGGATGCCTGGTGGTGGATGCCGGCGTGGCACGGCCGGTGGCGGGCGCCGTCGCTGCCCGCACCGACGGCGAGCGCGGTGACCTGGTCGACTCCGACGGGCTCACCGCCGAGGACGTCTCCCTGCTCCTGGAACGCGGACGGGCCCTGGGCGTCGACGCCGCCCAGCAGGGTGGACTGGTGGCGCTGGGTGAGGCGGGCATCGGCAACACCACCGTGGCCGCCGCGCTGGCCAGTGCCCTGCTGGGCCTGCCTGCCGAAGCCAGCGTCGGCCTGGGCACCGCGGCCGATGCCGCCATGCTCGAGCGCAAGCAGAAGGTGGTCGGGGCAGCGGTCCACCGCTGGCGCCAGCGCGGTGACCACGACGACCCGCGGGTGATCCTGCAGAGCCTGGGCGGTGGGGAATTCGCCCTGTTGACGGGCGTGGTGCTGGGGGCAGCACACCAAGGCGCGGTGGTGGTGCTCGACGGCCTGGCCACCAGCGTGGCTGCCCTGCTGGCAGTGCGCCTGGAGCCGGCGGTGCAGGGCTACCTGGTGGCTGGCCAGTGCAGCCGGGAACAGGCCCACCAGGAGGTGCTCACCGAGCTGGGGCTGGAACCGCTGCTGACCCTGCGCCTGCGCAGCGGTGAGGGGGTGGGGGCCTGTCTGGCGGTCTCCCTGCTGCTCCAGGGCCAGCGCATGCGTCGTCTGGTGGCCAGGACCCGCTGACTCAGTCGGTCGGTGGTGGGGGCACCGGCGTGGTGGGTGCCTGCGAGGTGGCCGGGATCGTCCGGCCACGACGCCGACGGTTGTGCCGCCGACGGGCATGCTCCTCGGCCGTCAGCGAGGACAGCAACAGGATCGGGATGGTGGCGAAGAAGGGCCACACCAGCACCGCCACGTGTGCGTGCAGTTCGAAGTCGATCGGCACCCGGTCCCCGTCGCCCGCGGTGGCGATGCGGCTTGCGAAGTTGCGCGGCCCCAGGAGCACACCCACCCACCAGCACAGGAAGGCGCTGGCCAGCGAGGAACCGATGGCCAGCGGCACCACCAGCCAGCCGCTGCGCCGGAACCAACGCCAGGCCCACAGACCGATCAGCAGGCCCACCACGGCGCCCAGCACGCTGTAGACCACATCGGCCGCGAAGACCTGGGTGAGACCCCGCTCCGAGGTGGTCGCGCGGCCATCGGCATCGACGGTGTAGGAGGGAAGGTCCACCACCAGGTTCCACACCACACCGGCCAGGGCGCCCACCAGCATGGCCAGCAGCACGTGCATCAACAGTCCGCGCACCACGGGGTGTTGCAGCAGTCCCCTGCGCGGCTGCGCCACATAGGCGTCGTTCTCGAGGATCTCGGCAGACTCCAGGCTCACCGCCGGGGCGCGCCCCTGGTCGGGCATCCCGGGCGAGGACGCCGAGGCCGCCACCGTCGCTTCGAGCACCGGTGGCTGCGCCGCGAGCTCCTGCTCCGGCAACGCCTCACCCTGGCTGTGACTCACCGCGATCTCCCTTTCGAGGTCCATCCGAACTGTCCCAGCCTAGGGCCTGCCGGTCAGGACGCCAGACAGGACGGCCCCAACAGGGCCTTGAGGTCTGCCATCAGCGGTTGCGAGGCGGTCACCCGCAGGGTGTCGTCCAGGCGGTAGAGCGTCGATCCGCCCTGGGCCACCAGCCGCAACCTCACCTCGGTCATACCCGGATGGTTCCCGAGCACCTCCTTGAGCTGGTCCACCACGGGCGCGGTGCATCGCCCTGCCTGCAGCTGCAGCACGACGGGGGCCGAGGGACCCTCCGAGATGTCCGGCACGGCGATCTCCTGGGCGTGGATCTCGACCGAGTCCTCCTTCTCGCGGATCCGGCCACGCACCTGCACCACCTGGTCGGTGGCCAGGTGCATCGCGACCTGCTCATAGACCTTCGGGAAGCACATGACGTTCACCGAGGCCTCCAGGTCCTCGACCGTGAGGATGGCCCAGATGGCACCGGTCTTGGTCTGCTTGCGCTGGATGGTGGTGATCATCCCCGCGATGTTCATCATCCCCTCACGCGGCCCGTCGGGCGCGATCAGGTTGCCGATGGAGATGTCACGCTGCGCCTCCAGGATGTGCTCCAGGCCCTGCAGCGGGTGGTCCGAGACGTACAGGCCCAGCATCTCGCGCTCGAAGGCGAGCTTGGTCCGCTTGTCCCAGTCCTCCATCTCGGGCACCGTCTCGCGGTGCTGCTCCACCTCGGGCTCGTCGGCGGCCAGCCCGAAGTCGCCGAACAGGTCATCCTGGCCATTGGCCTGGTTGCGCTTCAGGTCCAGCACCTGGTCGACGGCCGACTCGAAGATGCTCATCAACGCGCGGCGCGAATGGCCCAGGGCGTCGAAGGCACCTGCCTTGATCAGGGACTCGATCATCCGCTTGTTGCAGACCTGCAAGGGCACCTTGTCCAGGAAGTCGTGGAAGTCGGTGAAGGCCCCGTGCTCCTGGCGGGCCTGCACGATGCCCTCCACCACGTGGTCGCCCACATTGCGAATGGCCCCCAGACCGAATCGGATGTCCTCCCCGACGGCCGTGAACTCCAGCTCGGAGGTGTTGACGTCGGGTGGCAGCACCTTGATGTGCTGGGCGCGCATGTCACCCAGGTAGAGCGCCATCTTGTCCTTGTCGTCGCCGACGCTGGTGAGCAGCGCGGCGCCGTACTCGGCCGGGTAGTTGGCCTTCAGCCAGGCCGTCCAGTAGGACACCAGGGCGTAGCCGGCGGCGTGCGACTTGTTGAAGGCGTAGCCGGCGAAGGGCACCATGACGTCCCACAGCGTCTGGATCGCGTCATCGGAGTAGCCATTGGCCGCCATGCCGTCGTGGAAGTGGTTGAACTCCTTGGCCAGGATCTCGGGCTTCTTCTTGCCCATGGCCCGTCGCAGCAGGTCGGCGCCACCCAGCGTGTAGCCCGCGAGCTCGCGGGCGATGGCCATGATCTGCTCCTGGTAGACGATCAGGTGGAAGGTGTCGCCGATCAACGGGTCCAGCGCCTGCTTGAGGTCTGGATGGATCGGGACGATCTCCTGACGTCCGTTCTTGCGCTCGGCATAGGAGATGTGGGCATTGGCGCCCATCGGGCCGGGCCGGTAGAGCGCGAGCACGGCGGTGATGTCGTCGAAGCCGGTGGGGCCCATCTGGCGCAGCAGCGAGCGCATCGCCCCACCGTCGAGCTGGAAGACGCCCAGCGTGTCACCACGTGCCAGCAGGTCATAGGTCTTCTGGTCGTCCAGCTCCAGGGTGGCGACGTCGATCTCGATGCCCTTGTTCTGCTTGATGATCTGGACGGCGTGGTCCATGATTCCCAGGTTTCGTAGGCCCAGGAAGTCCATCTTCATCAGGCCCATTTCCTCAAGCTGCGGATAGGCAAAGCCGGCAATGATCATGCCGTCCTTGTCGCGCTTGTGCATGGGGACCACGTCGAGCAGGGGCTCGCTGGACAGGATGAAGGCGCAGGCGTGCACACCGGTGCCGCGGATCAGGCCCTCCAGCCCCATGCCGGTGTCGATCACCTTCTTGACGTCGGCCTGGGTGTTGTAGAGCTCGCGAACCTCGGCGCCCTCGGCATAGCGGGGGTGCTCCTCGTTGAACAGGTCCTTGAGGGGGACGCCCTTGCCCATCACGTCGGCGGGCATCGCCTTGGTGATCTTGTCCCCCAGGCCGAAGGGGTAGCCCAGGATGCGGTTGGCGTCCTTGACGGCGGCCTTCGCCTTGATGGTGCCGAAGGTGTTGACCTGGCTGGTGTAGGCCTCGCCGTACTTGTCGGTGACGTAGTCGATGACCAGGTCGCGCTTGCGGTCGTCGAAGTCGAGGTCGATGTCGGGCGGGCTGATGCGCTCGGGATTGAGGAATCGCTCGAAGAGCAGGCCGTGTTCCAGCGGGTCAATCTGGATGATGCCGGTCAGGTAGGCGATCATCGAGCCGGCCGCGGAGCCTCGGCCCGGGCCGACCGCGACGCCCATCTCGCGGGCCTTGTTGCAGATGTCGGAGACCACCAGGAAGTAGGAGCTGAAGCCCAGCGGTTCGATGACCTTCAGCTCGGTCTCGACGCGCTCCAGCACGTCGGGGCGCTCGGCATCGCCGTAGCGGAACTTGATGCCCTCGGTCACCTTCTTGCGCAGCCACGACTCCTGGGTCTCGCCCTCGGGCACGTCGAACTGCGGCATCCGGTCGACGTGCTTGAAGACGTCCTCGTAGCTCTGGATGCGCTCGGCGATGGCCAGGGTGTTGTCACAGGCGCTGGGCAGCTCCTTGAAGAGCTGGCGCATCTCCTGCGCGGTCTTGATGTAGTAACCGGAGCCGTTGAAGCGGAAGCGGTTGGGGTCGTCCTTGTTGCGGCCCACGCCGACGCACAGCAGGTCGTCGTGGCTGTCGGCCTGGTCCTCGGTGACGTAGTGGGAGTCGTTGCTGGCCAGCAGCGGAATGTTGAGCTTCTTGGCCACGCGCAGCAGGTCCTCACGGACGCTGCGCTCGATGTCGATGCCGTGGTCCATCAGCTCCAGGAAGTAGTTCTCCTTGCCGAAGATCTCCTGGTAGGCCGCGGCGGCCGCGACCGCCTCGTCGAACTGGCCCAGCCGCAGCCTGGTCTGCACCTCACCGGAGGGGCAGCCGGTGGTGGCGATGATGCCTTCGGAGTACTGGCTGATGATCTCGCGGTCCATGCGGGGCTTCATGTAATAGCCCTCGAAGCTGGCGAGCGAGCTGAGCTTGAACAGGTTGCGCAGGCCGGTGGCATTCTCGGCCAGCATCGTCATGTGCGTGTAGCGGCCACCGCCCGAGACGTCCTTGCCACCCTCCACCGAGGCGTCGGTACCGTCATGACGCCCCTTGGCCCAGAACTCCTGCACCCGCGAGTGGCGCGACGAGGGAGCCACATAGGCCTCGATACCGATGATGGGCTTGACGTCGTGCTTCTTCGCGGTCGACTGGAACTCGTAGGCACCGAACATGTTTCCGTGGTCGGTCATCGCGACGGCAGGCATGCCCTGCCGCTCCACCTCGGCGAAGAGCTTGGAGTTCTTCGCTGCACCGTCGAGCATCGAGAACTCGGTGTGGGTGTGGAGGTGGACGAAGTTGTCAGCCATGGGGTGGGTGCGTCCTCTTTCTCAGTGTTGCGGAGCAGCCAATCTACCCCGACTTGGACGGTGGTGGGGCACGGCCCCGGGCGTCACCACCAGGGCGTCGAATCCTCCAGCGACTGAAGGTTTCCTGCCGTGCGACGATGGCACGGCGAACAGTCCCCCTTGCCGGTGCCACAGTGGTGCGCAGCTGCAAACCACCTCCCCCAACCCCCTCCCCGAGGAAGCATCAACTCCCCCTCATGCCCCACACCAGATCGGCGAGCGTCCAGGACGGGCTACGTGTGCTCGGCACCGCATCCCTGGCCCTGACGCTGCCACTCGAGACCATCCCCTTCGTCCTGATCATCGGCCACCAGGCCCCGGCCACCGCGCCGGGGCTGTTCATGGTGCTGTCCAGCCAGCTCCTGGCGCTGGTCTTCCTGCTGGCACGGCGGCCGGTGCGCGGGGTCGAGTGGCTGCTCTTCGCCCTGCTCTTCGGCGGAATCCTCCAGGTGTTGCGCCAGGGTGCCGAGTCGGACGCCGTCAGCCTGCTCCTGCCTGGATACTGGCTCTTCCCGATCATCGTGGTCTCGATGCGGTCCCGAGCACGCCGCACCCACGTGGGCATCACGCTGGGCACGGGGCTGGTCATGATGGCGCTCCAGGACCGGCTGGTCGAGGAGCCATCCTGGCTGCACTTGGCCGACCTGCTGTGGATCACCCAGCCGGTCACCGAGGTCCTGCTTTTCGGCACGGCGCTCATCTCCATCTCGCTTGCCAGGGACGAGGCGGTCCGTGCTCGCGAACAGGCCGACGCGCAACTTCGCGAGGAGATGGCCCAGCGTCAGGCAGGTCGCGAGGCGGCCCGGCTGCTGCACGACCACGTCCTGCATGCGCTCTTGTCGATCTCGCGGACCGGCCAGGCCATCCAGACGCGCGAGGCCCTCGACGAGTGCCGGGCGGCCACCGTCGCCTTGTCCGCCCCTCGCACGGCCAGTGGCCTGATCCGCGTGGAGGAGCTGCTCCGCGATGACCCGCTGCTGGAACGGTGCGGGGCACGACTCAGTGGACAGACCCGGCCGGTACCCATCGCGGTGGCCAGCTGCGTGGCGGATGCCGCGCGCGAGGCCCTGCGCAATGTGGCACGGCACGCCGCCGGCGCCCGCTGCCAGGTGACGGTCTCCACGCAGAAGGAGATCCTGCACGTGCAGATCGACGACGACGGCCCGGGCTTCGACCAGTTACGCCGGCCGGTGGATCGGCTGGGTGTGGGCGGCTCCATCCTGCAGCGGATGGACGAGGTCGGTGGCGCGGCCCGGATCAGTTCACGCCTCGGGAGGGGCACGAGGGTCCACCTGCAGTGGCCGCGGCTGGAGCCCGAAGCCGACCAGGGCTGGCAACTTGCGCCTCGGCGCCTGGTCCGTCGCGGCTTGTCGCGCACCGCCTGGCCGGGGCTGGTCACCGCCACGGTCATGACCCTGTTGATGAGCTCGCGCACCACCCGTCCGAGCCTGGCCATGACCGTCTCCCTGATGGTGCTGGCGATCGGTTTCTGGGCCGCCATCACCTTGGACCGACGTGAGCTGAGCACCCGCGAACAGGCGCTCGTCGTGCTGTCGGCCCTCGTGGGATGGGTGGTGAACCTCGCCCTTGTGCGACAGTCCCCCACGCTCGACTACGCGCTGTGGATGGGCTGGGGCAGCTCGTCGATGGTGCACCTGGTGGTGCTGTCCATCCCGCTGCGACGAGCCGCCGTGCTGACGGGGGCATGGATGGTGGTCTGCGTGGCTGGGCTGCTGAGCTACCCCGATCCGCTCATGACGCTGTGGAGTCACACCTTCCTGCTGATCACCGGGGCGGGGCATGTCGCCATCACGGTGCTGGTGTTGGCCGTCGCCCAGCGCACCGCCGCGCATGAGGCCGAGGCGGCGCGGCTGGCCTCGGTGAGCCGTGCCGCCACGGCCCGGTTGCGGCACATGGCGCATCTGGAGGAGCACTGGAGCGCCACGGTGGTCGACGAGGCACTGCCCCTGATCCGTGGGGTCGCCGATGGCCTGGTGGATCCCCTGCGCCCGGAGGCCCGCGAACAGGCCCGCTGCCTGGAGTCACGGCTGCGCGACGAGACCCTGCTGGGGGCGCAGCGTCGGGAGTTGGCGGGGCCGATCGGCAAACTCCGAAGCCAGGGCTGGGCCCCCGTGCTGAGCCTGGGAACCAGCAGCTCCCGCCGCAACCTGAGTGCGCTGGCCCGCCTGCTCGAGCTGCTGGGACCTCCCAGCGACACCGGGCAGGTCCTCACCTTGAGTCAACGCCCCAAGGGTGCCCAGGCCGTCGTGCTGTCTCCTCAGCCGGATCAGCTGGAGCGCTGGCGTCGGCAGTTGAGTGGCGCCGACGAAGCCCTGGAGGAGGACCCGGATTTTGCCAGGTTGACGGTGGCCTGCTGAGCGGCCCCAGCGCCACGCCCGGGCAACCCTGCCCCGGACGCTAGGGGTGCTGCCTCGACGCGGTCTCCCCGCGCCCACGGCCCAGCAGGACGAAGGCGACCAGTGCCCCCAGCAGCACGATGACCGAGGTGTACTCGTTGAGTCGCAGTCCCGCCACGGTGTTGACCGGATCGATGCGCAGGTGTTCGATCCACAGCCGGCCAGCGCAGTAGTAGGCCACGTAGAGCGCGAAGAGCCGGCCGTGCGCCAGACGGAAGCGGCGCTCGGCCCACAGCAGGAAGAGCACCCCAGCCAGGTTCCACAGCATCTCGTAGGCAAAGGTGGGGTGGAAGGTGGCAAACTGCTCGAAACCGTCGGGGCGGTTGACGGGGTCGATCTCCAGGCCCCAGGGGCGGGTGGTGGGGCCACCGAACAGCTCCTGGTTGAACCAGTTGCCCAGTCGTCCGATGGCCTGGGCCAGGATCACGCCGGGGGCACCGGCGTCGGCGAAGACGGAGAAGTCGATTCCCTTGCGGCGGCAGGCCAGCCACGCGGCCACGGCCCCGAATGCAACGCCGCCCCAGATCCCCAGGCCGCCCTGCCAGATGTAGAGGGCCTCGATGGGGCGCCGCCCCGGTCCGAAGTAGAGCTGGTGGTCGGTGATGACGTGGTAGAGGCGTGCACCGACGATGCCGGCCAGCACCGCGACGCCCAGCACCTCCTCGAAGTCGTCGCGGCTACCACCGCGGGCGACGAAGCGACGCGAGGCCAGCATCCAGCCAGCCACGATCCCGGCCAGGATGCACAGTGCGTAGGCATGGATCCGCAGGGGCCCGATGTCGACACCGGTCCAGTCGGGGCTGGGGATTGACAACAGCACCTGGTGGGCGAGATTCACGAAACGATCATGCCTCGCCGCGAACGCCGCGTGCCAACTCGTCTGCCAGGGCACGCAGGCCGCCCAGGTCGCTGGTGCCCGCATTGTCGTTGCTCATCAGGTGTTTCACCAGCGCAGAACCGACGATCACCGCGTCGCACACCTCGGCCAGCTCGGCGGCCTGGGCACCATTCGAGACGCCCAGACCGACGCCGACCGGAAGGTCGGGCGCCGCCTCGCGGACCCGCGCCACCAGCTGCGGCGCAGCCGAGCTGGTGCTGGTGCGGGTGCCGGTCACGCCCATCACGCTGGTGGCATAGACCCAGCCTCGGCAGGCATCCAGGGTGTCGGCCAGTCGCTCGTCGGTGGAGGACGGCGCCACCAGGAAGACCCGGTCCAGGCCGTGCTCGTCGGAGGCCGCGATCCACGACTCGGCCTCGTCGGGGGTCAGGTCGGGGGTGATCAGACCGGCGCCACCGGCGGCCGCCAGGTCGCGCGCGAAGGCGTCGACGCCATAGGTCTCCACCAGGTTCCAGTAGATCATCACGGTGGCCTGCTTGCCGGCCTGCGCGACGGCCTCCACCGCGGTGAAGATGTCACGGGTGCGCACGCCCCGCTGCAGGGCACGCGTGGTGGCGTGCTGGATGACCAGGCCGTCCATCATCGGATCGGAGTAGGGCATGCCCACCTCGACCATGTCGACGCCGAGGCCGTCGGTGCCCTCGGTGATGGCGCGCATCGCCTCCACCGAACCGGCCAGGTCGGGGAAGCCCACCGGCAGGTAGCCCACCAGCGCGGCCCGGCCCTCGGCGCGAGCCGCGGCAAGGCAGTGCCCCGAGCGTCCCAGCCGCTCCGGGTTGGTGAAGGGGGTTCCTGGGTAGCTCAGGTGAGTCTCGTTCGTCACTTCTGCTCCATCCGGCCGGCCACGTCATCGACGCTGCCGTCGAGGCCGAAGTAGTTGATCGCGGTGTCGACGTCCTTGTCACCGCGCCCCGAGATGTTCACCACGACCAAGGGCTTGTGCTTCGGGTTCTGGCTGGTCAGCTCCAGGGCAAGGCGACGGGCCCCCGCCACGGCGTGGGCGCTCTCGATCGCGGGCATGATCCCCTCGGTCTGCGTCAACAACTTGAGGGCATCCATCGCCTCGGCATCGGTCACCGGGAGGTACTGCGCGCGGCCGGTGCGGGCCAACCAGGCGTGCTCCGGGCCCACCCCGGGGTAGTCGAGCCCGGCCGAGATCGAGTGCGACTCGATGGTCTGGCCGTCGTCATTCATCAGCACATAGGTGCGCATGCCGTGGATCACGCCCATCCGCCCCGTGGTGATGGTGGCGGCATGGCGGCCGGTCTCGACGCCGTCGCCGGCGGCCTCGAAGCCGTAGAGGGCCACGCCGGGGTCGTCGACGAAGTCGGCGAAGATCCCCATCGCATTCGACCCACCGCCGACGCAGGCGGTGACGGCGTCGGGCAGCCGCCCATAGCCCTCCAGCACCTGGGCGCGGGTCTCGGTGGAGATGATCCGCTGGTATTCCCGCACCAGTTTGGGGAAGGGGGCGGGCCCGGCGACGGTGCCGATCAGGTAGTGCGTGGTGTCCACGTTGGTCACCCAGTCACGCATCGCCTCGTTCATGGCGTCCTTGAGCGTCATGGAGCCGGCCTCGACGGCCACCACCTCGGCGCCCAGCATCTGCATCCGCGCCACGTTGAGGGCCTGACGTTCGGTGTCCACCTTGCCCATGTAGACCCGGCACTCGAGCCCGAAGAGCGCCGCTGCGGTGGCGGTGGCCACGCCGTGCTGACCGGCGCCGGTCTCGGCGATGACCCGCTTCTTCCCCATGCGCTTGGTGAGCAGCGCCTGCCCCAGCACGTTGTTCACCTTGTGGCTGCCGGTGTGGTTGAGGTCCTCGCGCTTGAGCACCATCGTCACGCCGGCCGATCCCTCGGCGGCGCAGTGCTCGGCGAAGCGGTCGGCCTGCCAGATGGGGGTCGGGCGTCCCGCGTAGTCACGCCGCAGCCGCTCCAGCTCGGTGTGGAAGGCGGGATCGGCATTGGCGTCGACGAAGGCCTCGTCCAGTTCGTTCAAGGCTGCCTGCAGCGCCTCGGGCACGAAGCGCCCGCCGAAGTCGTCGAAATGTCCCCGTGCGTCAGGCAGGCCCATCGTCTCTCCCAGTGTGTTCGTCGTGTCAGTGCCCCTGCGCAGTGCTCAGCGAGTGCCTGCGGCGGCGACCATCTCGCGGATGGCCTCGGTCGGGTTGCCATGGCGCACCAGGGCCTCGCCCACCAGCACCACGTCGGCCCCCTGACCGTGCACCAGGGCCGCGTCGGCGGGGCTGAGGATGCCCGACTCCGCGACCTTCACGGTCTCGTCGCCGAGCAGGCCCACCAGCCGACCGAACTGGCCCAGGTCAACCTCCAGCGTCTTGAGGTTGCGGTTGTTGACCCCCACCAGCTCGGCACCAAGATCGGCGGCCCGACGGGCCTCCTCCTCGGTGTGCACCTCCACCAAGGGTGTCATGCCCAGGTCGACCACCAGCCGGTGCAGTCTCGCCAGCTGGGAATCGTCCAGCGCCGCAACGATGAGCAGGACCAGGTCGGCGCCGTGGGCACGCGCCTCCCAGACCTGGTACTCGTCGACGACGAAGTCCTTGCGCAGGACCGGAATCGAGACCCGCTCGCGCACCGCGTCGAGGTCGGCGAGGCTGCCGTTGAAGCGGTGCTTCTCGGTCAACACGCTGATCGCGCTGGCGCCGCCCTGCTCGTAGCGGGCGGCGAGGGCAGCCGGATCGTCGATCGTGGCCAGGGCGCCCTTGCTCGGGCTCGATCGCTTGACCTCGCTGATCACGGACAGGCCGGGCTCGCGCATCCGCTGCAGCACGTCGAGTGCCGGCGGACGGTTCTGGATGCGCAGCTCCAGGTCCGCCAGGCTGGTGCGGGCACGACGCTCCTCGAGGTCGGCGCGCACGCCGACGATGATCTGGTCGAGGACTGTCCCGGTCACAGGTCGCGAGCCGGGGTGCCGTAGCCGGCACCCTTCATCAACAGGGTGACCAGACCGCCGATCAGCACGATGGCAGAGCACACGATGATGGCGGTCCACCCGAACTTGGCGAAGCCGAAGCTGGCGAAGTAGGTCAGGGCCAGGAAGCCGGCCATCGCGATCCAGGTGCCGGCCCAGGCCGCGGGCGACTTGCCCTCCTCGTAGTGGAGCTGTCGATCGTGCTTGACCTTCAGCTTGGGGGTCTTCGACGAAGTCATCTGGTTGCCCACGTGGCTCATTGGTCCTCCTGGTCGGCCCCCGACGCTGCGGGGCGCGGCTGGCGAGTCTGCTGGGAAGAAGTTTCCCGCGAGTCGAGACTATCGCCAAATCCATCGGCGGTGGGGTCAAGTCCGGCGTCGAGCGCCTTCCAGATCTCCAGGTCACTGGTGGGGCGCTGCGGCGCGGCCGTTCCCCGCTCGAAGCGCGACGAGCGCTGCGGCCACAGGTGCGCGGTGCCCAGCTGCACCGCCGCGCCGATCACGGCCAGGCCCGCGGCCAGCAGCAGGAGCCTGGCGCCCTGCCCGTTGGTCACCATCAGCACCAGCCCGGCCCCCAGCCCCACCTCCAGCAGGGCGACCAGCCGTCGCCCCCACACGCGCAGCAGCAGTGAGGCGCCCACTGCGGCGAGCAGCGCCCATCCGCAGGCGCGGGCGACCGCGCCCTGCTCCCCGCTGTCCTTGGCCAGCACGATCGCCAGGATCGCGGACAGCGCCACCGCCAGCCAACCGGCCAGCCTGAGCTGGTTCGGCTTCACGCCTGGCCTCCCACGGGGTGAAGTGCCTCGGCGCGCGCCACCGCATTGAGCACGGCGCGCGCCTTGTTCTGGCACTCGAGGTTCTCGTTGGCCGGCACCGAGTCGTTCACGATGCCCGCCCCGGCCTGGACGTGGGCCACCCCGTCCTTGAGCAGGGCGGTGCGGATCGCGATCGCGGCGTCGGCATTCCCGTCGAAGTCGAAGTAGCCCACCACTCCCCCGTAGACCCCGCGACGGGTGGACTCGAGCTCGTCGATGATCTGCATGGCGCGCACCTTCGGCGCCCCGGACAACGTTCCGGCCGGGAAGCAGGACAGCATCACGTCCAGGCCGGTCAACCCCTCGACGACCCGGCCGGTCACGGATGCCTCCAGGTGCATCACGTGGCTGTAGCGGCGCACCTGCATGAACTCGGTCACCTCGATACTGCCCGGTTCGCACACCCGGCCCAGGTCATTGCGCCCCAGGTCCACCAGCATCAGGTGCTCGGAGCGCTCCTTCTCGTCGGCCAGCAGTTCCAGCTCCAGCTCGTGGTCCTCGGCGGGCGTCGCTCCCCGCGGCCGGGTTCCGGCGATCGGGCGCGTGGTGGCGATGCCGTCGTTGACGGTCACCAGGGCCTCGGGGCTGGAGCCGATCACGTCGAAGCCGGGCAGCCGCATCAGGTAGAGGTAGGGGCTGGGATTGGTGTGGCGCAGCGCGCGGTAGATCTGCAGGGCATCGGCGCCGGTGGGCACGTCGAAGCGTTGGCTGGGCACCACCTGGAAGATCTCGCCGGCCCGGATCTGCTCCTGGGCCTCGAGCACCACCTGCTCGAAGTCCTCGTCGCTGCACTGGCGCACCACCTGCGGCAGGCTCGGCTCCGACTGCACCGACAGCAGGGGCCGGCTGGGCTGGGCCAGCTGGTCCACCATGGCCCACACCCGATCGGTGGCCTCGGCGTGTGCCTGTTCCAGCCGGGCCGGGGAGTCGTCGAAGTTGATGGCATTGGCCACCACCCACACCTCGCCCAGGTGGTGGTCGAGCACCACCAGGTCACTGGCCAGCATCATCACCAGTTCCGGCACCCGCAGGTCGTCGACGCAGCTGTCCGGCAGCGTCTCCAGCCGTCGCGCGATGTCATAGCCCAGGTAGCCCACCATGCCTTGCACGAAGGGGGGCAGCTGCGGGTCCCGTTCGGTGTGCAGGATCTGCAGGGTCTGCTTGAGCACCTCCAGCGGGTCGCCCTGGTCGGGCAGGCCGGCCAGGGGACGTCCCAGCCAGTGGGCCTGTCCGTCACGCTCGGTGAGCGCGGCGGCGGCACCGACCCCGATGAAGCTCCACCGAGACCAGGCGCCGGCCTCGGCCGACTCGAACAGGTAGGTCAGTTCCCGGCTGCCGCACAGCCGGTCATAGACCTGGACAGGGGTCAGGTCGTCGGCCAGCAGGCGGGCATGGACGCTGATCACGCGCCGTCCGGCGTCGGCCTGGGCCCGGAAGCCGGCCAGGTCCGGGGTCACCGGAAGGGTCTGGGGGCTGTTCACTGCGCGTCCTCCTCTGCCAGCAGCAGGTCGGCGTCGAAGCAGGTCCGATCACCCGTGTGGCAGGCCCCGCCGGTCTGGTCGACGGTGAGCAGCAGGGTGTCGCCGTCGCAGTCCAGGCGCACCTCGCGCACGTGCTGGGTGTGTCCGCTGGTCTCGCCCTTCACCCAGTACTCACCGCGGCTGCGCGACCAGTAGGTGGCCTTGCGGGTGCTCAGGGTCAGCTCCAGCGCGTGGTCGTCCATCCATGCCAGCATCAGCACGGCGCCAGTCGAGGCGTCGGTGACGACGGCGGGGACGAGCCCGTCGGGATTGCGCTTGAGGCGTGCTGCCAGTTCCGGGGTGAGAGCCATGCGCTCCATTGTGGCCGATGTCACCTGCGCTTCCCGACCACGACCACTGACCAGTCGTGCCTACCATCAAGACATGACATTCTCCCGCGACGAACGCCTGGCACTGTGTGACCTGTTGCTGCAGCTGGGGCCGCACGCCCCCACGCTGTGTGACGGCTGGAGCACGCAGGACCTGGCCGCCCACCTGTGGGTGCGCGAGAACGACCCGGTGGCCCTGCCCGGCATCCTGACCGAACCGTTGGCCACGCTCACCCAGCAGCGAATGGAGCGGGCCATCCGCCGCCACGGCTTTGCCGAGCTGGTGGCCCAGGTGCGCCGTGGCCCGGCCCGCCACTCCCCCTTCCGGCTGCCCGGGGTGGACCAGCAGGGCAATGCCGCCGAGTACTTCGTGCACCACGAGGACGTGCGCCGGGCCCAGCCGGGAGGCGCCGCCCCGCGACGGCTGGGCCAGGCGGCCCAGACCCTGTGCGCCACACGACTGGCGTCCCTGGGGCCTGCCCTGCTGCGCGGCGCCCCGGTGGGCGTGGTGGCGGTGCGCACCGACGGACCAGCCCGCTCCACGGTGCTCAAGCCCGGCCAGCCCAGCGTCGAGGTCCACGGACTGCCCTCGGAACTGCTGCTGTTCGCCTTCGGCCGGGGCAGCCATGCCGCCGTGGAACTGCACGGCCCGGAGCAGGCCGTGGCCCAGCTGCGGGCGGCCAGCTTCGGGATCTGAGTCGCCCTGCGGGCTCAGTTCTCGAAGGGTTCGGGAGCCGGGACGGCCTCCATCTCGTCGCCCAGCTCACCACGGTTGGCGTGGCGACCGTTGAGCAGCAGGTTCAGCAGCACGGCGCTGAGCGCCGCGGCCGAGATGCCCGAGCCCAGGATCATGCCCAACCAGGTGGGCAGCTGGGCGTAGAAATCGGGCGCCGCGACGGGGAACATCACCAGTGCCAGCGAGGTCGCCACCACGAAGATGTTGTTGCCGCGTTCGAAGTCGGCCTGCTGCAGCGTCTGGATACCGGCCGCGGCCACCGAGCCGAAGAGCACCACACCGGCGCCGCCCAGCACTGCCGAGGGCACGCTGGCCACCACCCGTCCCAGCAGGGGGAAGATGCCCAACAGGAGCAGCAGCACCGCGCCGGCGGCCACCGTGTAGCGCGACTTCACCTTGGTGACGGCCACCAGGCCCACGTTCTGGGCGAAGGCGGTGGGAGGCGTGGAGTTGAAGACCGGCGCCACGACGGTGGCCAGCATGTCGGCCCGCAGCCCGTCGGCGATGCGCTTCTCGTCGACGTCGGTGCCCACCACCTTGGCCACCGCGAACAGGTCGGCCATGATCTCCATCATCGTCACGATGATGACGATGGTCATCGAGATGATGGCGCCGATCTCGAACTGGGGGGCGCCGAAGTGGAAGGGCTTGGGAAGGGCGAGCACGGCCCCCTCCCCCACCTGGCTGAAGTCGGCCTCGCCGAGCAGGCTGGCCAGCAGCGTGCCGGCCACGATTCCCACCAGGATCGCCACCCTGGCCAGCTGGCCGATGCGGGTGCACACCAGCACCACCGCGAGCGTGAAGGCGGCCAGGCCAAGATTGGTCAGCGAGGCCCCGCCCTCGGCCTGGTTGGTGATCCAGCCGGCGGCCACGGGCAGCAGCGAGATGCCCATCGCGGTGATGATCGTGCCGGTCACCACCGGCGGGAAGAAACGCTGGATGCGGCCGAACAGCGGTGCCAGCAGGAAGCCCACCACACCGGCGACGATCACCGATCCGTAGATCACCGGCATGCCCCCACCGCTGGCCAGGATCGCCAGCATGGTGGAGACCGCACCAAAGGTCGTCCCGTTCACCAGGGGCAGCTTGGCCCCCAGTCCCGGCAGGCCCAGTGACTGGAGCAGGGTGGCCAGACCCGAGACGAACAGGGCCGCGGCCACCAGCATGCCCACCTCGTCGGCGGGCAGCTTGGCCGCGGTGCCGACGATCAGCGGAACGGCGATCACGCCGCCGTACATGCTCAGGACGTGCTGGAAGCCGTAGAGGAAGGCCTGCGCCACCGGCACCCTCTCGTCCTCGGGGCGGATGGGAGGGGTGCCGACGGCGGTGCTGCTCACGAACGTGGTTCCTTTTGGCGAGGTGTGGGAGAACTCGGGTGCTTGGTGTCTGTCAGGACAGCTTTTCCATGATCAGCTCGCGGACGCGGCCGGCATCGGCCTGGCCCTTCATCGCCTTCATGACCTGACCGATCAGGGCGCCGGCGGCCTGGACCTTGCCGTCGCGGATCTTCTGGGCCACGTCGGGATTGGCGGCAATGACCTCGTCGACGGCGGCCGAGAGCGCACCGTCGTCGCTGACCACGGCCAGACCACGCTGCTCGACGACCTGGGCGGGTTCGCCCTCGCCGGCGATGACGCCCTCGATGACCTGACGGGCGAGCTTGTCGTTGATGGTCTTGGCATCGACGAGCCGCTGCAGCTCCACCACCTGGGCCGGGCTCATGCCCACCTCGTCCAGGGCGACGTCGGCCTCATTGGCGCGGCGGGCGAGTTCGCCCAGCCACCACTTGCGGGCGGCCTGCGGCTTGGCCCCGGCCTCGACGGTGGCCTCGATCAGGTCGAGCGCACCCACCGCCTCGATGTCGCCCATCTCACGCTCCGACAGGCCCCACTGCTCGATGACGCGCTTGCGACGCTCGGCGGGCGGCTCGGGCAGCGTGGCGCGCAGCTCCTCCACCCATTCCCGGCTGGGGGTGATCGGCACCAGGTCGGGCTCGGGGAAGTAGCGGTAGTCCTCCGCCTGCTCCTTGGAACGTCCCGGCGTGGTGTACTCACCATCCTCGTGCCACATGCGGGTTTCCTGCTTGACCTTGCCACCCTTGGCGAGGATGGCGCCCTGGCGCATCATCTCGTAGCGCAGGGCACCCTCCACCGACTTCAAGGAGTTGACGTTCTTGGTCTCGGTGCGGGTGCCCAGCACGTCGGAGCCCTTGGGCATCAGCGAGACGTTCGCGTCGCAACGCATGTTGCCCTGCTCCATGCGGGCCTCGGAGACGCCAAGCGCCTTCATCATGTCGCGCAGGTAGGACATGTAGGCACGCCCCACCTGGGGTGCGTAGCGGCCGGTGCCCATGATGGGACGGGTGACGATCTCCATCAGCGGCACGCCGGCGCGGTTGTAGTCCATCAGCGAGTAGTCGGCTCCGTGGATGCGGCCGGCCCCGCCCATGTGCAGGCTCTTTCCGGCGTCCTCCTCCATGTGCACCCGCTCGACCTCCACCCGGAAGCCCTGGCCGTCGACCTCCACGTCCACCCAGCCGTCGTGGCAGATCGGCTCGTCCGACTGGCTGATCTGGTAGTCCTTGGTCATGTCCGGGTAGAAGTAGTTCTTGCGTGCGAAGCGCGAGAACTCCGCGATCTGGCAGTTGATGCTGAGCCCGATCCGGATGGCCGACTCGACGGCCTTGCCGTTGACCACCGGCAGCGATCCGGGCAGCCCCAGACAGACCGGGCAGACGCGGGTGTTCGGCTCGCCACCGGGGGCGGCCGAGCAACCGCACCACATCTTGGAGGCCGTGTTCAGCTCCACGTGCACCTCGAGGCCCAGAACCGGGTCGAAGCGCTCCAGCACCTCGTCGTAGTCCATCAGTTCGTCGTTCATGCCTGTGCGGCCTTCCTCGTCAGGGTCTTGTCGAGCAGCGGGGCCTGCTGCAGCAGCTCGCCGCCCCAGCTCTGGTTCAGCAGGGCCTCCAGCGCGGCGCCCACACGGTAGACGCGCTCGTCGGCCATCGGCGGGGCCATCACCTGCAGGCCCACCGGCAGCCCGTCCTCGGGGGCCAGCCCCGCGGGGAAGGAGGCAGAGACATTGCCCGCCATGTTGGACGGCACGGTGCACAGGTCTGCCTGGTACATGGCGACCGGATCGTCGCGGTGCTCCCCCAGCCGGAAGGCCGTGCTCGGCGTGGCGGGGCTCACCAGCACGTCGCACTGCTCGAAGGCGGCGTCGAAGTCGCGCTGGATGAGGGTGCGCACCTTCTGGGCCGAGCCGTAGTAGGCGTCGTAGTAGCCGCTCGACAGCGCGTGGGTGCCGATGATGATGCGACGCTTCACCTCGTCACCGAAGCCCTCGCCACGGCTGAGTCGCATCACCTGTTCGGTGGAGTGCTGGCCGTCGTCGCCCACGCGCAGGCCGTAGCGCATCGCGTCGAAGCGGGCCATGTTGGAGCTGACCTCACTGGGCATGATCAGGTAGTAGGCCGGCAGGGCGTAGGAGAAGTTGGGGCAGCTCACCTCGACCACCTCGGCCCCGGCCTGACGCAACAGCTCGACGGCCTCGTTGAAGCGCTGCTCGACGCCCGGGGCATAGCCCTCGCCCGCGAACTCCTTGACCACGCCGATGCGCAGGCCCTTCACGTCGCTGGCGCGGGCGGCGTCCACCACCGGCGGCACCGGCGCGTCGATGCTGGTGGAGTCCTTGGGGTCGTGTCCGGCGATCACCTGGTGCAGCAGCGCGGCGTCCAGCACCGTGCGGGCACAGGGGCCGGGCTGGTCCAGGCTGGAGGCCATCGCGATGATGCCGTAGCGGCTCGACCCACCGTAGGTGGGCTTGACCCCGACGGTCCCTGTCACGGCGGCGGGGTGGCGGATGGAACCGCCGGTGTCGGTGCCGATGGCCAGCGGCGCCTCGAAGGCGGCCAGCGCGGCGGCCGAACCGCCACCGGAACCACCGGGGGTGCGATCGAGGTCCCACGGGTTGTGGGTGGCGCCGAACCAGGAGGTCTCGGTGGACGAACCCATCGCGAACTCGTCGAGGTTGGTCTTGCCCAGGATGACCAGCCCGGCGTCCAGCAGACGGTTCACCACCGTGGCGTTGTAGGGCGGGATCCAGTTCTCCAGCATCCGCGAGCTGGCCGTGGTGCGCAGCCCCTCGTAGCAGAGCAGGTCCTTCACGGCGACCGGGACGCCCGCCAGTGGGCCGAGCTGCTCGCCCTGGGCGATGCGCTGGTCGACGCGACGAGCCAGCTCCATGGCGCGTTCGGCGTCGACGCTGACGAAGGCGTTGACCTGGTCGTCGACGGCCTCGATCTGGTCCAGGAAGGCGCGGGTCACCTGCTCCGAGGTGACCGTCTGCGCGGCAATCCACTCCCCCAGCTGCGCGGCGGTGGCGGTCAGGATCTGCGCGGTGTCAATCTCGCTCATCAGGCCTCCTCGTCCAGGATGCGGGGCACACGGAAACGATCGTCCTCGGCTGCGGGGGCCCCGGCCAGCACCTGCTGCGGCGTCATGGACGGCTCCACCACGTCGTCGCGGAAGACATTGCTCAGTGGCAGGGCGTGCGAGGTGGCGGGCACGTCGTCACCTGCCACCTCGGAGACACTGGCGACGGACTCGAGGATCAGGTCCAGCTGGGGCGCCAACCGCTCGAGCTCCTCGGCACTCAACTCGATCCGCGCGAGGCCCGCGAGGCGGGCCACGTCATCTGGCGTCAGGGCCACGATGTCACTCCTGGAGATGTCGTTCGGAAGTGCCGTTCTCGGCACCCGAGCATCCTAGTGGCCAGCACGGGCAAGTCCACGCCGGGCCCGAAGCGCCTCCGGGCGCGACACGTCCACGGGCGCTGCATTGGCGCGCGAGGGCCGCTCGACTTGTCAGAATGGAACAATGCATCTGCTCCGAATCCAGCTCCCGGACCGGCCGGGAGCCCTTGGCGTCGTGGCCACCGCGATGGGCACCCAAGAGGCCGACATCGCGGCGATCAAGATCGTCGAGAAGGGTGACGGCTGGGTCATCGACGACTTCCTGCTCAGCGTCGCGCCCGGCGGGCTCATCGAGTCCATCGTCGGTGCCTGCAATGAACTGCCCGGTGTCTCGGTGCTGTGGGTCTCACGCACTCCGGAGGCTTGGGGACTGGCCGGTGACGTCAAGGCCCTCGACCGCATGCTCGCCGATCCGCAGCAGGCCGCCCAGACGCTGGTGGAAGAAGCCCCGCGGGTCTTCCACTCCCAGTGGGCGGCGATGCTCGACCGCACGGACGCACGCGTGGTGCTGGGCAGCACCCGGGCCCCTGATGTGGACACCGTCGTGGCCGCCCTGATGCCGCTGGACCAGGCCCGGCACGAGGAACTCCCGGCGGACTGGCTGCCGCACTGGCGCGAGACGATGGTGGCCATCTGCCCCGTCGACGAGCAGCGCAGCATCGTGCTGGGCCGTTCGGGAGGGCCGGAATTCCTGCCCTCCGAGCTGCGACGGCTGCAGCACCTGGTGGCACTGGGGATTCCCGGCGCGACCCAGCCTCACGCGTGAGGCAATCAGGCGCCAGCAGCAGCCTCAGGCGCCGCCGTTGAGGATCTTGTAGAAGTACCAGCCCAGGCCACAGACCGCGGCCAGGGCGAGGATGAAGGCCAGGCTGGCCCAGATCCGCTGGCGCTTCTTCGCCTGGGTGGTCGGAACGTCTTCGGGTCCCCACTCCCCCACCTTGGGCTGCACCCGGGCAGGAGTGGGCCCGTTCAGGTTGAGATCGGAGAAGCCACGCACCCGGCCAGCCTAGCCCAGCCGTACGAGTCCCCAGCCCACCCTGGCCGGTCTGCCGGGGCGGCTCACCGGGCCAGTTGCTCGCCCAGCAGGTCGACGGCGGCCAGCAGCTGCTCCAGCTGGGCGGCCGCGGCGCCGGTGCTCCACCCGGCCAGGCCGCACGCGGTGGACAACGACAGTCCACGCTCCAGCACGTGGGGGTCCATTCCCAGCGGACGCAGCGCCGCCAGGCAGCGATCCACCACCTGGTCCGTGCTGGTGAGCTGATCCGCACGGGCGGTCTGCGCCGCCCCCAACCGCAGTCCACGCCCCGATTCCAGCCACGGCCCCAGGCGGTCCCAGTCCGAGCCCTCCAGCAGCGCAAGGTCGAGGCCCAGCACGTCGACGCCGCTGCGCCCCAACAGGTCGGTGTCCACTCCCCCAAGGCCCCGCCACCCGGCGCAGCCGTGCAAGGCCACCTGGTCAACCTGCTCCCGCAACGCGGCGGTGACCCGGCCCAGCAGCTCGCTGACCTGTGGCCGGTCGACGGCTCGTAGCCGGCCGAATCCCGAGGCGGTGGGCACGCTTCCCGCCAGCACGGCGGGCAGCAGGGGCTCGTCCAGCTGGGCGCGCCAGGTGATGGCGGGAAGGCGTCGTCGCATCTCCGCCAGCAGCGAGGACGCCCCCAGAGCCAGGCTCTCGGCCAGGTCCCGTCGGGCTCCGGGATCGTCCAAGACCTTGTTGCCGCGGGGCAGCTCCAGGCAGGCAGCCATGGTCCACGGGCCGGCCAGGGTGAGGGTCACGACGTCGGTGAAGTGCTGGGCGGCCTCCTCCAGGTCGTCCAGGTCATGGCGCAGCAGGCCCTTGGCCCGGCCGTGGTCGATGCCCGCCGATCCCAAGCGCCAGCCCTGCGCCTGCAGGTCGACGTCGAGCCCGTCGAGCATGGCCGCGGTACGCCCCACCATGTCGGCACCCACCCCGCGCGCGGGCAGCTCGGGCAACCAGGCGTGTTGGAAGCTGCCGAGCACGAAGCCCAGCGCACCGGGCATGTCCCTGCCGGGCAGCGATCCGACCGAGGTGGCATGCATCAGGCGCCCTCCCGTACGCGAGTGGTGCTGGCGATGGTGGAACTCCCCACCACCCTGTCCCCGTCGTAGACCACCACGGCCTGGCCGGGGGCGATGCCGGTGGCGGGCTCGTCCAGCTCCACCCGCATGGAGCTCTCGTCGGCGCTGATGGTGGCAGGCATGGCCTCCCCGTGTGCCCTGACCTGGGCGAGTCCTCGCCACGGCCCGGCGACGAGCCCCTGGCTCCAGGTGGGGCGGATGCCCTCGATGACGCCCACCGCCAGATGGGCGCGCGGGCCCACGGTGACGGTATTGGTCACCGGCTCGATGTCCAGCACGAAGCGCGGTTGGCCATCGGGGGCGGGAGTGCCGAGCCTGAGGCCACGTCGCTGGCCGATGGTGAACTGGTGGAAACCATCATGTTCCCCCACCTGGACGCCGTCCTCGTCGACGATCCGGCCCGGATCGGCGCCCAGGGCGCGCTCGAGGTAGCCGGCGGTGTCGCCGTCGGGGATGAAGCAAATGTCGTGGCTGTCGGGCTTCTTGGCCACTCCCAGCCCGAGCTCCCTGGCCTCGGCACGCACCTGGCTCTTGGGGACGTCGCACAGCGGGAACAGTGAGTGGGCCAGCTGCTGCTGGTCCAGCACGCCCAGCACATAGGACTGGTCCTTGGCGGCGTCGGCGGCACGGTGCAGCTCCACCCCGTGCGGCCCCTCCACCAGCCGGGCGTAGTGACCGGTGGCCACCTTCTCGAAACCCAGCGCGATGCCGCGCTCCAGCACGGCCGCGAACTTGATCTTCTCGTTGCAGCGCAGGCACGGGTTGGGGGTGCGTCCGGCCGCATACTCGGCGACGAAGTCGTCCACCACGTCGGCCCGGAACCGGTCGCTCAGGTCCCAGACGTAGAAGGGGATCCCCAACCGGTCGGCCACCCGGCGGGCGTCATGGCTGTCCTCCAGCGAGCAACAGCCCCGGGCACCGGTGCGGAAGCTCTGCGGGTTCTTGCTCAAGGCCAGGTGCACCCCGGTCACCTCGTGACCGGCGGCCACCATGCGCGCTGCGGCGACCGACGAGTCCACCCCGCCCGACATTGCAACCAGCACCTTCATGCAGCACCCTCCCTACGACAGGCCGCCCATGCTAGCCCGGCGCTCAGTCCTGCTGGGAGCTCGCGTGCGCGGTGCGGGCCCGGGAGACGACGTCGGGCAACTCGTCACACAACCGGTCGACCTCGGCCAGCGTGGTCTGGGGCCCCATGCTGAAGCGGATCGACGCGCTGGCCTGCTCCAGGGTGCGCCCCATCGCCAGCAGCACGTCGCTGGGTTGGTGCACCCCGGCGCGGCAGGCGGCCCCCGTGGAGCAGTCGATGCCAGCCTGGTCGAGCAGCAGCAGGACGTCGTCGGCGCGGGTCTGGTCGAAGGTCACATTGGTGATGGCGGGGCTGACCTCGTCGGAGCCGTTGACGAAGCACCCCGTGATGGTGGAACGGACACGCTCCACCAGGTGCTGGCGCAGCTCCTTCAGCCGGGCGTGCTCCCTGTCGAGGTGCTCGACGGCATCCTGCGCCGCGGCCGCGAAGGCGGCGGCGAGCACCACCGGCTGGGTGCCGGAGCGGATGTCTCGTTCCTGGCCTCCCCCCAGCCCCCAGGGGGCCAGTTCCAGGTCTCGGCGCACCAACAGGGCACCGATGCCCACCGGGGCGCCCACCTTGTGTCCCGACAGGCTCATCAGGTCGGCGCCGCTGTCGGCGAAGTCCAGGGGTGTGTGGCCCAGCGCCTGTACCGCGTCGGTGTGCAGCCAGGCGCTGTGGGAGTGCGCCAGCTCGGCGACCCGTGACAGTGGTTGCACGGTGCCGGTCTCGTTGTTGACGCTCATCAACGAGACCATCGCGGTGGACGCCGAGAGGCGGCGCTCCAGGTCCTCCAGGTCGCACAGGCCGTCGCGGTCACAGCGCAGCACGTCGACGCCGGGCATGCGCAGGCGGGCCGTGGCGACCGCGGGGTGCTCGGTGGCCCCGATCAGGACACTGCGATGTGCCGGGCGCTGCACGCCCGCGTGCAGGGCGATCGAGTCGGCCTCGGAACCGCCCGAGGTGAAGACCACCTCCGTCGGATGGGCACCGACGGCCTCGGCCAGCTGCTCCCGGGCATCCTCCAGCAGGGCTCGAGCGGCCCGGCCCGAGCCGTGCAGGGCGGCCGGATTGCCGATGCGGCTGGCATGGCGCAGCATCACCTCGGCCGCTCTCGGGTTCAGCGGTGCCGAGGCCGCATGGTCCAGGTAGACACGTGGCTCACTCTGGACTGCTGATGAGTTCATGGTCCTGACGCTACCGTGACCCGGCGTCGGGACGGCGCAGGATGGAACTTGCTGAAACCGTTGCCTCATGGCATCCACAGCAACCGATAGCACCTATCGTTGCTGTTGGTGGCATCATGGGACGCTGTGCCCTGACCATGTCACCACCCAACTGGTGCGTGTCCTGGGGCCACTACACCGAGACCGGGGGCGGTCAGATGCCGCTCCCCGTCTGCAGGGCTGAGCCGGGCAGGTCCGGCCGCCGGAAGTTAGGCACGAACAGAAGACATGAACGAAGAGACTCCCTCCCCGGTCGATTCCTCGATCCTTGGCGCACAACTGAGAGACGGTGGCTGCCGCTTCGCCCTGTGGGCCCCGCGTGCCCACCGCGTCGAGCTGTCGCTGGTGGCGGACGATCGTTCGCAGCACAACATCGACATGGCGCGCAATCCCGACGGCGTCTGGATCGTGCACGTTCCCGATGTCGTCGCCGGACAGCGCTACGGCTTCCGCGTGCACGGTGACTGGAATCCCGACGCGGGCATGCGCTTCAACCCGGCCAAGCTCCTGCTGGACCCCTATGCCCGCGCCATCACCGCCGGGGTGGACTACTCGGGGCCGATCCTCGACCACGTCGTGGGCTCCAACTACGAGCCGGATCCGCGCGACTCCTCCGAGGCGGTGCCGCTGAGCGTGGTCGTGGCGGACTCCCCCGCCCCCACGCCGATCGAGCGTCGCCGCCCGCTCTCGGAGTGCGTGATCTACGAGACCCACCTCAAGGGCTACACGAACCTGCACCCGTCGGTGCCCGAGCACCTGCGCGGCACCTACTCCGGCCTGGCCTACGACGCGGTCATCGACTACCTGGTGGAGACCGGCATCAACACCGTGCAGCTCCTGCCGGTGCACCACTTCGTCAGCGAGCCCTTCATCGTCGGCCGAGGGCTGACCAACTACTGGGGCTACAACACGCTGGGCTTCTTCGCCCCGCACGCCGCCTACTCGTCGGTGGGCACCCTGGGTGAGCAGGTCCAGGAGTTCAAGGACATGGTCTCCAAGCTGCACGAGCACGACATCGAGGTGATCCTCGACGTGGTCTACAACCACACCGCCGAGGGTGGCCACGAGGGTCCGACGCTCAGCTTCCGTGGCCTGGACCACCGCGGCTACTACCGGTTGACCAATGACCTGCGCAATGACTACGACGTCACCGGGTGCGGCAACTCGGTCGACACCTCGCACCCCGGCGTGCTGAACATGGTCATCGACTCCATGAGGTACTGGGTCCAGGAGATGGGCGTCGACGGTTTCCGCTTCGACCTGGCCACCACCCTGATTCGCGACGAGAACCACCACGTCGACCAGGACCATGAGTTCAAGCGTCGCATCGCCGAGGATCCCGCCTTCGAGGGCATCAAGATGATCGCGGAGCCCTGGGACATGGGTCCCTACGGCTACCAGGTGGGCAACTGGGGCCCCAACTGGAGCGAGTGGAATGACCAGTACCGCAACTTCATGCGCGACTTCTGGCGCGGCGCCACCCACGGCGTCGCGACGCTGGCGACCCGACTGTCCGGTTCGCCCGACATCTTCAACCGTGACGGACGCGGCCTGGACTCCAGCATCAACTTCATCACCGCCCACGACGGTTTCACCATGCGTGACCTGACCACCTATGACATCAAGCACAACGATGCCAATGGCGAGGCCAACCGCGATGGGGCCGACGACAACCGTTCCTGGAACTGTGGTTGGGAGGGCGAGACCCTCGACGAGGGCATCAACGACTTCCGCCACCGCCAGGTCAAGAACATGATGGCCACGCTGATCCTGTCCTCGGGCGTGCCCATGATCACCGCCGGTGACGAGCTGGGACGCACCCAGGGCGGCAACAACAACGCCTACTGCCAGGACTCCCCCATCTCCTGGGTCCACTGGGACACCCTGGACCAGTGGGGCGACCTGTCGGAGCTGACCTCGACACTGCTCAAGGCACGGCGCGACTTTGCCCCGCTGAGGCCCAGCCGCTTCCGCGACCACTCCGAGGTGCTGGACGCCGAGGGCAATGGACTGGGACGTTTCGACCTGGCCTGGCTGGACGGCTGGGACGGTGAGATGCGCGACGAGCAGTGGCACGACGGCGGTCGTCGCCACCTGGGCATGTACTGCTCCGATGCCGAATCGGCCTTCCTGACCTTCTTCAACGGGGCCGCCAACAATGTCCTGGTGCGGCTGCCCGGCGCCCCCTGGGCCGACAGCTACCAGGTGGTGGCCTCCACCGCGCACCGCGCCGAGCTCCCCGAGTCGCCGATCGCCCCGGGCCAGGAGTTCGACCTGCCCGGCCGCAGCGTGACGCTGCTGCGCTGCGAGGTTGCGTCGGTGGCCCCGGTCCCGGTGGTCGACGACTTCGAGGAAGCGCTGCCCGAGGCGGAGAACCTGCCCTCGAGCGACCGCGACGAGCTGGAGTTCTGACAGCCGGCGCATCCGCCACCGGCGAGGCCTGCGCAGACGCGACAACGGCGGCTCCCCCATTTCGGGGGAGCCGCCGTTGTTCATGTCAGCGGCCCTGGCGGGCGCCGGTCACAGGACCGGCGGGGTGTGCCAGATGTCGCGGATGTAGTCCTTCATGGAGCGGTCGGAGCTGAAGTAGCCACTGCGCGCCACGTTGAGGATCGCGGAACGGGTCCAGGCCTCCTCATCGGCGTAGTAGGCCTCCACCCGGGCCTGGGCATCCATGTAGGAGGCGTAGTCGGCCAGCGTCATGAAGCGATCGCTGTTGAGCCAGTTGGACACGATGGGCTCGAAGAGACGGCGATCTCCGTCGGAGAAGGCGCCCGAGGCGATCAGGTTGATCGCACCCTTGAGCCGCTCGTCGCCCTCGTAGTAGGAGCCCGGTTCGTAGCCCTTGGCGCCCAGCTCGGCCACCTCCGGCTCGGTCATGCCGAACAGGAAGAAGTGGTCGTCGCCGACCAGTTCGCGGATCTCGACATTGGCGCCGTCATCGGTACCGATGGTCAGCGCGCCGTTGAGGGCGAACTTCATGTTGCCGGTACCCGAGGCCTCCATGCCGGCCAGCGAGATCTGCTCCGACAGCTCGGCGGCCGGGATCAGCTTCTCGGCCAGGGTGACGTTGTAGTTGGCCGGGAAGGCCACCTTCAGCTTGCCCTGCACCCGCTCGTCATTGTTGACGACCTCGGCCACCTTGTTGATCAGGTGGATGGTGTCCTTGGCCATCTTGTAGCCGGGGGCGGCCTTGGCACCGAAGAGCACGGTGCGGCCCTGGACGTCGGCGGGATCAAGCTTGCCGGTGATGATCTCGTTGTAGAGCGTCACCACGTGCAGCAGCTTGAGCGACTGGCGCTTGTACTCGTGCAGGCGCTTGACCATCACGTCGAGCATGTGGTCCTCGGGGATCACGATGCCGTCGCGCTGCTCGAGCAGCTTGGCAAGCTTCAGCTTGTTCTCACGCTTGACCTCGCGGAAGGCCCTGCGGAACTCGACGTCCTCCGCATAGGGCTCCAGCTCGCGCAGCCGCTCCAGGTTGTTGACCCAGCCCTTGCCGATGGAGTCGGAGATCAGGGTGGACAGCGAGCGGTTGGCCAGCCGGATGAAGCGACGCGGGGTCACGCCGTTGGTGACATTGGTGAACTTGCCCGGGTAGAACTCGTTGAAGTCGGGCAGCACCTTGTCGCGCAGCAGCTGGCTGTGCAGGGCGGCCACGCCGTTCACCTTCGAGCCGGCGATGGTGGCCAGGTAGGCCATCCGCACGGCGCGCTCGGGGTGCTCGGCGATGATCGACATGCGGCGAACGCGCATCTCGTCATTGCCGTACTTCTTGCGGACCTCGTCCAGGAACTGGTCGTTGATCTGGTAGATCAGCTCCAGGTGGCGCGGCAGGAGCTTGCCCAGCAGGGAGACCGGCCACACCTCGAGGGCCTCCGGCAGCAGGGTGTGGCAGGTGTAGGCGAAGCACTTCTGGGTGACTTCCCAGGCCTCGTCGAAGCCGAAGCCCTTCTCGTCGATCAGGATGCGCATCAGCTCCGGCACCGCGATCACCGGGTGGGTGTCGTTGAGCTGGAAGATGATCCGCTCGTGCAGGTTGTGGAGGTCGAAGCCCTCCTCCAGCTGGTGGTTGATGAAATCGGCCAGCGAGCAGGCGACGAAGAAGTACTGCTGCTGCAGGCGCAGCTCCTTGCCCTGGGGAGTCGAGTCCTCGGGGTAGAGCACCTTGGAGATGTTCTCGGCGAAGGTCCGGGCGCGCACGGCGTCGGCATAGTCACCGGAGTTGAAGATCTGCAGGTCGAAGGCCTTGCTGGCCTGGGCGCTCCACAGGCGCAGCGTGTTCACGCGGCCGTTCAGGTAGCCGGGAACCATGTAGTTGTAGGGCACGCCCTGGACGTTCCAGTCGGGGATCCAGGTGGTCTTCTCGTTGCCCTCGGCGTCGGTGGTCTTCTCGGTGCGGCCGCCGAAGTTGACGCGCACGGCGTGCTCGGGGTGGGCGAACTCCCAGGGGCAGCCCAGGGCCAGCCAGCTGTCGGGCTGCTCCACCTGGCGACCGTCGACGAAGGTCTGGCGGAAGATGCCGAACTCGTAGCGGATGCCGTAGCCGATGCACGGCACGTTCATGGTGGCCAGCGAATCGATGAAGCAGGCGGCCAGACGTCCCAGACCACCGTTGCCGAGGCCGGGCTCCACCTCCTGCGCACGCATCACGGCGAAGTCGATGCCGCACTGGTTGAGGGCTTCTTCGGCAATGTCGATCAGGCCGCTGGAGAGCAGGTTGTTGCCCAGCTGGCGGCCGAGCAGGTATTCGGCGCTCAGGTAGCCGACCACCTTGTGCGGGTTCTCCTGCTGGCCACGCTCGGTCTCGAGCCAGCGGGCCATCAGGTAGTTGCGCACGGTGGAGGCCAGCGCCAGGTACTGGTCGTTGACGCTGGAATTGGCCAGCGAGACGCCCTGGTTGGAGTTCAGTTCGTGCAGGAACTCCCGCACGAATCCATCGACGGTGACCGGCGGGGTGCCGGAGGGCGCCTTGGCCACAGGATGGGTCGGCTCAAACTGGGGGCCCCTGTGACTGCCGGTCATGGGAGACTCGTCAGAGTGCTCCGGGGCCATGGACATGGTGGAAGCATCGGTGTTGGACACGATGCGAGCGTAACCGAAATCCAGCCGGGTGGCGCGCCCCGCGGCATGGCATTGGGCGCGTGGCGAACAGCGCCCAAGACTCTCCCCGCAAAGGGGACTCGCCGCTAGGGTGGAGCACGTGAGCACACACCAGACCTCCAGCCAGGCAGTGCCGAGCCAGCAGGCCGTCGACGCGGTCCCCGGTTTCGGTCGCATCCCCGTGACCAATGTCCACCCCTTCGTCGAGGAGGGTGCCTACGCCGCCAAGGCCGTCGTGGGCGAATGGTTCCCGGTCAGGGCCAATGTCTTTCGCGAAGGACACGACGCGGTCAATGCGACCATCGTGCTGACCAGCCCCTCGGGCCGCACCTCAACCTTCCCGATGCTGCAACAGGAGCCCCGCGGCCTCGACATCTGGGAGGGCTGGGCGCAGGCCGACGAGGAGGGCGACTGGACCTTCCGCGTCGAGGGCTGGTCCGATGTCTGGGAGACCACCCACCACAATGCCGTGGCCAAGCTGCAGGCGGAGATGGACGTGGAGCTGGTCTGCCTGGAGCTGCAGGACGTGATCAATCGCGCCGCGGAGCAGGCCGCCAGTGCCCAGGACGAGGTGCAGGCCAGCGTGCTGCGAGCCTCCGCCGCCCTGATGAACCCCGCCCGGACGCCCTCGGACCTGCTGGAGTCGCTGCAGGCATCCTCATTGCTGCGTGCCATGCGCCACTACGGCCCCCGCGAGCTGGTGACCCCGACCCGCGAGCAGCGGCTGCAGGTGGATCGTCGCCGCGCCCTGTTCTCCAGCTGGTACGAGTTCTTCCCCCGCAGCCAGGGCGCCTGGTGGGACGAGGAGAAGCAGTGCTGGCACTCCGGCACCTTCGCCAGTTCCCACGAACGCCTCGAGGCCGCGGCCCAGATGGGCTTCGACGTGGTCTACCTGCCGCCGATCCATCCGATCGGCACGGCCTTCCGCAAGGGTCGCAACAACTCGCTGACCCCCAGCGAGCACGATCCGGGCTCTCCCTGGGCCATCGGCAGCCCCGACGGTGGCCACGACGCGGTCCACCCCGATCTGGGCACCATCGACGACTTCGACGAGTTCGTCGCCAAGGCCAAATCGCTCGGCCTGGAGGTGGCACTGGACTTCGCGCTGCAGGCCTCCCCCGACCACCCGTGGGTCAAGGAGCATCCCGAGTGGTTCACCACCCGGCTGGACGGCACCATCGCCTACGCGGAGAACCCGCCCAAGAAGTACCAGGACATCTACCCGATCAACTTCGACAATGATCGCGAGGGCATCTACCGCGAGAGCCTGCGCATCCTGAAGTTCTGGATCGAGCACGGGGTGACCGTCTTCCGGGTGGACAACCCGCACACCAAGCCGGTGGACTTCTGGGCGTGGATCATGAGCGAGGTGCGCAAGACCAACCCCGAGGTCATCTTCCTCGCCGAGGCCTTCACCCGGCCCCAGATGATGCAGGCCCTGGGCAAGGTCGGCTACCAGCAGGGCTACACCTACTTCACCTGGCGCAATGCCAAGTGGGAGCTCGAGAGCTACCTGACCGAGCTCTCGCGGGAGACCGCGCACATCTTCCGTCCGAACTTCTTCGTCAACACCCCCGACATCAACCCGGCCTTCCTGCAGTCCGGCAATCCCGCCGCCTTCTCGATCCGCGCCGTGCTGGCCGCCACCATGTCGCCCAGCTGGGGCGTCTACTCGGGCTTCGAACTGTGCGAGCACGAGGTCTTCCGCCCCGGCGGCGAGGAGTACCTCAACTCGGAGAAGTACGAGTACCGGCCGCGTGACTGGCAGAACCACCAGCCCAACCTGTCGGTGCTGTTGGGACGGCTGAACGAGATCCGTCGCGAGAACCCGGCGCTGCAGCAGCTGCGCAAGATCGACTTCCACCACGCGCCCAATGACCAGGTGATCGTCTACTCCAAGACCGACGGCGACAGCCGCGTCCTGGTGGTCTGCTCGCTCGACCCGTGGAATGCCCAGGACAGCGAGATCTACCTGGACATGTCCAAGCTGGGGCTCGACCACGATGCGGTCATCGAGGTCCACGACGAGCTCGGTGGCGGCACCTGGACCTGGGGTGCGCGGGCCTTCGTCAGCCTGCACCCCGGCAACCCGGCCCACATCTTCAGCGTGCGCGTCAAGTAGGCAGCCCTGCCCAGCCGCACGACCCGCGACCGACAGGAACCGATGAACGACAACGACCAGAACGACCCGATGATCGATGAGGGGCAGGCGCAGGCCATCGAGGCCCTGCAGCAGTTCGTGCTGCAGGCCCGATGGTTCGGCGGCAAGGGCCGCAATGGCCAGTTGGCCGGCCTGGAACAGCCCGACTGGATCGTCGCGCCCGGTGGCGACTCCCCCGCCGTGCGCGCCGAGTACGTCACCGTCGTCTATCCCGACGAGAGCCACGAGTACTACCAGCTGCTGGTGAGCTACCGCGACGAGCCGCTCCCGGAGTGCCACATCGGCCCGGCCCTCGACCCCGCCCTGGGCCATGCCCATGACGCTCCCCGCGACGTGGAGGCGATGCGTGGCGTTCTGCGCTCGCTGTTGGCCGGATCGCAGGTTCCCCATGCCTGGCAGGAGTCCCTGGTGGACGGGCGCCAGCTGCGTGGCGACCTGGAACCCCGGGTCTTCGGTGGTGAGCAGTCGAACACGAATGTCCTGCTCGGCGACGTCGCGCTGATGAAGATCTTCCGCAAGCTCGAGGTGGGCCCCAACCTGGACATCCAGATGCACGATGCCCTGGGGCGGGCCCAGGTTCCCTCGGCGGCCCGGCTCTACGGCTGGGTCTCCGGTTCGCTGACGCCCTTCAGCGACGAGTGCTGGACCGACGGTGCCGATGCACCCGATCCCCAGCGGGTGGACCTGATGATGATCAGCGAGCTGCTGCGCGATGCCGAGGACGGCTGGGAGCTGGCCACCGAGCACGCCCGCCAGGGCAAGGACATCGGCGAGCATGCCGCCGCGCTGGGCACCGCCCTCGCGCAGGTGCACACCGCACTGGCGGATGCCTTCGGCCCCTCGGACGCGCAGGGAACCGCGGTGGCGGACATCATGCGCGAACGCTTGGCCGTGGCCAGCGAACAGGCTCCGGCCCTGGCGCCGTACCGGGCCGGGTTGGATGCCACCTTCGCGGCACTGGAAGGCCGCCAGCTGCGCACCCAGCGGGTGCACGGTGACTTCCACCTGGGCCAGACCTTGTTCACCCCCGACGGGTGGAAGATCATCGACTTCGAGGGCGAGCCGATGAAGAGCTTCGCCGAACGGCTGGAGCCCGACAGCGCCCTGCGCGACATCGCGGGGATGCTGCGCAGCTTCAGCTACGCGACCAGTGCCTTCGACGACCCGACCGGCGCCCCGGCGGCCGACTGGCTGGCACGAGCCCGCGACGCCTTCCTGGCGGCCTACCAGCGTGAGGCTGGCGAGGTGGATCGGGCCGTGCTGGCTGCCTACGAGGCCGACAAGGCCATCTATGAAGTTGTGTACGAGACCAGGAACCGTCCCGACTGGGTCGAGATCCCCCTGGCGGCACTCGCGGCAATCGCCCCGGGTGGACGGGAGACCGTCGGTGAGAACCCGACGTCCGGCGCAGCCGACCAGGCTGCAGAGCAGGAGAACTGAGATGGGTTACGACTTGGCAGGCGGCCTCACCGGCTGGGACATGGAAGGTTTCCAGAGCGGTGGCGACACCGAGCTGTGGAAGCGGCTGGGCGCCCACGTCGTCACCATTCCCACCGACGACGGCGGCACCGTCACCGGCACGCGCTTCTCGGTCTGGGCACCCAATGCCCAGGCGGTGCAGCTGATCGGTGACTTCAACTACTGGAGCGGCGACGAGATGTACCGCCTGCCCGGTACCGGCGTGTGGAGCCGTTTCATCGAGCAGCGCGGCACCGACACGCTCTACAAGTTCCGCATCCAGGGCCCGGACGGCGTCTGGCGCGAGAAGGCCGATCCGATGGCCTTCTTCTGCGAATCCGCGCCGTCGACGGCCTCGATCGTCTATGACAGCCAGTACGTCTGGGGTGACGACGAGTGGATCGCCCGCCGTGAGCAGGCGCAGGCCCACCAGGAGCCGATGAGCATCTATGAGCTCCACCTGGGGTCGTGGCGCAAGGGCCTGAGCTACCTGGACCTGGCCGACGAGCTGGTGGAGTACGTCAAGTGGCAGGGCTACACGCACGTGGAGTTCATGCCGGTGGCCGAGCATCCCTTCGAGCCCTCCTGGGGCTACCAGGTGACCGGCTACTTCGCCCCCACCAGCCGCTTCGGCCGTCCCGACGACTTCCGCCACCTGGTGGACAAGCTGCACCAGGCCGGCATCGGCGTCATCCTCGACTGGGTTCCCGGTCACTTCCCCAAGGACGAATGGGCGCTGGGCCGCTTCGACGGCACGGCCCTCTACGAACATGCCGACCCGCGCCAGGGCGAGCACATGGACTGGGGCACCTACATCTTCAACTACGGCCGCAATGAGGTGAAGAGCTTCCTGGTCAGCAATGCGCTGTACTGGATCAGCGAATTCCACATCGACGGCCTGCGCGTGGATGCGGTCGCCTCGATGCTCTACCTCGACTACTCCCGCAAGGAGGGCGAGTGGGTGCCGAATGTCTACGGTGGCCGCGAGAACCTGGAGGCCATCGACTTCCTGCGCTACACCAACAAGCACCTCTATGAGCGTCACCCCGGTGTGCTGATGATCGCCGAGGAGTCCACCAGCTTCCCCGGCGTCACCCGTCCGGTGCACCACGACGGCTTGGGCTTCGGCTTCAAGTGGAACATGGGCTGGATGAACGATTCGCTTCGTTACATCGAAGAGGACCCGGTCAACCGCCAGTACAACCACCACCTGTTGACCTTCGCGATGGTCTACGCCTACTCGGAGAACTTCATCCTGCCCATCAGCCACGACGAGGTCGTGCACGGCAAGGGGTCGATGGTCAACAAGGTTCCCCAGGACGACTGGCGCAAGTTCGCCACCATGCGTGCCTTCTATGCCTTCATGTGGGCCTTCCCCGGCAAGCAGCTGATCTTCATGGGCCAGGAGTTCGGCCAGCGCAGCGAGTTCAGCGAGACCAAGGGGCTGGAGTGGTGGGTCGCCGACATGTGGGGCCACGGCGGCCTCAAGCGTCAGTTCAAGGACATGAACGAGATCTACCGCAGCGAGCCCGCGCTGTACGAGCTGGACAGCTCCCCCGAGGGCTTCGAGTGGCTGGTGGCCGACGATGCCGCGGGCAATGTCTTCGGCTGGGTGCGCAAGGACACCAAGGGCGACATGGTCGCCTGCGTGGTGAACTTCTCCCCCACGCCGCACAACACCTACGGCATCTCGCTGCCCAAGTCCGGTGTGTGGCGCGAGCTGCTGAACACCGACTCCCCCGCCTATGACGGCGACGGGAACTTCGGCAACTACGGTCAGGTCATCGCCCGGGACGGTGCGGCTCCGTGGGGGGAGGGGGCCTGGGCCACGTTGTGCATCCCGCCCTTGGGTGCGCTGTGGTTGAAGTACGACGCCAAGGCCACCGCCGAGCTGCCCGGCGACACCGGCATGGCCTGATCCGATGGCCGAGCAGTTCACGGTCAATGTCGAGGTGACCGGCGACATCGGGGTGGTCCAGTGGAGTGGCGACACCGATGCCGACACCCTGGCGAAGGCCGTGAGCATGGCGGCCGACGAGGTGATCGTGGCGCGTCAGGTGCGCCGTCTGGAGGTGGCGATCCCCGCCACCGACCAGATGGCGCGCCGCGCGCTGCATCTGGCGGGGTTTCGTCGGGAGGGCATCCGCCGGCACGGGTGGCCGGTGGGCGAGGGCGAGTACGTCGACGTGCACCTCTACTCGCGGCTGGCCGGCGACATCATCTATGGGCCCGAGGGCTTCAGCTCGGTGATGAACTCCGTGCTTCCCACCAAGCGATTGATCGCCCACGCGCTCTTCCGCAATGCCGACGGTCAGGTCCTGCTGCTGCAGACCACCTACAAGACCGACTGGGAACTGCCTGGGGGCGTGGTCGAACCCGGCGAGCCGCCCCGCATCGGGGCCGAGCGCGAGATCACCGAGGAGCTGGGCATCACGGTGCAGCTGCACTCCCCCGCCCTGGTCGACTGGATGCCGCCCAGTCTGGGGTGGAGCGATGCCCTGGAATTCATCTATGACGGTGGGGTGCTCGACGAGCAGAGCATCGCGGCGCTGGTGCGCGAGGAGCGGGAGATCCGCTCGATCCATTGGGTGGAGCCCGCCGACGTCCCCACCCACGTCTCTCCCCTGTCGGCGCGACGCATCCAGCTGGTCCTGGACGGGTTCACCGGCTTCACCGAGGACGGCGTCCCCGTCTGACCACAAAAGACGCTCGGGTTTCCAATTCCCGCGCGTGTTGCAACACGCGCGGGACGCTGGAACCCGAGCGTCGTGTCCGGTGACTCAGTCGTGTCTGGGACTCAGGCGAACAGGGCCGTCGAGAGCTGACGACGTGCCTTGAGCACCGCCTTGTCGGTCTTGCCCACCACGTCGAAGAGCTCCAGCAAGCGGACCCGGGCCGCCTCGCGCTGCTCGTCACGGGTCTCGCGGATGATCTGCAGGAGCCGGTCGAAGGCCGCGGCGGGATCACCATTGATGAGCTCCAGGTCGGCCGCGTCCATCTGCACGTCCCAGTTCTCGGGCTCGGCATTGGCGGTGGTCACGATGGCCTGGGGATCGAAGCGGGTGGAGCGCTCCAGCAGCTTCGACTGGGCCAGCCCCTGCAGCGCCTCGGCATCGGCCGGGCTCTGGTCGAGCACCTTCTGGAACTCGGCCACGGCGGTGGCATAGTCACCGGCCTCCAGGGCCGCGTCGGCGGCGGCGAAGCGCGGATCGGCCTTGGGAGCCGCCTCGGGCTCTCCCTCGGACTGCGGGGCAGCCGGGCCCACCGGCTCGGCGCGGCCGGTCAGGCCATTCGCCACGGCGATCTGGGTCACCTGGTCCAGGTAGGCCTGCACCTCTTCGGCCGGCTTGGTGCCCTGGAAGAGCGGCGCGAGCTGGCCGCCGATGATGGCGACGACGGTCGGCACGGCCTGGACGCCCATGGCCTGGGCAATGCGCTGTTCGGCGTCGATGTTGACCCGGGCCAGCAGCCACCGCCCCGCGGCCTGGTTGGTGGCCTGGATCAGGATGTCGGACAGGTCCTGGGCATTCGCGCGGGGCGAGTAGAGCTCCATGATGACCGGATGGGTGGTCGACTTGCGCACCACGGCGTCGAAGTCGGCCTCGCCCACCTGCTGCACGAAGCTGCCAGCGGCAGCGCCGGTGGAGTCGGGCCCGGCATTGGGGCTTGCGGCGGCGCCTGCCAGCGAGGACAGGTCGATCGCACCGGGACGGTTGAAACTCTCGGAAGTCATGGTCTCCATTGTTCCGTGGGGGCGTCCAGAACCCAACTGGGCGAACAGTGGGCCAACAGGCGGCAAGACCTGTCCCGCACGGCCCCGGGACGCGGCAAGATGGAGCCATGGCACACGAACGCGCTGGGCAGGTGGCCCAGGAACAAGACCTGATCAACGTCGACGAGGTCCTCAAGGCCTACTACGACATCACCCCCGATCCCGACAATGTCGACCAGCAGGTGGTCTTCGGCACCTCGGGACACCGTGGTTCGAGCCTGGACGGCAAGTTCAACGAGCTGCACATCGCCGCCACCACGCAGGCCATCGTCGAATACCGCGCCGAGCAGGGCACCACGGGGCCGCTGTTCATCGGCAAGGACACCCACGCCCTGAGCCTGCCGGCCTGGAAGACCGCCGCCGAGGTCCTGGTGGCCAATGGCGTCGACGTGCGCGCGGAGCAGGAGGACGAGTACACCCCCACCCCCGCCGTCAGCCGCGCGATCATCGTCTTCAACCGTGACAAGGCCGAGGGTGCCCCTGAGGCCGACGGCATCGTGGTGACCCCCTCGCACAACCCGCCCCGCGACGGTGGCTTCAAGTACAACCCGCCGAATGGCGGCCCGGCCGACACCGATGCCACCAGCTGGATCGCCGACCGCGCCAATGAGCTGATGCGTGATCCGTCGGGCATCAAGCGCGTCTCCTACGACGAGGCCGCCGCTCAGGTGACCCGCTTCGACTACCGCACCGCCTACTGCGAGGACCTGGTCAACGTCATCGACATGGAGGCCATCAAGAAGGCCGGCGTGCGCATCGGCGCCGACCCGATGGGCGGTGCCGCCGTGCAGTACTGGCAGTACCTGTCCGAGAAGTCCGGCCTGGACCTGACCGTGGTAAACCCCGAGGTCGACCCCACCTGGCGCTTCATGAGCCTGGACACCGACGGCAAGATCCGCATGGACTGCTCCTCGCCCGATGCCATGGCCTCGCTGATCCAGCAGCGCGACAAGTTCGACATCTCCACCGGCAACGACGCCGATTCCGACCGCCACGGAATCGTCACCCCCGATGCCGGCTTGATGAACCCCAACCACTACCTGGCCGTGGCCATCCAGTACCTGTTCACCCATCGTCCCGGCTGGGGCGAGCAGGCCCGCATTGGCAAGACACTGGTCTCCAGCTCGATGATCGACAAGGTCGCTGCCGAGATCGGCCGTGAATTGGTCGAGGTGCCGGTGGGCTTCAAGTGGTTCGTCCCCGGGCTGATCTCCGGTGACATGGGCTTTGGTGGTGAGGAGTCGGCCGGTGCCAGCTTCCTGACCCTGGACGGCCAGACCTGGACCACCGACAAGGACGGCATCATCCTGGACCTGCTCGCCAGCGAGATCCTGGCGGTGACCGGCAAGACCCCCAGCCAGCACTACGCCGAGCTGGAGGCCAAGTACGGCAAGAGCTACTACGCCCGCATCGACGCCGACGCCAACCGCGAGCAGAAGGCCCGCCTCAAGGCCCTCTCCCCCGCCGACATCACCGCCACCGAGCTGGCCGGGGAGAAGATCACCGCAATCCTCACCGAGGCCCCCGGCAATGGTGCGGCCATCGGCGGTGTGAAGGTGACCACCGAGAACGGCTGGTTCGCTGCCCGTCCCTCGGGCACCGAGGACAAGTACAAGATCTATGCCGAGAGCCTCACCTCCGCCGAACACCTGGCCCAGATCCAGGCCGAGGCAAAGGACGTCGTCAACGCGGCGCTGGAAGGCTGAACGACCACCGCAGACAGCGCAAGGCCCCGGCAGGTTCGACCTTCCGGGGCCTTGCGCGGTGTCTGGGGATTCAGTCCTCGAAGTCCTCGTCGTCGAACTCCGCGGCCTTGAGCTGGGCGCGCAGACCCGCCCGCTGGATGACCCGCTGGATCGTCAGGTCGCGCTGCTCCGGGCGCCCCACGTAGCGAATGTCGCGCAGTCCCTGGTCCTGGGCGGCCGACTCGAAGACGAAGTGGCCGTAGCCGAGGATGCGGCCCAGGAAGGGCTGGAAGACGGAGATGTCGAGGATTCGGGTCATCGGCATGGTGGCCAGGTGCTGGTCGAGCACCCCATGGACCCGGAAGACGCGCATGTTGGTGATGACGAAGCGGTCCATGAACTGCAGGTGGATCAGCACCATGCAGTAGCCGAAGAGCGCCAGCCCGGCCACCAAGGCCAGCCACCAGAAGGGGCCGAGGACGGCCATGTTCCAGAACACGGCCATGCACAGCACCAGTCCCAGGGACGGGGGCACCACCGTCACCCAGTGCTTGGCCACCTCGTCGATGATGAACTCGCCTTGGTCCACCAGCAGGTGGCGGTCCACCTCGGGGGCAAGGAAGCGGGAGAGCCGGCTCATGCCGCTCCCCCGTCGACAGGCAACTGCGGGTGGATCAACCCGCCAGAGCCTGGAAGAGTCGCTGGATGGCGCTCACCACGGACTTCACGCCAGCGGCGAATTCCTCGGGCTGCGTGGCGATGTAGTAGATGATGAAGGCGATCACCAGCGTCCACAAGATCTTCTTGGCCCACTCGGGCATGTGCGTCTCCTCAAAGGTGTGACCCGCGGGTCGTGGGGAAGTTTCGCGGCCTGGACACATTGCAAACCAGCATCCAGTCAGGTCAACTATGCCGCACATGGGGCTTCCCGCGCAGCAGGGCACGCGCGAGTCTGCAGCATGACTGCATGGTGAGCAGCTGGTGAAGGTTGCGCCAAAGCCCACCCCGACCCTGTGGTCAGACCAGGGCTCGTGCAAGTATTGAGCCATGGACAACAGCGATCTCTTCATCTGCATCGACCACGTCGGTCTGGCCGTTCCCGACCTCGACGAGGCCATCAAGTTCCACACCGAGAAGCTTGGCTTCCGCGTCCTCCACCAGGAGGTCAACGAGGAGCAGGGCGTGGCCGAGGCCATGCTGGGCACCGGCACCCAGCAGCCCGAGAGCGCCCAGATCCAGCTGCTCGCCCCGCTGAACGACGACTCCACCATCGCCAAGTGGCTCGGCCGCAACGGCGGACCCGGCATGCAGCAGCTGTGCTACCGCGTTGCCGACATCGACGCCGTCTGCGCCACCCTGCGCGAGCGCGGCCTGCGCCTGCTCTACCCCGAGCCCAAGACCGGCACCGGTGGCGCCCGCATCAACTTCGTGCACCCCAAGGATGCCGGTGGCGTGCTGCTGGAGCTGACCCAGCCCCCGGCCGAGGCGAGCCACTGATCCACCCGGCACCGGCACGGCGTCGGTTCCCGCACGACGGTGGTGTTCCCTGCGGGAAGCACCACCGTCTTGCGTATTCACGCATTGGTAACCTGTCCCTCGTGAGCGACTACTACGACGACGACCAGGTGTACAACGAGGAAACGGGCCTCAACCTGTTCGACGACTCCGCCTCGGTGGCCGGAGCCTTCCCCAAGGCGATGATGGGCTACGACCGGGCCTCCGTCGACAACTATGTGCGCGAGATCGAGATGCAACTCTCGACGCTCAAACAGCTCACCCGGCACCTGCGTCGAGAGGCCGCCGCGGCCGCCCGCACCGCCGGCACCACCGACTTCACCCGCCTGGGAGCCCACGCCACCGGCATCCTGCGCTCGGCGGAGGCCCAGGGCAAGGACCTGGTGCAGAAGGCGGAACTGGAGGCCGAACGCATCAAGGAGGAAGGCCGCCGCGTCGCCGCCGACCTGCGCGCCAATGCCCAGTCGGAGGCCGACGACATCCGCGTGGCCGGCATGGCGAATCTGCGCAGGCTGCGCGAGGAACTCGACACCGAGGCCAAGCAGACCCTCGAGAAGGCCCGCGAGGAGGCCCAGAGCATCGTCGCCGCCGCCACGCGCCAAGCCGAGGCGGTCGTCTCCGAGGCCCAGCAGAAGGCTCAGGCCCTGCTGCAGGAGGCCGAGGTGCACTCGGCCAGCTCCATCCACGAGGCCGACAAGCAGGCAGCCACCCTGGTGCTGGAGGCCCGCACCCAGGCCGAGGAGATCGTCGCGGACGCCCAGCGCCGATTCGACGAGGCCCATGAGAAGACCACTGCCCTGCTGGCCGAGGCCACTCGCCATCACGAGCAGTCCACGGCGCTCATCACCGAGGAGAACGAGCAGGCCCAGCAGATCCGGGCAGCGGCACTGGCCGATGCCGAACAGATCAAGGTGGAGGCCGCCACCGACGCCGAGGCGACCCTTGCCGCAGCGCGACGTCAGGCCGGCATGATGAAGGACCGCTTGGAGGAGCAGTACGCCTGGCGCAAGGAGCAGCTCGAGCGCGAGGTGGGCGCCCTGCTCAGCCGCAAGCAGTCCGTGGTGGCCCAGCTGTCGAACCTGCGGCAGCTCGCCGGCGACTCCGCACTCGACTTCCCCGACGAGGACCCCTTCGGCACATCGGATCCTCGCGAGTCCCTGGCCTCCCAGAGCGTGGATCAGCAGTCGGCCCAGGAGCAGCCGCTGGAGGAGTCCGTCGAGATCAAGGAGACCCACGAGACCGCGGCCCAGGATGACGCGCACCAGGCTGACGCGCACCAGGCCGAAGCGGTCCAGGATGACGCGACGCAGGAGCTGACCACCACTCTTCCGGCTGAGGAAGAGACCCGGATCATCAGTGGCACCGACGCCGAAGACACCACTGTGGTCCAACCAGAACGGCACTGACAAGGGCACGTGCGGCCCTTCACCAAGGGTTCACCTTTTCCTTCCTGAGAAGGATTTGGCGAACTCCAAGGGTTGTCCCCGAACTCACCCGGGGTTCACCCGCGGCCCCGGCCTCGGACATAGCGTCGTACATGGCAGGACTCCTACCCACCCCCTCAGGAGAAGAACCATGACGAAGTACGTACGCACCAACCGCAACCCGCTGCTGGCCGGCATCGGGATCACGGCCGCCCTTGGCCTGTGCCTCAGCCCGGCCGTCTCGGCCGAGGCACGCCCCGCCGAGAAGTCGCCCCGCCAGACCGTGACCGACGCCTACACCGGTCACGTCGAGGTGGTGCGCGGCACCCCCGAGAAGGCCGACGTGCTCAAGGGCACCGTCTTCAACGACCGTAACCAGGACTCCAAGCAGGACCGCGGCGAGAAGGGCATCGCCGGTGTCACCGTCTCCAACGGTCGCGACGTCGTCACCACCGACGGCAAGGGCCGCTATGAGCTGCCCGCCTTCGAGAACATGACCGTCTTCGTCACCCAGCCCGCCGGATGGCAGGTGCCGGTCGACGAGAACATGATCGCCCAGTTCAGCTACACCCACCTGCCCAAGGGCTCCCCCGACGAGCTGAAGTTCGGCGGGCTGGAGCCCACCGGTCCCCTGCCCAAGGCCGTCAACTTCCCGCTGGCCAAGTCGAAGCAGACCGCCAAGGCGCAGCAGAACTGCCCGATCGCCTCGGACACCCAGATCTACAACCTCAAGGAGCGCGGCTACGCCCGTGAGGGAGCGGTCAAGGACCTGATGGAGCGCACCGACTACGCCGCCTGCGGCATCCTGCTGCTGGGTGACAACGTGGGCGACGACCTCTCGCTCAATGACGCCCTGAAGGATCTCTACAAGCACGCCAACGGCCCGGTCCGTACCGTCATGGGCAACCACGACATGGACTACGACGCCACCTCCGACGCGCACTCCAATGACACCTACCGCCGCGACTTCGGGCCCGGCTACTACTCCTACGACGTGGGCCAGGCCCACTTCGTGGTGCTCGACTCGATCGAGTACCCCAAGCCCGGTGGCAAGGCCCGTCAGTACAACGAGAAGATCAGCCAGGAGCAGCTCGACTGGCTGGCCAAGGACCTGGCCAATGTTCCCAAGAACAAGAAGGTCATCGTTGCCACCCACGCCCCGATCGTCGACCACCGCTTCGTGATCGTCGACAATGCCGCCGAGCTGTACAAGGTCCTGGAGGGCCGTGACGTCGTCACCGTCGGTGGCCACACCCACACGCTGGAGCACCTCAATGCCGGCGGCACCCGCCCCGAGTGGGCCAAGGACGGCGTGACCAAGCTGCCCTTCACCCAGCTCATCGCCGGCGCGGTCTCGGGCGGCTGGTACGGCGGCGGCCTGGATTCCGAGGGCCTGCCCTATGCCTTCGCTCCCGATGGCTCGCGCCCGGGTGTGATGACCCTGAACCTGGACGGCAACAGCCTGCGCGAGCGCTACACCGTGCGCGGCGAGTCCGAGCAGGAGCAGATGGGTCTTGGCCTCAACACGCCGCACTGGCGTGACTGGGCCGAGAAGGCCCAGGCCTGGCAGAAGGCCAAGAAGGTCGGCGAGATGCCCGAACTGGGTGACGAGCGCATGGTGACCCGCTCCGAGCTTGCCTCGGGCGAGAGCTGGCTGATGACCAACTTCTACGCCGGTTCCGAGAAGGCCCGCGTCGAGGTCTCCATCGATGGCGGCAAGAGCGTTCCCGCCGTGCACACCCAGCCCAACCAGGGCGAGGAACTGCGCAAGGGCTGGGAGTACTCCGACACCTTCGCGGCCACCCGCAGCCTGATGACCAGCGGCAATGTGCCCCAGTCGGGCTCGAACATCTGGCGTCTGCCCCTGCCGGAGAACCTGGCCAAGGGCACCCACCAGGCCGAGGTCACCGGCACTGACGAGTACGGGCGCAGCTTCACCAAGACGCTGCGCTTCACCGTGGTCGACGAGCGTCCCAGCCTCGAGACCAAGAAGTGAGCTGAACGCCGCTCACCGGCATCAGTACAAGAACGGGGCGGGCCCCGGTGGACGATCCACCGGGGCCCGGCCCATGCCCTGCCATCCGAGCTCAGAACAGACGGTCCTCCGGATTGTCCAGCCCACGCAGCTCGTCATAGTTCACCGTGACGCAGCTGATCCCCCGGTCGGTCGCCAAGGTTCGTGCCTGGGGCTTGATCTGCTGGGCGGCGAAGACGCCCGAGACCGGGCTCATCAGCGGGTCGCGATTCATCAACTCCAGGTAGCGCGTCAACTGCTCCACGCCGTCGATCTCACCGCGCCGCTTCACCTCCACGGCCACGTACTGTCCCTCGTCATTGCGCAGCAACAGGTCGACGGGGCCGATCGGCGTGTAGTACTCACGCTGCACCAGCTGCCAGCCCTCCCCGAAGGTGGTGGGGTTCTCGGCCAGCAGGGCCTGCAGGTGTGCCTCGACGCCATCCTTCTGCAGGCCCGGATCCACTCCGAAGTCGTGCTCGGCGTCGTAGTAGATCTGCCCGATCGAGATCTGCAGGGTGTCCCCCTGCGGTCCCTTGACCTCCCAGACCTGGGTGATCTGGGAGTCGATGTCCTGGGTGGTGGCGGCCACGTCGGTCCCCGGCAAGACCTCCTGCACCGTCATGGTGCACGGTGGGCTCATCCAGTTCAGCGGTTTGTAGGCACGATCGTCGGCATGGATCGAGACCGACGTGTCGGCCTTGACCATGATGAGTCGCTTCGCCATGGGAAGATGGGCCGTCAGTCGACCGGCGTAGTCGACCTGGCACTGGGCAATCACCAAACGCACCTGCACAACCTACCCCGCTAGGGTTGGGGCGTGGCAAAGCGACCGAGCAAGCATCTGCGTCCGCCCCGCCCGCTGAACGCCGGACACGCGACCCGAGCGGTCAAGTCGGACGGGAGCTGGGTGGTGCGCACCATTCCCGGCAATCGGGCCCTGAAGCACTACACCTGCCCTGGCTGCCACCGCACCATTGCTCCGGGAACCCCCCACGTGGTCGCCTGGCCCGCCGCACCGACCGGCTTCAACCAGGCGGCCTCACCGGCCGACGAACGCCGCCACTGGCACTCCGGATGTTGGAACAGGAAGCACTGATGACACTCCCCCAGCTGCACACCAGCACGATTGGAGACGGCCCGGCCCGGGTCGTCTTCGTCCATGGCCTGTTCGGACAGGGCAAGAACTTCACGACCATCGCCAAGGCGATCGGCGATCTGGCCACCTCCACCTTGGTCGACCTGCCCAACCACGGGCGCTCGCAATGGACCGACAGCATCGACTATCCAGACATGGCCCAGGCCCTGGCCGGCGTGCTGCGCCAGATCGACCGGCCAGTCTGCCTGGTGGGTCACTCCATGGGTGGCAAGGTGGTGATGCGCACCGCCCTGGACTTCCCCGAGCTGGTGGAACGGCTGGTGGTGGTCGACATCTCCCCCAGCGAGGGTCTGGGCAGCAGCTTCGGGCCCCTCTTCGAGGCGATGCAGTCACTCGACCTGGAAGGTCTGGAAAGCCGCCGGGACGCCGACCGGATCCTTGGCCAGGGCATCCCCAATGACACGGTGCGTGGCTTCCTGATGCAGAACCTGCGCCACGAACCGGGCGCCGACGGACAGCGTCACTGGCGCTGGCAGATGAACCTGGACCTGTTGCAGCGCGAGCTCGACCACGGCATCTCCAGTTGGCCCGACACCGACGCCAGTTACGACGGCCGAGTGCTGTGGGTGGCTGGAGAGAAGTCCGGCTATGTGCGCGAGGACGCAGCACCCACGATGCGTCGCCTCTTCCCCCGTTATGTGCAGGTGACGGTGAAGGATGCCGGGCACTGGGTGCACTCGGAACAGCCCGAGGCCTTCATCGCGACGCTGCGGCACTTCCTCCAGCTGAGCTGAGAGCCCCAGCACGCGTGATCGTCCAGCAGGCCCGGTCTTCCAGCAGGCCCGGGCTCGTCAGCCCAGCGTGACCTTGCCGATCTGGGCCGGCGCCTTGGGCCCGGTGCCGTCCGCGGCCACGCCTTGCGCAGCCAGCTTGCCGAGCACCTCGACCGACTTGTCGTCCATCGTGCCGAAGACCGTGTAGGCCGGCGGCAGCGTGGAGTCCTCGTAGACGAGGAAGATCTGTGACCCGTTGGTGTTGGGCCCCGCATTCGCCATGGCGACGGTGCCCTTGCGGTAGTTCACCAACTTGGTGCCATCGGCGGCAGTCCCCACCGATTCCAGCTTCTTGGCCAGCCCCAGTTCGTCGTCGAAGGTGTAACCGGGGCCAGCGCTGCCGGTACCGGTGGGATCCCCGCACTGCAGCACGAAGATGCCCTGGTCGGTCAGCCGATGGCAGCGCGTGTCGTCGAACCACCCCTGCTTGGCCAGCGACTCGAAGCTGTGGGTGGTGCAGGGGGTCTCTTCCCGATCCAGCGTCAACTTCACCGGTGCTCCGTCGAGCGTCAGCGAGGCCGTGAGCTTGCCACTGTCGGCGACATTCTCGCCCGAAGGCGGATCCACGGGCTTGGCGGCCGATCCGGACTGGTGGTAGGTGCAGCTTCCCGCGCCCGTGGCACTGGGCTCCTGCTGCTCGTCCGACCCCTGGGAGCACCCGCTGAGGACCATGGTGGACATGAGCATGACGGCTGCGGCAAGACGAGTCGGCGAATGCATGCCAGAACCCTACTACGCTGGCTGCCATGGTGAATCTGACGCGCATCTACACCCGGACCGGCGATGCTGGCGAAACCCGACTCAGCGACAACTCAGTCGCCCGCAAGACCGACCTGCGGGTGCAGGCCTACGGTGCGGTGGACGAGGCCAACTCGGCCATCGGCGTAGCCTTGGCCACCGGCGGGCTCGACGAGCGCATCACCGCCGCCCTGGGGATCGTGCAGAACGAATTGTTCGACCTGGGAGCCGACCTGTCCAACCCGCTGGTCGCCGAACCGCAGTGGGAACCGCTGCGCATCGTCCAGGAGTCCATCGACCGGTTGGAGACCTGGTGCGACGAGTTCGGCGAGGACCTGCCCAACCTGCGCTCCTTCATCCTGCCCGGAGGCACACCCGCCGCCGCCCAGCTGCACGTGGCACGCACCGTGGTGCGTCGCGCGGAGCGCATTGCGTGGGAAGCGGCCGAACAGTACGGCACCGAGGTCACCGATGACCCGGAACAGACTCCGGGCGGGGTCAGCCTGCTGGCCATCAAGTACCTCAACCGGCTCTCCGACCTGCTGTTCATCATGAGCCGAGCCGCCAATGGCGCCGCCGAGGTGCTCTGGGTGCCCGGTGGCGAGCGGAACCCGGACCAGATGCAGCCGCGCTGAGCCACTCCCGGCTCATTCCAGACCGCTGTAGCGATCCCCTCCGGGAGGCGCGGCCTCCAACCAGCTCATGAGCCCCGTCACCGAGGCGGGGCTCATGGCCATCTCCCAGACCCTGGGCGCGCCCTTGTCGGTGGAGCGCAGTCGCAGGATCTGGTCATCGCCGAAGAGCACCACGGCCTCGGAGTCCTCGGGCTCCCGACGACCGATGGAGGTGGTCCGGTCGCGGGTCAGCGTCAGGCGAGCGCGCATGCTGAAGGAGAAGATCCGGAACCACTGCAGCTCATTGGCCTCGTAGCGGGCCACCCCGGTGGCCCAGGATCCACTGGGCAGTTTCAGGGCGCAGTCGAAGACTCCTCCGCGGGTGGACAGCCATCGTCGACGAAGGTAGAGACCCAGCAGTGGCAGCAGGAAGAGCAGCACCATCAGCGCCACTCCCGCCTCGACTGCCATGCTCCACTCCATGTGAGCAAAATACCTGATCAGGCCTCGGTTCGCGGCATCGGGGCCATTCTTGCCCGAGCATGACGACGGGCCGACCGGTTTTCACCGATCGGCCCGTCGTCTGGATGGGTCAGCGACCCAACTTGTCCTGCTTCGCTGCGGCCTTCAACTGGGCCTGGGCCAGGTAGAGACGATGGATCTCATCGTCGGTGGCCTCGCCAGCATCGTGCTTGACGCTCAGCTCGTCGTGCTCACGCTGGGCCTGGTCGACGGAGATCTCGTCGAACAGCGACGCCTTCTGGGCCACCAGGTTCACCTGGTTGTCCACCACGGAGATGAATCCACCGTCGATCGCCACCAGTTCACGGCGGCCATCGGTCGTGACGATCTCCGCCGCGCAGGGCACCAGAGCCGCCAGCAAGGGCTCGTGACCGGCAAGGATGCCGATGTCGCCCTCGGTGGTGCGGACGATCACATTGGTCGCCGTACCCTCCCAGACGCGACGGTCCGCAGCGACGACCTCGACGCTGATGGGGTCAGCCATGTGATCAACCCTTCTGCAGTTCGTGCCACTGACGCTCGACGTCGTCCATGCCACCGACGTTGAAGAAGGCCTGCTCGGGGATGTGGTCCACATCGCCATTGCAGATCATCTTGAACGACTCGATGGTGTCCTTCAGGTCCACGGTGGAACCCTCGACGCCGGTGAACTTGGTGGCCATGTAGGTGTTCTGGCTCAGGAACTGCTGGATACGACGAGCACGGTTCACCGTGATCTTGTCCTCTTCGCTCAGCTCGTCGACGCCCAGGATGGCGATGATGTCCTGCAGCTCCTTGTTGCGCTGGAGGATCTGCTTGACGTGCACCGCGGTGTCGTAGTGGTCCTGACCCACGTACTGCGGGTCCAGGATGCGCGACGACGAGGTGAGCGGGTCCACGGCCGGGTACAGACCACGCGAGGCAATGTCACGGCTGAGCTCGGTGGTGGCATCCAGGTGCGCGAAGGTGGTGGCGGGAGCCGGGTCGGTGTAGTCGTCGGCGGGCACGTAGATGGCCTGCATCGAGGTGATCGAGTGACCACGCACCGAGGTGATTCGCTCCTGCAGCTGTCCCATCTCGTCAGCCAGGTTGGGCTGGTAGCCCACGGCGGAGGGCATGCGACCCAGCAGGGTCGAGACCTCGGAACCGGCCTGGGTGAAGCGGAAGATGTTGTCGATGAACAGCAGCACGTCCTGGTTCTGCACATCACGGAAGTACTCCGCCATGGTCAGGGCCGACAGGGCGACGCGCAGACGGGTGCCCGGGGGCTCGTCCATCTGGCCGAAGACCAGTGCGGTGTCCTTGAAGACGCCGGCCTCGTCCATTTCCATGATGAGGTCGTTGCCCTCACGGGTGCGCTCACCCACACCGGCGAAGACCGAGGTGCCACCGAAGTTGTGGGCGATGCGGTAGATCATCTCCTGGATGAGCACCGTCTTGCCCACGCCGGCGCCACCGAACAGGCCGATCTTGCCGCCCTGCACGTACGGGGTCAGCAGGTCGAGCACCTTGATGCCGGTGTGCAGCATCTCGGTCTTGCTCTCGAGCTGGTCGAAGGTGGGCGCATCGCGGTGGATGGGCCAGCGCTCGTTGATCTCGACGCCATTGGCGGTGAGATCCTCGTTGAGGCAGTCGCCGGTCACATTCCACACGCGACCCTTGGTGACGTCACCGACGGGAACGCTGATCGGCGCACCGGTGTCGACGACGGCATCGCCGCGGCGCAGACCGTCGGTGGGCTTCAGCGCGATGGCGCGGACGATGTTGTCGCCCACGTGCAGGGCCACCTCGAGGGTGAAGGTGCGCTTCTGACCGGCCTCGGCACCGATGTCATCGATGTTGACGGTCAGCGCGTTCATGATGTCGGGCATGGCGTCGGCGGGGAACTCGACGTCCACCACCGGGCCGATGACCCGGGCAACACGACCGGTGGCACCGGCCTGCTGCTCGGTCTGGGGATTGACAAGGGTGTCAGTCATTTTCGTACTTCCTCGCTCACTCGGCCTGGTCGGCCTCGGTCAGCGCCGAGGCGCCGCCGACGATTTCGGTGATTTCCTGGGTGATCTGGGCCTGACGTGCCTGGTTGATCTCGGTGGTCAGGCTGTTGATCAGCTGCTGCGCGTTGTCCGAGGCCGACTTCATGGCCTTCTGTCGGCTCGCCAGCTCGGAAGCTGCCGACTCCAACAGGTAGAACCAGATGCGGTTGCGAACGTAGAGACCGAGCAGCTCGTCGAGCACGCTCTCGGGATCCGGCTCGAAGGCGTACTCCAGCGTCTGGCCACCGTCGATGGCCTTCTCGGCATCCTCACCCTCCTCGACCACCTCGATCGGGAGCACCCGACGAATACGGGGCTCCTGCACGAGCATCGAGACCATGCGGGTGTAGACGGCGTAGACCTCATCGGCGCCACCCTCCTCGTACGGCTTGAGGAAGGTGTCCAGGACGACGTCGCTGATGGCCACGGCATCGTCATAGCTGGGGTTGTCGGTGTAGCCCGTCCACTCCTGCTCCACCGGGATGTCCCGGAAGCGCAGGAAGTCGGCGGCCTTGCGACCGCTGGTGTAGAGGACAACCTCGAGCCCCTCGGACTCCAGCTTCTCCTTCAACCGCAGCGCCTGCTTGATGGCGCTGGACGAGTAGCCACCGGCCAGCCCTCGGTCCGAGGTGAACAACACGACAGCGGCGCGACGACGCTGCTCCGGCTCCAGCGTCAGCGGGTGGTCGATGTCGGTGTGCTGGGCGACTGCGGCCACGGCGCGGTTCAGCACGCTCGTGTACGGCAGGGCCGCGCGAGCAGCGCGGTCCGCCTTCACGATGCGCGAAGCCGCGATGAGCTCCATCGCCTTGGTGATCTTCTTGGTCGATGCGACAGAGGCCTTCCTCTGGCGCAATTCCCTCAGGCTTGCCGGCATGCGCTCAGCTCCGCTTCACGACGATCTGCTCGTTCGAGACGTCCTTCTTCTCGACCGGAGCATTGATCTCGGCCAGCGTGCGGCCGTCAGAGGTGCGGAAGCCCTGCTTGAACTTGGCGATCTCGTCAGCAGCAGCCTTGGCCGAGTCATCGTCGAACTGCTTGGTCTCGGCGATGGTCGACAGGATCGGCGTGTTGCGACGCAGGTGCTCCAGCAGTTCCTGCTCGAAGCGCAGCGTGTCCTCGACGGGAACCTCGTCGAAGTGGCCGTTGGTGCCGGCCCACACGCTGATGACCTGGTCCTCGACCGCATAGGGCTCGTAGTTCTTCTGACGCAGCAGCTCCACCAGGCGGGCGCCACGATCCAGCTGACGACGCGAGGTCTCGTCCAGGTCGGAGGCGAACATCGCGAAGGCCTGCATGTCGCGGTACTGGGCCAGGCTGATCTTGAGCGTGCCGGCGACCTTCTTCATGGCCTTGATCTGGGCCGCGCCACCAACTCGGGAGACCGAGATGCCGACGTCCACGGCGGGACGCTGGTTGGCGTTGAACAGGTCGGACTGCAGGAAGATCTGGCCGTCGGTGATCGAGATCACGTTGGTGGGGATGTAGGCCGAGACGTCATTGGCCTTGGTCTCGATGATCGGCAGACCGGTCATCGAGCCACCACCCAGCTCGTCGGAGAGCTTGGCGCAACGCTCCAGCAGACGGCTGTGCAGGTAGAAGACGTCGCCGGGGTAGGCCTCACGGCCCGGGGGACGACGCAGCAGCAGCGACATGGCGCGGTAGGCCTCGGCCTGCTTGGTCAGGTCGTCGAAGATGATCAGGACGTGCTTGCCCTGGTACATCCAGTGCTGGCCGATGGCCGAGCCCGCGTAGGGAGCGATGTACTTGAAGCCGGCGGCATCCGAGGCCGAGGCGTTCACGATGGTGGTGTACTCCATCGCGCCGGCCTCCTCCAGCGCGCCGCGAACCTCGGCGACGGTGGAGCCCTTCTGGCCGACGGCGACGTAGATGCAGCGAACCTGCTTCTTGGGGTCGCCCGACTCCCAGTTGGACTTCTGGTTGATGATCGTGTCGATCGCAATGGCGGTCTTGCCCGTCTTGCGGTCGCCGATGATCAGCTGGCGCTGGCCACGGCCGATCGGGATCATCGCGTCGATGGCCTTCAGGCCGGTCTGCAGCGGCTCGCGCACCTCCTGACGGTCCATCACGCCGGCTGCCTGCAGCTCGAGGGCGCGACGTCCCTCGAGGTTCTGGATCTCGCCGAGGCCGTCGACGGGATTGCCCATCGCGTCGACGGTGCGGCCGAGGTAGCCCTCGCCCACGGGGATCGACAGGACCTCTCCGGTGCCGCGCACCTTGGAGCCCTCCTCGATGCCCTCGGAGTTGCCGAGCACCACGACGCCGATCTCACGGGTGTCGAGGTTCAGGGCGATGCCCGTGGTGCCGTTCTCGAACTTCAGCAGCTCGTTGGCCATCACGGAGGGCAGGCCCTCGACGCGGGCAATGCCGTCGCCCGAGGTGACCACGGTGCCGACCTCTTCGCGCTCGGCCGCCGCGGGGGTGTAGTTCTGGACGAACGAGTCCAGTGCGTCGCGGATCTCGTCCGGACGAATCGTCAGTTCCGCCATTGCGTCCCTACTCTTTCGATGTGCGCACCCGCCAGGGAGCGCTGGATTGTGGGTTGGCCCCAAGCCGTCCGTCAGGACAGCTGCTGGTGCACCTGGTCAAGTCGGCCGGACACGGTGCCCTCGAAGACCTCGTCACCGAGCTCCACGCGAACACCACCCAGCACCGACGGGTCGACGGTGACCTGGAGGTCGACCTCCCGGCCGTGGATGCGGGCCAGGGCATTGCGCATGCGAGCCGCCTGGTCGTCCGACAAGGGCCGGGCGACCGTCACGCGTGCAAGGTTGTGGTCACGCAGCTGCGAGGCGATGGCCAGATGGTTCTGGGCCGTCAGGTCGAAGTTGCGTTCGCGACCGGCCACCGCGCGGGCAGCCAGCGCCTCGACCCAGCCGTGTACCTTGCCCTGGAGCAGCCGGTGGACCAGCTGCTGGCGCGCTTCGAGCGGCTTGGTGCGGTCATCCAGTGCTTCCCGCAGGGCGCCGTCGGCCCGCACCACCTTGACGAAGTCGAACAGCTGTTCGGCCACTTCGTCGAGCAGTCCGGCATCCTGCGCCTGGCGGAGCTGACCGCGCACGGCCTGACGCTCCAGAGCGTCGGCCAGGCCGCGCCCGGACTTCCAGCGCTGGGCGACGGCCTGCTTGACGATCCAGATCGTCTGGCCGCCGACCTTGCCCTCGAGCAACCGCTCGGCCAGCTGCTGACGACCCTCGACCGGGGTGGCCGGATCGGTCAGCGCTCGCTTCAGCGCCGACTGCGAGTCGAGCGCGTCCACGACGGCGAACAGCTCCCCCGGCGTGGCACCGTCGAAGGACTGGTCAGCAAGAGCCTTGTCCAGATCGCTGCGCCGGGCCTCTTCGGTTGCAGTCAGGGTCATGCCTGCTGCCCCCCGGTGCTGGCGGGCTGGCTCTCCAGGTCGGCCAGGAAGCGGTCGACGGTGGCGCGGACACGCTGGTCGTCGTCGAGGCTCTCGCCGACGATGCGGCCGGCCAGCGTGGTGGCCAGGCCACCGACTTCGCTGGTCAACTGGTTCATGGCCTGTTCACGCTCTGCAGCGATCTTGGCCTGTGCGGTCTCCAGAATGCGATTCGATTCCTTGGTGGCCTGGTCGCGCATCTCCGCGAGGATCTGCGCGCCCTGGTTCTTGGCCTCTTCGCGAATCTGGGCCGCTTCGTCACGTGCCGACGAGAGCTGGGCGTCGTACTGCTGGCGAGCAGCCTCGGCCTCGGCCTGGGCGCGCTCGGCGCGCTCCATGCCGCCCTGGATGGCATCGCTGCGCTCCGCATACATCGTCTCGAAGGCGGGAACCACCTTCTTGGCGAAGACCGCCGTGATGATCAGGATCAGCACGATGCCGATGATCGCCTCGGACGGGTGATGCGGCCACAGCGGCCCCAGAGCAGACTCCAGCGGCACCCAAATCACGGGCGCCATCAGAGGACTCATTACTTGACGGCGAAGGCGAGGGCGAAGCCGAACAGCGCCAGGGCCTCGACCACGGCGAAGCCGATCATGGCGGTGCTGAACATGGCGCCACGGGCCTCAGGCTGGCGGGCGGTGCCGTTGATCACGGAGGCGAAGATCCAGGCCACGCCAAGGGCCGGGCCGAGGGTAGCGAGGGCGTAGCCGATGACGTTGATCGAGCCACTGATTTCCATGAGGGGCATTGTGGTTCCTTTCGGGTTTTTCTTCGTTTGAAGAAAGCTAGGGGTCAGTGCTCGTCCGCGATGGAGGACGAGACGTACTGTGCGGTCAACACAGTGAACACGTAGGCCTGCAGAGCGCCGATGAAGAGCTCAAGGCCGAGCAGGGCGAAGCTGAAGACGAGCGACAGCGCACCGGAGACATTGAAGAACAGGTTGTCGGGGTAGGTCAGCAGGAAAGCGCCACCCACGACGAAGAGCATGATCACCAGGTGACCGGCGAACAGGTTGGCGAAAAGTCGCATCGACAGCGTCAGCGGCCGGGTGATGAAGTTCGACAGGAATTCCAGCGGGATGATCAGCGGCATGATCCACCACGGGACACCCGGGGGCATCAGGCTGTGCTTGAGGTAGCCGCCCAGACCGTGCTTGGCGATGCCGGCTCCCACGTAGACCAGGAAGGTCACGATGGCCAGACCGTAGGCATAGCCGATGTTGGAGAAGGTCGGGAACATGGAGAAGAACAGCTCACCGAACCAGTTATTGATCAGGATGAAGCTGAACAGTGCCAGCAGGTAGGGCAGGAACTTGCGGTAATCGCGGCCCAGGGTGTCACGCGCGATCGAATTGCGCACGAACTCGTAGGCGCGCTCCATCACGACCTGCTTCTTGGTCGGCTTGACCTTGAGGCCGCTCGAGGCCCACAGCCAGAAACCGATCACGATGATGGCCGCCAGAATGGCCTGGATTGCCGGCTTGGTGAGCCAGTCGATGCCGTAGTTGCCGTCGAAACGGAAGTCCTCGACTCCGGGGGTCTTCCACCCGCCCTCCATGGGAACGAGATTCATCGGCAGTGCATTCAACAGGTGCAGCATCACTTGCCCACTTCCCTGGAGTTCTTGGTCACGTCAGACTTTCCGTAGCGCTTGATGATGAGATACATGCTTGCCACCACACCGACAACCAGTCCGGCGGGAAGCATCCACGCTTGATGCAGGTAGCGGGAACCCAACCACCCGAGGCCACCGTAGAAGATCATTCCGGCGAGCACATAGCTGAGAGCCACATTCCCCTCGTCACCACGAGGCCCCTTCTCTGGAGCCCGGCGACCCGTGATTCGGGGCTGTGAATGCTCGTCCATTTCGTGCTGGACTATACCAGTCCGAACCCCTTGCGGCACCTCATTCACCGCCTTCCGGGACACGGATGTACTCCGTGTCGTAGACCGGCACGTTGGCCCGCATATGGGTGACGACAAGCCCCACGATCCAGGCCAGCGAGGTGGCCACGACGGCCGCCACCACCGACTGCGGATGCGGATCCCAGTGGCTGCGCCCCGGGCCGAGCGCCAGCAGCACCAGACCGAGCATGGCCACGCGGGAGACATAGGAGATCAGCACGATCCCCACCGCCTGCTGCGTGCCCTGCCCCATGGCGGCCAGCTGGACCGGGGAGCCTCCACCCAGGAAGGCGATCACCGCGACGGAGCCGAGCAGTGCCGAGACCGCCCCGGTGGTTCCCGCCAGGGCAAGAGCCACGCCGGCCACGGCCGCGGTGCTGATGAGCGAGCCCACGAGGGCACCGCCCATCATCCGGAAGGAGAGGGACAGATGGGGCAGACGCCACACGGCAACTGGCTGCTCAGGCATCGCCATCGCACTCATCAGTCGTCGGTTCCTGTCTGCCGGAATGACCCCCGAGAGCTCTCTCGAGGTGCTTGTGAAACGTAACACAAGAGGTCTCTTGATGTCGAAACATCTCAGGCTCGCGTCCTGCGGTGCGGCACTGCCCAAGTCAACCAGGCCGCCACCGCCGCCACCAGCAGCACCAGCACCAGCACCCACCAGCGCTGGCTCACGCCCACCGCCACCACGCCGAAGCTCAGCACGGCGGTCCACAAGTACATCAGCAGGCAGGCCCGCACCTGGGAATGCCCACGCTGCAGCAAGCGATGGTGCAGGTGGTTCTTGTCGGCAACGAACCACCACGTGCCGGCCCGGGTGCGTCGCGCATAGGCGAGCACCAGGTCCAGGAAGGGCAGGGCCATGATCGCGAAGGGCAGGATGATGGGCAGGTAGCTGGGCAGCAGCCCTCCCCCACGGGCGCTCAGCGCGGCCGAGTCCACCTGCCCGGTGAGCGACAGGGTGGAGGCGGCCATCAGCAAGCCCAGCAGCATCGCCCCGGAGTCCCCCATGAACATCCGGGCCGGGAAGTAGTTGTGCGGCAGGAATCCGAGGCAGACACCGCCAATGGTCACCGTCACCAGGCTGGCCGTGGTGGCCAGCACGAGGTCCTGCTCGTGGGCCAGCAGGTAGGTGTAGCTGAAGAAGGCCAGCGAACCGATGGCCACCACCCCCGAGGCCAGTCCGTCCAGCCCGTCGACGAAGTTGATGGCGTTCACGCACAGGAAGATGAAGATCACCGTGATCAGCACCGACGTGGCGGTGTCCAGCACGATGATCCGGTTGGGCAACGCGATCCAGAACATCCGCACCCCGTAGAGCACCACGATCCCCGCAGCCAGGACCTGACCGGCCGCCTTGACGCTGGCCGGCAGGTCGAGCATGTCGTCCAGGACGCCGACCAGACAGATCACGGCACCGGCCACCAGGATGGCCGCGGAGTCATTGCGCACCACCGCCAGCCTGCCGAGGAAGGGCAGCTGCGCCGCCAGCAGGAAGGCCGCCGCGGTGCCACCGAGCATGGCCAGCCCACCGAAGTAGGGGATGGGGACCGCGTGCACGTCGCGATCACGCACCTTGGCCACGGCACCGGTCTGCAGTGCCAGCCGCCGACACAGGCCCGCCAACAGGTAGGTGGTGGCGAAGGCTGTCAGCAGCACCAGGGCGTATTCGCGCATCTCAGTTGGCCGTGTCCTCGTCACCCGTGTCGTCGGTGACCGGGCCCCCCTGGGCGTCCTGGCCGTCCGGTTGGTCGTCCTCGTCCTCATCCTCGCCGACGATGAAGGGATTGACGGCCCGCAGCTGCTCCATGCCGATCGCGCCCATCCGCACCACCTTGCCCAGCGGTTCGCTGACGAAGTCGACGATCGTCGAGGGAGTCGCATCAGGGGTGGGGCCGGCATCCAGGAAGACCTCCACGGCCCCGCCCAACTGCTCGATGGCGGCATCGATGGTGGTGGAGGCGGGCTGGCCCGAGACATTGGCCGAGCTGACGGCCAGTGGGCCGGTGCGCCGCAACAGGTCGCGGGTGAAGTCGTGGTCGGGCACTCGCACGGCAATGGTGCCGCGGGTCTCCCCCAGGTCCATCCGCAGGTGCTTCTGGGCCGGCACGATCAAGGTCAACGCACCGGGCCAGAATTCCTCGGCGAGCCGCAGCGCGTGGGAAGGCAGGTCATCTGCCAGGGCTTCGAGCATGCCCGTCTCGGCCACCAGGACCGGTGGCGGCATGTCGCGGCCGCGACGCTTGGCGTCGAGCAGGCCCTGGACCGCCGCGCTGGAGAAGGCGTCGGCTCCGATGCCGTAGACGGTGTCGGTGGGCAGCACGATGCACTCGCCCGTCGCGATCGTGGCCTGCGCCGCGGAGAGCGCACCGGAGGTGTCGGCTGCCACGTCGAAACGGCGCCAGCCTGGCTCGGCGGGCGTCTCGGGCTGGTCGTCGACGATCTGCTCGGCGGTCTCGGCTGCTGCTTCGGGGGTCTGGTCCTGCTCACTCACCAGACCATCCTGCCATGGCCAGCCGCGATGACCCATGCCGCGCGCTCAGCGGCGCCGGGCGACCACGAATCGAGGACGCCCCGTCAGGTCCTGCTCGTCGCGCACCTGGTCGAAGCCGCCGTGGCGGACGAAGACCTCCGGGGCACTGTCGGTCTGCACCTCGGCGTGTTCCGAGCACACCCAGCCGCCGGGGCGCAGCAGCCGCGCCGCCACGCGGGCCACCACCCGGGTGGCGTCCAGGCCGTCGTCACCGGACCACAGCGCCAGAGCGGGGTCATGGTCTCGTACGTCGGGCGCCACCGACTCCCAGGCCTCCAGCGGGATGTAGGGCGGATTGGCGATGACCAGGTCTGCAGTGCCGTCCAGTTCGGGAAAGGCCGTCGCCATGTCCCCCAGTTCCAGCTGGACCCCGGTCCCTTCGAGGTTGCGTCGTGCCCAGTCGTGGGCCACCGGGTCCAGTTCGACGGCGAACTGGCGTGCTCCCGGCAGCTCGGCCGCGATCGCCTTGCTGATCGCTCCGCTGCCGGCGCACAGTTCCACGACGATCGGGCCAGACACGCGCGACAGCTGCTCCAGCGCCCAGCCGACCATCACCTCGGTCTCTGGCCGGGGCACGAAGACACCCGGCCCCACCTCCAGGCGCACCGTGCGGAACCACGCCTCCCCCGTGAGGTGCTGGACCGGGATGCCCTCGGCTCGCCGCTGGACCAGGTGAGCGAAGAGCGATGCCTGCTCCCGGGTTGCGGAGGGGGCCAGCACCAGTTGGCGTGGTTCCACCCCCAGGGCGTGGCTGAGCAGGGTGCGAGCCTCCGCGGCGGGCGAGGGGCTCGACGCCGCGGTGAGCTGGGCCACCGCCGTACGGAGCAGCTCTCGCACGGAAGTGCTCACTGCTGCCCCGCCTGCTCAAGCCGCTCGGCCAGGTCGGCGGCCTGCAGCGCCTCGACCAAGGGCCCCAGCTCGCCGTCCAGCACGGTGTCCAGGTTGTGGGCCTTGAAGCCGATCCGATGGTCGGCAATACGGTTCTCGGGATAGTTGTAGGTGCGGATCCGTTCGCTGCGGTCGACGGTACGGACCTGCGACTGGCGGGCGGCCGAGGCATCGCTGGCCGCCTGGTCCTCGGCCAGCTGGACCAGCCGGGCGCGCAGGATGCGCAGCGCCTGTTCCTTGTTCTGCAATTGCGAGCGCTCGTTCTGGCAGGTCACCACCACGCCGGTGGGCAGGTGGGTGATGCGCACCGCCGAGTCGGTGGTGTTGACGCCCTGGCCTCCCTTGCCGGAAGCCCGGTAGACATCGATGCGCAGGTCCTCCTCGGCGATGTGGACGTCATCCGGATCGTCGACGTCCGGCATCACCAGCACGCCCGCGGCGGAGGTGTGGACTCGGCCCTGGCTCTCGGTGACGGGCACGCGCTGAACGCGGTGCACTCCCCCCTCGAACTTCAGGGCACCGTAGGGGGTCTGGTCATTGCCGGCAGTGGCCTTCACCGCCACCGTCACGCTCTTGTACCCGCCCAGGTCTGTGGTCTGCTCGTCGAGCACCTCCACCTTCCAGCCCTGGTGTTCGGCATAGCGGCTGTACATCCGCAGCAGGTCACCGGCGAACAGCGCGGACTCCTCACCCCCTTCGCCCGACTTGATCTCCAGCAGGGCGTCCAGGTCGTCATGGGGGTCCCGGGGAGCGAGCAGCCGTTCGAGCCGCTCGACGAGCACGTCGAGTCGTTGCTGCAGCTGCTCTGCCTCGTCGGCGAAGACCTCGTCCACCTGGGCCAGTTCTCGGGCCGCGGCCAGATCGTCGACCACCTGCTCGTGCTCGGCCAGTGCCTTCACGATCGGGGTGAGCTGGGCATAGCGGCGGCCCACCTTGCGCGAGCGAGCCACGTCGGCGTGGATCGCCGGATCGGCCATCTGCTGCTCCAGGGCTGCGAACTCGTGGCGCAGGCCCTCCGCCTGTTCGAACATCGTGGTTCTCTTCCCGTCCGGATAGAAAAAACGAGCGCTGGGAGGCAGGAATACCTGCCGCCCAGCGCTCGTCGAAGAAGTTACTTCTTCTTGGCGTAACGACGCTCGAAGCGGGCCACGCGACCACCGGTGTCGAGGATCTTCTGCTTGCCGGTGTAGAAGGGGTGGCAGGCAGCGCACACGTCGGCGCTCATGGTGCCCGACTTGTTCGTGCTCTTGGTGGTGAACGTGTTGCCACAGGTGCAGGTCACCGTGGTCTCCACGTACTCGGGATGAATTCCCTGCTTCATGTCATTTCTCCTCAAGTCTGTTGCACCGGGTCGCCCTGACATGGACGTAGGGGCGTGAACCGGCACCGACGATCAATTATGCCGCGACTGCTGCCCAACTCCAAACCGGGCAGGAGCGTACGGTGGACGCACGCGGAGCGCGGGGGTCCGAGGGGGTCGTCCCCCTCGCTCTATTACTCAGACGGCGTGGTCTTGCTGATCTGCACCAGGAATTCGGAGTTGTTCTGCGACTTGCGCATCTGCTTGAGCAGCATCTCCAACGCCTGCTGGTCGTCCATGCCGGACAGCACGCGACGCAGCTTCCAGATGATGGCCAGCTCCTCGCGACCCAGCAGCAGCTCCTCGCGACGGGTGCCGGAGGCGTCCACGTCGATGGCCGGGAAGATGCGCTTGTCGGCCAGGTTGCGCTTGAGGCGCAGCTCCATGTTGCCGGTGCCCTTGAACTCCTCGAAGATCACCTCGTCCATCTTGGAGCCGGTCTCGATGAGCGCGGTGGCCAGGATGGTCAGCGAACCGCCGTCCTCGATGTTTCGCGCGGCACCGAAGAACTTCTTGGGCGGGTACAGCGCCGCCGAGTCGACACCACCGGACAGGATGCGACCGGAGGCGGGGGCTGCCAGGTTGTAGGCACGGCCAAGGCGGGTGATGCCGTCCAGCAGCACCACGACGTCGTGACCGAGCTCGACCAGGCGCTTGGCGCGTTCGATCGCGAGCTCACTGATGGTGGTGTGGTCATCGGCAGGCCGGTCGAAGGTGGAGGCGATGACCTCGCCCGAGACGGTGCGCTGGAAGTCGGTGACCTCTTCGGGGCGCTCGTCCACGAGCACCACCATGAGGTGCACCTCTGGGTTGTTGGCGGTGATGGCATTGGCGATGTTCTGCATGATCATCGTCTTGCCGGCCTTCGGGGGGCTGACGATCAGACCACGCTGGCCCTTGCCGATCGGGCTGACCAGGTCGATGATGCGCCCGGTCATGTTGGTGGGGCCATGCTCCAGACGCAGTCGCTCCTGCGGGTAGAGCGGCGTGAGCTTGTTGAAGTCCGGACGGCTCTTCATCTGCTCGGGTTCGGCACCATTGATGGTGTCCAGGCGAACCAGCGGGTTGTACTTCTCCTTGCGCTCGCCCTCCTTCTGCTGACGGATGGCGCCGGTGACGACGTCGCCGCGGCGCAGGCCGTACTTGCGCACCATCGACATCGAAACATAGGCGTCATTGCTCCCGGGCAGGTAGCCCGAGGTGCGGACGAAGGCGTAGTTGTCGAGCACGTCGAGGATGCCGCCAATGTTGAGCAGGACGTCGTCCTCGCTGATGACCGGCTCGGCCTCGTAGCGGTCCATGTTCTGGTTGTTGCGGTTGCGGCGGTTGCCCCGGTCGCGCTGCCGACGACGACGGCCACGGCGGCTGTTGCCACCCTCGTCGTCGAAGTCACGCTGGTTGTTCTGGTTGCGGCCCTGGTTCTGGTTGCCACCCTGGTTCTGGTTGCCGTTCGAGCCGGAGGCCTGCTGGTTCTGGCCCTGCTGGTTCTGCCCCTGATCGTTGCCAGCAGCCTGACCGCCCTGGTCTTCCTGGCCGCCACGACGACGACGCTGCCGACCGCTCTGGTTGCTCAGCTCGGCCAGTCGGGCGCCCACCTCGGCGCTGACGTCAGGCTCCGCCTGGGTGCTGGCCTGCTCGACGACCGGCTCGGCGGCCGCATTGTCCTGGGCGCCCCGACGCTGGCGACGCGCGCGACGCTCCTGCTGGCCGCTCTGCTCCTGCTGGCCCTGCTGACCGTTCTGGTCCCGCTGACCGTTCTGGTCCTGCTGGGGGGCCTGTGGGCTGGAAGCGCTGTCGCCCTGGTCGCCCGACTTTGCGTCGGCCGCGGCCTTCTCATTGGTCCCCGAGCTACGGGCGGCCTTGGTGGCGGCGGGAGCGCTCGATCGCCCTCCCGAGGCCAGCGCGGCGACGATGTCGGCCTTCTTCATGCCGGTCGTCCTGATGCCCATCGAGGAGGCCATCGCCTTCAACTCGGGCAGCTTCTTGGCCGAGAGGCCGCTGACGGTCTGGGTGCCGGACGACTCGGCGAGGTTCTCTGTCACTGGAATCCTTTCGCGACCCGGGTGTGGGACGGAATGACGGCACTGCCTGTGCCGGGATCACCCGGATTCGATTCAGGTCGGGACCGCCGGCCCGCAGGCAAACGACGATTCACGGTTTTGAGGACCCGGACAGAGGTACGTGGAGTGCTCGCTGCCGAAGACGGCGGCACATGGCCGAGACCGAAAACATGAGGCAGTTCGTCTCCAACCCAAGGCTCCGGGCGGAGGAGGCACCTGACCTGTGAGGTGCGAGTGGCACGCGTGTGGCGACCACTGTGCTGCACAGGCTAGCACCCTGGGGCGGGACAACACCACGCGGTGGGCGCGGCGGCCCTCCCCTTGGGTGCATCTTCAGCCGCAGCGCCTCAGGAGGCCGCCGATTCGATCCTGACGCCGGCCCCGATCGGCAGCTCCAGTTCCAGGAAGCCCGACCGGTCGACGGCCTGGACGCCGGCCAGCTGCTCGTCGGTGCCGACGGCCAGCACCGTCGGCCCGGCACCGGAGATGACCGCGGGGACCCGCGCCCCACGCAGCCGATCGATGAGATCGGCCGAGGGCTGCATCAGGGCCGCCCGGAAGGACTGGTGCAGACGGTCGGTGGTGGCGGTCCACAGGTGCTCGGGCGCCCGGGTCAGGGCATGCACCAACAAGGCCGAACAGGTGGCCTGGGCCACCGCATCGCTGCGGGCGACCGAGTCCGGCAGCACCTGACGTGCTCCCGCGGTGCGCACCTCGAAATCGGGCACCCAGACCATGCAGCGCAGGCCAGCAGCGGGGCTCAGCTGCACCACCTCGGTGCGTTCACCCATCCAGGCCAGCACGATGCCGCCGAGCACGGCGGCACAGGCGTTGTCGGGATGGCCCTCCCATTCACTGGACCGGGTGCACAGCCAGTCCAGGTCGAGCTCCTCCCCCGGCCTCGCCAGGGCCCATGCCAGGGCGAGCCCGGCGACGATGGCGGCAGCCGACGACCCCAGCCCACGGCTGTGCGGGATCCTGTTGTGCGCCCTCAAGCGCAGACCCGGGGCCGCGCAATCCAGTTCCTCCAGGGCCTGCGTCAGTACCTGCACCACCAAGTGCGAGCCGTCGCGCGGCACACCGTCGGCCCCTTCACCGGTGATGTCGAAGTCCAGCCCGTCTGGGAGCACCTCGACCGCCAGGTCGTCGCGCAGGTCGAGTGCCAGGCCCATGCAGTCGAAGCCGGGCCCCAGGTTGGCGCTGGTGGCGGGAACGCTGACCCGTGCCGCGAGCCCCACGGGAAGCAGAGTGGTCTGCCCCACTTCAGAGCCCTTCGACCCGGATCACGGACAGCGAACCGCGGGTGAACGGCTTGGCCCGCAGCTCGGCCAGCACTGCCTGGATGTCGGCCTCGCGAGCCCGATGCGTGGTCAACGACAGCATGGCGGTGGGCTCCTCGTCGTCCTTGGCAGCCACCGCCGACTGGTCGACGGTTTGGACCGAGACATTGTGGCTGGCGAAGACCGAGGCCACCGCCGCGAGCACGCCGGGCTCGTCCATCACCTGGGCACGCACGAAGTAACCGGTGCTGACCTCGCTCATCGGAGCGATGCCTCGCTGGGCGTAGACCGACTCGCCGGGGCCGGCCACGCCCCGCACACGATTGCGGGCCACGGTGACCAGGTCTCCCATCACCGCCGAGGCGGTCGGCGAGCCACCGGCGCCCGGGCCCATGAACATCAAGCGGCCGGCCTCGCGCGACTCGACGAAGATGGCGTTGTAGGCACCACCGACGCTGGCCAGCGGATGGTGGTTGGGCACCATCGCGGGGTGCACGCGAACGCTGACCGAACCCTCCTCGTCGGTGGTCAGGATGGCGAGCATCTTGACCACGCAGCCCAGCTTGCGGGCCGCGGCGATGTCGTCGGCGGTGACCTGGGTGATCCCCTCGCGGTAGACGTCGGCCCCACGCACCCGGGTGTGGAAGGCCAGGGTGGCCAGGATCGCCCCCTTGGCGGCGGCGTCGTAGCCCTCCACGTCGGCGGTCGGATCCGCCTCTGCATAGCCCAGTTCCTGGGCATCCTTGAGGGCGTCGGCGAAGTCGGCGCCCGTGGTGGTCATCTGGTCCAGGATGTAGTTGGTGGTGCCGTTGACGATGCCCATGACCGTGGTGATCTCGTCACCCACCAAGCTTTCGCGCAGGGGTCGCACGATCGGGATGGCTCCCGCCACGGCTGCCTCGAAGTAGAGGTCGGTGCCCTTGCGTTCGGAGGCGCTGAACAGGGCCTCGCCGTCCTGGGCCAGCAGGGCCTTGTTGGCGGTCACCACCGAGGCGCCGTTCTCGATCGCCTGCAGCACCAGGCTGCGGGTGGGCTCGATCCCGCCCACCAGCTCGATCACCACGTCCAGGTCGCCTCGGGTGACCAGGGCTTCGGCATCGGTGGTGAACAGCTTCGGGTCCAGGCCGCCGAAGTCGCGCTCCAGGCTGCGCACCGCGATCCCGACCAGCTCCAGGCGCCGGCCGATCCGGTTGGTGAGGTCGTCGGACTGCTCCGTGATCACGCGCGCCACCTGGCTTCCCACCACGCCGCAGCCGAGCATGGCCACCTTGAGGGCGGGCAGGGCAGTGGGGTCACTGTGTTCGAGCCTGTTCATGTTGGTCCTTGTCTGTGGGGCGAATCGCAGGGGGATGGAACGATCGTCGGCAGTCACTCGCCGACGTCGAGTCGCATGAGGTCCTCGAGGGTCTCGCGGCGCAGCATCGTGGCCAGCTTGCCATCACGCACGCTGACCACGGCCGGCTTGGTGAGCAGGTTGTAGTTGCTGGCCATCGCACGCGAGTAGGCGCCGGCGGCGGGGACGGCGACCAGGTCTCCGGGAGCGATGTCGGCGGGCAGGAAGACGTCGCGAACCAGGATGTCACCGCCCTCGCAGTGCTTGCCCACCACACGGCAGAGCACCGGCTCGGCGTGCGAGGCGCGCGAAACCACCGCGGCCGAATACTCGGCAGCATAGAGCGCCGGGCGGATGTTGTCGCTCATGCCGCCGTCGACGCTGACGTAGACACGCTGCTGCCCGCCCTCGATGTCGACGACCTTGACCGTGCCGACGGTGTAGAGGGCGAAGGCCGTCGGGCCGCTGATGGCACGCCCGGGCTCGATCGACATGGTGGGCACGGCGATGTTGTAACCGCGGGCCTCGTGCTCGACGATCTCACGCAGGTTGGAGGCCAGCGCGTCCGGCGTGGCCGGGGTGTCGGCGCTGGTGTAGGCAATGCCGAAGCCACCGCCCAGGTCCAGCTCGGGCAGCTCGGTCCCGGTGGCCTCGGCGAACTGGGCCAGCAACTTCATGGTGCGTCGTGCAGCCACCTCGAAGCCGTGGGTGTCGAAGATCTGCGAACCGATGTGGGAGTGCACGCCGAGCAGTTCCATGTGCTCGCTGTAGTGGCAGCGCACCATGGCCACCATCGCCTGCCCGTTGGTGACGCTGAAGCCGAACTTCTGGTCCTCGTGCGCGGTGGCGATGTACTCGTGGGTGTGCGCCTCCACGCCGGTGGTGACGCGCACCATCACACGCGCCTTCCACCCATTGCTGCTGCACAGCTGCTCGATGCGGCCGATCTCGTCCAGGGAGTCGACGATGATGCGTCCCACACCCTGTGACAGGGCCAGCGCCAGTTCGTCGACGGACTTGTTGTTGCCGTGGAGGCCGATCCTGGCGGGATCCATGCCACCGGCCAGGGCAACGGCGAGCTCTCCCCCGCTGCACACGTCCAGGTAGAGGCCTTCCTCCTTGATCCAGCGTGCGACGGTGCGGGTCAGGAAGCTCTTGCCGGCGTAGTACACCTGCCAGCCGGAAAAGGCGTCGCGGAAGGCGCGGGCGCGCTGGCGGAAGTCCTCCTCGTCGACCACATAGGTGGGCGTGGACTGGCTGGCGGCGATCTCGTCGACGCCAAGGCCGGCGATGCGCACCACGCCATCCTCCCCTCGCTCGACGCAGCGGCTCCACAGGGCAGGGTCGAGGGCGTTGACATCGGTGGGGCGGTCGAGCCACTGCGGGCCAGCGGCGGTCGCGTCGGCATGGATCGATCCGGCGACATGGGTGTGCGTCATGCCTGAAATCCTCTCAGACCTTGCAGGGGGCCACGAATCCGTTCCATCCGGTGACATCGCCAACCGGACTGCTCGCCGCTGCCCCGGGGGTGTGCACGAAGGGGGCTCCATGCCTGCTAAGGTGTTCCTCGCCCCTGCTGGGGCTGGCCCCCGTAGCTCAGGGGATAGAGCACCGCCCTCCGGAGGCGGGAGCGCAGGTTCGAATCCTGCCGGGGGCGCCACTTCCACCAGGGTCGGCGTCCATGACCGATCCAGCAGCCACTCAGCCTGGGCCCGGGCAAGGCCCGCCTACCGGGGGCCCCGTGACCGAGACTCGCAAGTTCTTCACCCCATCGAGCCCGTGGCGCTCCTGGTGGGATTCCGAGCGACTCAACGATGCCCGCTTGATGAAGAAGGTCTGGGTCATCAGCCGTCTGCTCATCCTGCTGCAGTGGGCAGCGATGCTGTTCACGCTGGGCGACACGCGGTACTACCACAAGAACATCTCGGCCATGGACCTCAATGGCCCCCGCGCGACGATGATCGAGTACCCCACTCCCGTGCTGTGGCTGCTCAAACTGCCCGATCTGTTCAGCTTCGGCCACCGCTGGGCCTATGTGGCGGCCTTCTTCATCCTGATGTTCCTGCTGGATGCCGCCTTCAGCCTCACCCTGTGGCGCGAGGGCGGCCGCCTGCGTGGCAAGGCGCTGGCCTTCTGGTCGGCCTTCGTCCCGCTGGTGGGAACCACCTCGTACCTGCGTTTCGACATCATCACCGCGGTGCTGGCCGGCTGGGCCCTGCTCCTGCTGCGCCGCCAACGCCCCGTGGCCGCCGGCGCGATGGTGGGCATCGGTGCCGCGATCAAGCTGTGGCCGGCCCTGCTGTGGCCCGCGCTGATGGGTGGCCGTCGTGGTGCGCAGCAAACCAACCGCGGCCTGACCAGTCTGGGCTTCTGGGGAACCGGTGGCCTGCTGGCCCTGGTGAGCCTGCTGTGGGCCGGATGGGACCGGCTGGTCTCGCCCTTGGGATGGCAGGGTCACCGGGGACTGCAGATCGAGAGCTTCTGGTCCACCATCCCGATGATCCAGCGCTGGCTCGATCCGCACTCCTTCTGGGTGGCGGTCAGCGACTTCAATGCCTGGGAGATCTCCGGGCCCGGCACCCGGTGGTTCCTCAGTGCCGCCTCGCTCTCCACGGCCCTGGGCATTGCGGCCGCCGTGGCCGCCTACGTGATCTGGCTGCGGCGCGGCGAACAGCGCCTCATCGAGGGCGCGGCCCTGATGCTGCTGGTGGTCTACGTGATGATCGTGACCAACAAGACCTTCAGCCCGCAGTACATCATCTGGGTCGGGGGCCCGCTGGCGGCTGGTTGGGCGATGGCCAGCGAGAACGCCAAGGACTCCTTCCAGGCCAAGCTGGACGAGCACAATCTGGCCGAGATCAGCGAATGGACCCTGCTGATCAGCCTGCTCACCCAGATCATCTACCCGATCGGCTACGCCTCACTGGTGGGCCACCGCCCCGGCATGGGTGCCGCCACCCTGGTCCTGACCGCCCGCAACCTGATCCTGTTGTGGACCCTGTACAAGGTCTGCGCCTGGGTGTGGAGCTTCCTGTTCCCCCGCCGACTGGCGGCCACCGACCCGAACCGCCCACCCACCACGGACGATCCGATCCCCGCACAGCCAGGTTGATCCGCCGCCAGCCCCCAGGAGCCAGATGAGCACCACCGCACGCCCCATCGACAGCCCCTTGGCCGCAAGACTGCAGCGCTCGGTGCGCTCTCCCCTGCCGTGGCTGGTGCTGTGGGTGGTCTCACGCGGATGGATGCTGCGCGACTGGGTGGAGCACCAGCAGTACATCGTCAACGACGTGCGCTACTACCAGGCCCAACTGCAGCAGGCGGGGGGTTACCCCGTGACGCTGCGGGAGTACCCAATGCCGGTGGTGTGGCTGCTCGACGCGCTGCGCTGGCCCAGCGCCGACGACGCCTCCATCTACGTGGTGGTCTTCGCGCTGCTGATGGCCGTGCTCGACCTGCTCTTCGCCATCTGGCTGTGGCGGGGGCGCGCCCGGTTGGCGGCCATCCACTGGGGCTGCTTCACCTTTGCGCTGGGACCGCTGGTCTGGTTCCGCTACGACCTGCTGGCCGCCGTGGTGGTGGGGGCGGCCGTCTTCCTGGTCGCCACCCGACCCGCCACCAGCGGTGCCCTGCTGGCGCTGGGCGCGGGGATCAAGCTCTGGCCCGCGCTGCTGCTGGCCGGGCTGGTGGGGCCCGACGCGCGCTCCAGGCGTCGCCATGCGGCCTTCTGGGCCACCGGCATCGCCCTGGCGTTGGCCTCGCTCGTCTCGGCCGGCTTCACCCGGCTGGTCTCCCCGCTGTCCTGGCAGTCACAACGAGGGCTCCAGGTGGAGAGCGTCTGGGCCACCGTGCCCGTCTACCTGCGCACCTTCGGCAGCCACGAGCAGACCGCGGGGCCGGATGCCCGCTGGCAGGTACGGATGTCGCCCTTCAATGCCTACGAGGTCTACGGCCCCGGCGTTGAGAACCTGCTGAACCTTGCCAGCATGGCCATGGCCCTGGGCGTGCTCTTCGCCGTGGCGATCGCACTGGTCGCCTGGCGCAGGGAGGTGCCGGCCCACACCAGGGCGTTGGCCTGCCTGACCATCGTGCTGGTGATGATCTCCGCCAACAAGGCGCTCAGCCCGCAGTACATGGCCTGGCTGGGGGCCGTGAGCGCGGCTTGGCTGGCCCTGGCCCCGCAGGGCCGTCAACGTCACCGCGCGATGCTGGTGGCGCTGCTGTGCCTCCTGCTCTCCCTCGCCACCCAGACCATCTACCCGCGGCACTACGGAGAGCTGCTGGGGGCCGCCCCGCAGCATGCCTGGGTGACCACCACCTTCATGCTGCGCAACCTGGGGCTGGCGGTGTTGACGCTGCTCACCAGCTGGTGGACAATCACCGAACTCCTTTGCCGTCGGTTTGCCCAAGCCACGGGTGGAGCGGCTACCATCAACCACAGGTAGGCACAGGGGCCTGCCGCAGGCCAACACACACCGGAAGAAGGCGATGGTGGCCCGGGCCACCGACACACACATGTCCCACACAGACCCCTCCAGCGACTTCGGCGCCAACGACTGGCTGATCGAGGAAATGTACGAGCAGTACAAGGCCGACCCCAACAGTGTCGACGCCACGTGGGCTGCCTACTTCGAGAAGAACTCCCCGGCAGGTGATGCTGCCGACTCGAAGGCACCCAGTGCTACAGCCTCTGCTCCCGCCGCACAGGCGCCCGCCCAGAAGCAGGTCCCCTCAACTCCGGCTACCAAGCCCCAGCCCTCCCAGGCGAAGGGCGAGGCTCCCCAGCCCAAGCCCCAGACCGACCAGCCCAAGGCCCAGGCAGACCAGTCCAAGGCCGAGGCTGCCGCCGCCAAGCCCGCCGGCTCCTCCAAGGTGGAGCAGCGCGAGGTGCGCACCGAGGCCCCGGCTACCCCTGGTCACGCCTCGGGCCTGAGCGCCAATGCGCCCAACCCCGCCAAGCGCCCCAAGACGGAGAAGCAGGAGTCCAAGCGCACCGTCATGAAGGGCGTGCCGATGCGCACGGCCAAGGCGATGGACGCCTCGCTCACCATGCCCACGGCCACCACCGTGCGCTCCGTGCCGATGAAGCTGGTCATCGACCAGCGCACCGTCATCAACAACTTCCTCAAGCGCTCCAAGGGCGGCAAGGTCAGCTTCACGCACATCATCGGCTTCGCGATGATCCAGGCGCTGAAGGCCATCCCGGCCATGAACAATGGCTACGACGAGGAGAACGGCAAGCCCGTCCTGGTCGAGAACCCGTCGATCAACCTGGGCTTGGCCATCGACCTGGTCAAGCCCGACGGCACCCGCAACCTGGTGGTCCCGGCCATCAAGGAGTGCGAGCAGCTCGACTTCATGCAGTGGTGGGCCGCCTACGAGGAGATCGTCAAGAAGGGCCGCGACGGCAAGCTCGGAGTCGATGACTTCCAGGGCGTCACCGCCTCGTTGACCAACCCGGGCGGACTGGGCACCAACCATTCGGTGCCGCGCCTGATGAACGGCCAGGGCGTCATCCTGGGCGTCGGGTCGATCGACTACCCGCCGGAATTCCAGGGCACCAGCGAGAGCCGGATCAACGAGCTGGGCGTCAGCAAGGTCATGACGCTGACCTCCACCTACGATCACCGCGTCATCCAGGGCGCCCAGTCGGGTGAGTTCCTGCGGAAGATCCACCAGCTGCTGCTGGGGGCCGACGGCTTCTACGACCAGATCTTCGAGAGCCTGCGCATCCCCTACCCGCCGCTGCGCTGGGACACCGACGTCAGCGCCCACCGCTACAGCCAGGTGCCCAAGGAGGCTCGCGTCGTCGAGCTGATCCAGGCCTACCGCAGCCTGGGCCACCTGATGGCCGGCACCGATCCGCTGGAGTACCGCCAGCGCACCCACCCCGAGCTGGAGCTCGAGGCGCACGGCCTGACCGTCTGGGACCTTGACCGGCACTTCGCCATCGGAACCTTCGCCGGTGAGTCCCGCAGCTACATGACGCTGCGCGAGATCCTCGACATCCTGCGTGACTCCTACTGCCACACCATGGGCATCGAGTACATGCACATCTCGGACGTGGAGCAGCGCACCTGGTTCCAGGAGAAGTTCGAGAAGCCGCACACTCCGCTGCCCCGCGAGGAGCACCTGCGCATCCTGGACAAGCTGAACGAGGCGGAGATCTTCGAGACCTTCCTGCAGACCAAGTTCGTCGGCCAGAAGCGCTTCAGCCTGGAGGGTGGCGAGTCCACCATCGTGCTGCTCGACGAGATCTGCGAGCTGGCCGCCGACAAGCACCTCGACGAGGTCTGCATCGGCATGCCACACCGTGGCCGTCTGAACGTGCTGGCCAACATCGCCGGCAAGAGCTATGGCCAGATCTTCCGCGAGTTCGAGGGCAACATCGGCGTCGCCGGTGGCCAGGGCTCCGGTGACGTGAAGTACCACCTGGGCATCGAGGGCAAGTTCAGCGCCGCCAGTGGCAACACCATCCGCACCTCGGTGGCCGCCAACCCGTCGCACCTGGAGACCGTCGACCCGGTGCTGGAGGGCATCACCCGCGCCAAGCTCGACCGCCTGCCCGGTGCGCTCAACGGCGGCGAGGGCTACCCCGTGCTGCCGATCCTGCTGCACGGCGATGCCGCCTTCGCCGGCCAGGGCGTGGTCTACGAGGTGCTCCAGATGAGCCAGCTGCGCGGTTACCGCGTCGGTGGCACCGTGCACGTCGTGGTCAACAACCAGGTGGGCTTCACCACCTCGCCGGTGGAGTCGCGCACCAGCGTCTACTGCACCGACGTGGCCAAGGTGATCCAGGCCCCCGTCATCCATGTCAACGGTGACGATCCCGACGCCTGCGTGCGCGCCGCCCGGATCGCCTTCGAGTACCGCCAGCGGTTCAACAAGGACGTCGTGATCGACCTGGTCTGCTACCGCCGTCGTGGCCACAACGAGGGCGACGACCCGAGCTTCACGCAGCCCAACATGTACGACCTGATCGAGCAGAAGCGCTCCACGCACAAGCTCTACACCGAGAGCCTGATCGGTCGTGGCCTGATCACCACCGAGGACGCCGAGAATGTCATGAACCGCTTCCGGGCTCGCCTGGAGGACGTGTTCAAGGAGGCCAAGCAGAGCTCCGGGGACGACGACGAGTACACCCGGGTGCCCTACTACCCCACCAAGCCGAACGAGAATGCCGGCACGGCCATCAGCCAGGACATGATGGACGCGGTGGCGCGGGTGCACGCCGAGATCCCCGAGGGCTTCACCGGCCACTCGAAGGTGCTGCCCCAGCTGGCTCGTCGCGCCAAGCAGATCAAGGAGGGCCCGATCGACTGGGCCACCGGCGAGCTGCTCGCCTTCGGCTCCCTGCTGATGGAGGGCCGCCCGGTGCGCATGTCCGGCCAGGACTCGCGTCGCGGCACCTTCAGCCAGCGCTTCGGTGCGATCGTCGACCGCGTCACCAATGAGGCCTACGTTCCGCTGAAGCACCTGAGCAAAGACCAGGCGAACTTCGACATCTACGACTCGCTGCTCAGCGAGTACGCGGTGCTGGGCTTCGAGTACGGCTACTCCGTGGCCGCCCCCGAGGCGCTGGTGCTGTGGGAGGCCCAGTTCGGTGACTTCGTCAACGGCGCGCAGAGCGTCTCCGACGAGTACATCAGCTCTGGCTTCGTGAAGTGGGGCCAGAAGTCGGGCGTCGTGCTGCTGTTGCCGCACGGTTACGAGGGTCAGGGCCCCGACCACAGCTCGGCCCGCATCGAGCGTTGGCTGCAGCTGTGCGCCGAGAACAATCTGGCCGTGTGCCAGCCGTCGACGCCGGCCAGCCACTTCCACCTGCTGCGCCAGCACGCCTACGTGAACTGGCACCGTCCGGTGGTCATCGCCACGCCGAAGTCGATGCTGCGCAACAAGCTGGCCACCAGCCAGCCGGAGGACTTCACCAATGGCACCTGGCGTCCGGTGCTGGCCGACCCGTCGATCTCCGATCCGAGCGGTGTCGAGAAGGTGCTGCTGTGCTCCGGCAAGGTCCGTTGGGAGCTGGTCCAGGCCCGCGCCAAGGCCGGTCTGGAGGGCAAGGTGGCCATCATCCCGCTGGAGCGCCTCTACCCGCTGCCGGCCGAGGAGCTTGCCAACGAGCTCAAGCAGTACGGCCACGTGTCCGACATCCGGTGGGTGCAGGACGAGCCCGAGAACCAGGGGCCGTGGCCCTTCCTGGCGCTCAACCTGCCGGCTGCCGTCAAGGAGTACCTGCCCTCGCGTGACCTGGAGATGCGCCTGGTCAGCCGCCCGGCTGCCGCAGCGCCGTCGGTGGGCTCGCACGGGGTGCACATGGAGCAGGAGCGTGACCTGGTGTCGCGTGCCTTCGCCGACTGATGTACTTCACCGACAGAGGTCTGGAGGAGTTGGCCTCCCGTCGCGGAGACGAGGAGGTCAGCTTCGACTGGCTTGCCGAGCAGATGCGCACCTTCGTCGACCTGAACCCCGAGTTCGAGGTTGCGGTCGAGCGCCTGGCCACCTGGCTGGCCAGGCTCGACGACGAGGACGACTGACCCTGAGTTCATGACGACGAGGGTCTGACGACGACAGGGGCGGGGCTGCAGTGATCCACTGCAGCCCCGCCCCTTGTTCGTTGGACCTGGGCTCGTTCCACCCGGGCTCGGTCAGGTCACCTTCCTGTCAGGCTCCCGCCTGCTTGAGCTCGTCCAGGTGGACCTTGCCGGCGGCCAGCGCGGTGGCTGCCGCGACCACTGCGAAGATCCAAAGCCACCACTCCCCCGACCCGCGGGCCGTGGAGACGGCCACCATCACGTGCAGCACTGCGGCAGCGGCAATCAGGCCGATGGCCAGGCCCAAGCCCTTCTGGGCCAACCAGGCCAGCCCACCCAGGGCCGCGGCGTAGAGGATGAGCACCACGGCGATCCCGGCCGAGAAGATCCCGTGGTCAACCAGCAGCGATCCCACGCCGACCACGAGGAATACAACCGCGGTGATCCACGTTCCACCGATGGCGACCCGACGGGACGTTGCGTTGTTGGATGAAAGGTCAAGTTCTGGCACGCGGCAACTCTATGCGTCTTTTCAGGGCAAGGTGACAGAATCTCTTGTCATCGGGCCTGCGAGTTGCCACACTCATCTAGGCTGGTTTCACGGGTCGTCCGTGGCGCCGTGCCCCCGGTTGCCCGCCACACCCCGTTCTGGGGAGTTCCGGACTGCGACCCGTTCACATTTTTCTAAGGAGTACTACTGATGGATTGGCGCCACAAGGCCGCCTGCCTCACGGAGGATCCGGAACTCTTCTTCCCCATCGGGAACACGGGACCGGCCATTCTCCAGATCGAGGAGGCCAAGAAGGTCTGCCGTCGCTGCGACGTTCGCGAGCAGTGTCTGGCCTGGGCCATCGAGGCCGGACAGGACCACGGTGTGTGGGGAGGCCTCAGCGAGGACGAGCGACGCGCCATGAAGCGCCGTCAGGCTCGCTCCCGCCTGCGCAACTCCTGAGCCACCGCTGATCAATGACGACAGCCGCCCGGTGATCCGGGCGGCTGTCGTCATGTTGTCGGTCACGCCCCCGTCACAGGGCGGTCATCGGAACCCTGACCCGTGCTCTTGCCCCCTGCGCGTCGGGGCGGTTCGAGAGTTCGAAGGAACCACCCATGTCCTGCAACAGGGTGCGCACGATCGACAGGCCGAGGCTGTTGCTCTCATCGATGTCGAAGCCGTCGGGCAGCCCCCTGCCGGCGTCCAGCACGTCCACCACCAGCTCGGTCTCGCGGTGCTCCGGCCGGACCATCACCTCACCCGATGAGGAGTCCAGGCCGTGCTCAATGGCGTTCTGGCACAATTCGGTGACCACCAGGGCCAGCGAGGTGGCGGCGCTGGCGGGGATCATGCCGAAGCTCCCGTCACGGCGGCCCACGACCTTGCCCGACGACGCGGAGACATCCCCCACCATCCGCAGGATCCGGTCGGCCACATCGTCAAAGACCACTTCCTCGTCGAAGGCCTGCGACAGGATCTCGTGGACCACGGCGATCGCCGAGACGCGGCTCATCGCATCACGCAGGGCACCCTTGGCCTCGTCGGAGTGGATCCGTCGTGACTGCAGACGCAGCAGGGCCGCGACGGTCTGCAGATTGTTCTTCACCCGGTGATGGATCTCTCGGATGGTGGCGTCCTTGGTGACCAGCTGGCGCTCCTGCAGTCTCAGCACGGTGATGTCGCGGCACAGCACCAGGGTTCCCACATTGTCACCCTTGGAGACCAAGGGGATGATGCGCAGCCGCACGCTGGCCCGCGCGTTGGAGACCTCATGCTCCAGCACCCGGCGAGCAGCCAGGTCGGTGCCGATCTCCTGACCGATGTCCTGCAGTCCCTCCACCAGGGACTGCGTCAGGCTGCGGAAGTGCTCACCGTCCACGTCACCGTCATGGCCCAGCCGGCGGTAGACGGACACGGCATTGGGACTGGCGAAGTTGATGGTGCCCAGCGGGGACAGCAGCATCAGGCCGTCCCCCACCTTCGGGCTGAAGGTCTGGTCACTGGGCGGCTCGATCGGGAAGGCGGCATGGTGCAGCATCTCCGCCAGGATCTCGGCCACCTCCAGGTAGGTGTCCTCCAAGGCACCTGGCGCCCTGACCCCCATCTGGTTGGTGTGGCGTTCGACCACCGCGATGCAACGTCCCTCTCGCATCACCGGGATGGCCAGCACGTCCACCGGGATGCCCGCGCTGAGCTTGTTGTCGCTGGTCTCACAGATCTCCTGGGCGAGATAGGCCGAGGTCACCAGGTGCTCTGGATCGTAGGAGATGTCATCGCCCACCACGTCGTCCTCAAGTGCCGTCGGGCCGGTCTTGGGCCGAACCTGGGCCGCCGCCCAGAAGATGTTGTCGTCGGCATCGGGCACCCACAGGATGAGGTCGCTGAAACTGACGTCGGCCAGCAGGTGCCACTCGTTGACCAGCCCGCTCAACCAGGCCCGCTCCTGCGTGGTCAGAGTGGTGTGTTCCTTCACGACCTGCGACATCGACAGCATGGTGACACCCTAGCCAGCCACCCGCACGCGTGCCGATTTGGTGCGGCAGGTACAACGGATGGAATAATCGTGTCTCGTGCCCGGTGCTGCCGGGGTGCGGCACCGTGGGTGCCGTTCAGAGACCAGACCAGATGGATGAGGAGTCGTCATGAGCAAGCGTGGACGCAAGCGTCGCTCTCGCAAGAACAATGGCGCGAATCACGGCAAGCGTCCCAACGCCTGATTCCGCACCATGACAGAGCGCAACCCCCGGCCCAGGCCGGGGGTTGCTTCGTCATGCGGGCAATTGCCCACTCACTGCTGCTCGTGCATGGTGATCGACATCTTGACGATCCGCATCCGCAGCTCACTGCTGGCGGTGGTCGGCGGGCAGCAACGCCGCACCAGGGCGCTGATCGCCTGCTCGATGTCGAAGTTCTCCAGACACTTCTCGCACGCATCAAGGTGGAGCCGGATCAGGTCGGAGTCGTGTTCGTCCAGTTCGCCGTGCAGGAAGGCCTGCACCTGACCCAAGGCGCGGGTACAGGCGTCCTCGGGATCCTGAGCATGGTCCAGAGAGTCAGTCATCGGAGCCTCCCTTGGCCTTGCCGATCCCCTGCTCCGCGGCGTGGTCGGCCAGCTTGTCACGCAGCTGCTTGCGGCCACGGTTGAGGCGCGACATCACGGTGCCGATCGGCGTGCCCATGATCTCGGCGATCTCCTTGTACGCGAAACCTTCCACGTCGGCCAGCAGGACGGCCGTACGGAAGTCAGGAGCCAAGGAGTTGAGCGCCTCCAGGACCGCCCCGTCGGGGATCCGGTCGAGCGCCTCCATCTCGGCCGAACGCAAGCCCGTGGAGGTGTGCGACTCGGCCTGGGCCAGCTGCCAGTCCTCGACCTCGGCCCCGCCGGTGGTCTGGGGCTGCCGCTGCGCCTTGCGATAACTGTTGATGTAGGTGTTGGTGAGGATCCGGTAGAGCCAGGCCTTGAGGTTGGTTCCCGGCTTGAACTGGTGGAAGGAACTGAAGGCCTTGGCATAGGTCTCCTGCACCACGTCCTCCGCATCGGCGGGGTTGCGTGTCATGCGCAGGGCAGCGCCGTAGAGCTGGTCGAGGTAGACCATTGCGTCGCGCTCGAAGCGAGCGGCTCGCTGCTCGTCGGTCTCCTCGTCCGCGAAGGCGGCTTCAAGCTCGTCGACGGACGCGTCGGCTCGCTGGCCGCCGTTGGCGTCCAGCTCGTCATGGGTGGCACCTGGAAGAGTCATCACGTATGACAGTACCGAATCGTGTGACCTCATCGGGATGACGGGCCCGGGCGCGGGACGTTCGAGGAGCTTCATCACGGTGACTGGAACGCCCCTGCGCCCCCGGATATTCCGGCGGCCTCAGCCCTTGCCCACGAACTCGATCACCGCCTGCGCCATCCCTTCCCACTCCTGTTGCTGTCGGTTGGCCCGGGCACGCGGCAGGAGCAGGTCATGCCGAGCCCCCTCGACGAGGTGCATACGGTGACGCTCGGCGTGGGCCAATTCCTCGACCATCTCCTGCTCGTTGCCGAAGGGGTCACGGCTGCCCTGGACCACCAGGGTGGGCACCCGGGTGCCCAGCAGTTCGTCCCGGCGCGACTTCTCCGGCTTGCCCGGTGGGTGCAGGGGAAAGGCGAGGCACACGATGTGAGAGGCCTCCAGTACCTGACCGGTCCGGCAGGCCACCCGTGCGCCTGCCGAGCGCCCACCCAACACCAGCGGCAGGCCCTCGAACTCGCCCCGCAGCTGCGCGATGGCCGCCACGGCGGCCTCGTCCAGCCGGGGTGGGGCGACGGCGACACGTCGACCGGCAGTGCGCCAGGGCTGTTCGAACAGCGCCACGCTCAGCCCGGCGGCGGGCAATCGTTCGGCCAGGGCCTGCAGGTCTGGTGCCTCCACCCCGCCCCCTGCGCCGTGGCCCAGCACCACGAGGGCCCGCGGCGCAGCGGCCTCGGTGATGCGGAAGCGGCCCGGACCCTGCGGGGTCTCGGCATCCAGCCACCGAATCGGGTCGCCCACACCCCGGTTGTCCACGCTCGGGCCGGTCACAGCAGGCTCTCCTGCCCCGGCGACGGCTCGTCCGGGAGCGGTTCCAGCAGCTCCGGACCGTCATTGCGAACATTGCCGACGGCAGTGGAGACGGCCCAGGCGGTCATCTCCTCGGGGGCGGGTGAATGGAGCAAGTCGTGGGCGGCCAAAGGATCCGTCAGGCCGGGATCAAGCCAGTGTTCCCAGTCGGCGCGCCGGACCTGCATCGGCATCCGGTCGTGGATGTGCCCGAGTTGGTCACTGGCGCGGGTGGTGATAACCGCGCACGTGGTCAGCCAGGCCTCCGGATGGTCGGCGGGAAGATCCGGATCGCGCCAGAACTCGTAGATGCCGGCCATGACCATCAGCGGCGGCTCCCCCGCACGGGGCAGGGGATGGATCCAGAAGGGCTGTTTGATCGGCTTGCCGCCGGCCCCCTGCAGCTTGGGCTGGGTGTACCACTCGTAGTAACCGTCGGCCGGCAGCAGGCAGCGGCGGGTGGCAAAGGCCTTGCGGAAGGAGGGTTTGGTGGCCACCGTCTCGCTGCGGGCATTGATCAACGACGAGGCCCGGGAGCGGTCCTTCGCCCAGCTGGGTACCAGCCCCCAGCGGGGCCGGACCAGCTTGCGCGTCACCTCGTCGCAGTCGCGACGGGCACGCTCGACGATCGCCGGCACCGGGTCGGTGGGAGCGATGTTGTAGCGCGGAGCCAGCGGCGGCAGCGTCTCGAGCTCGACCACCTCGTCCACCTCGAAGGTCTCCACCAGCATCGCCTGGCTGGCCGCAGCGGCATAGCGTCCACACATGCGCCCACCGTAACGCCGCAGCCACGACGGCGTGCCATGACGTGTTCGCCCAGTGCGCAAAGCCTTGTTGGGCACCCCGCCGCTCCGGTAGGAAGGAACCATGAATCTCACTCGTGCAGCCGGGCGTACCATGCTCGCCAGTTTCTTCGTTGTCAACGGCGCGAAGGCCGCGACCAAGCCGGAACCGCTGGTCGCCGACGCCGAGCCGATCGCGCGCAAGGTGGTGCCGCTGGTGCAGCAGGTGGCCCCGCCGAGCGTCGCCAACTACGTGCCTGAGGAGACCAAGACCCTCGTGCGTGCCACCGGTGTGGCACAGGTGCTGGGCGGTCTGGGTCTGGCCACCGGTCTGGGGCGTCGCCTCTCGGCCGGCCTGCTGAGCGCCTCGATGGTGCCGCACGTGCTCGCCTCGCGCCCCGCCAAGGGCGCCTCGGCCGAGCAGCGCACCGCCGCCCGCTCGACCATGCTGCGCAATGTGGCCCTGCTGGGTGCCGCGCTGATCGCCAGCCAGGACACCCAGGGCAAGCCCTCGCTGTCCTACCGCGCGAACAAGCAGGCCCAGGCGATCAGCAAGGCTGCCGCCAAGGAGAAGAAGCAGCTCGAGAAGCAGGCCAAGCAGCTGACCGGCCAGACCAATGGCAAGCAGCTCAAGAAGCAGGCCAAGAAGTACGAGAAGCAGGGCAAGAAGCAGGTGGACCAGCTCAGCAACCAGCTCGAGTCGCTCCTCAAGTGACACGAGCTGCAAGAATCGACGCGTGAGCACTGATCTGACGCCGACGACCACCGCGAACGAGCCCTGGCCGACACCCGTCGCGCCAGGGCCGTTCCGTGCCCGGGTGGAAGTGCCCGGTTCCAAGTCCGAGACCAACCGGGCCCTGCTGCTGGCCGGCCTGGCCGATGGCCCCAGCACCATCACCGGAGCGCTGGAGGCCCGCGACACGGTGCTGATGCGCGACGCCCTGCAGGGGCTGGGTGTGCGGATCGAGCAGACGGGCAGCGCGCTGCGGGTCACTCCCCCACAGCGGTTCACGCCCGCCCCAGAGCCCATCGACTGTGGGCTGGCGGGCACGGTGATGCGCTTCGTCCCACCCCTGGCCGCCCTGGCCCACGGCACCACGCGCTTCGTCGGTGACCCCGTCGCCAGCCAGCGGCCGCTGGCACCGGTGCTGCACGGCCTGCGCATGCTGGGCGCCAGCGTCGACGGTGACGCGATCCCCTGCACCGTGACCGGGCCGGAGCGGCTGGACGGCCGCGAGGTGACCATCGACGCCAGCGGGTCCAGCCAGTTCGTCTCCGGGCTGCTGCTCAGCGGTTCGCGCTTCCCGAACGGACTGCTCCTGCGCCACCACTCCCCCGACGGCGCCACCATCCCCAGCCGCCCCCACATCGACATGACCGTGCACATGCTGCGCGAGCGGGGCGTCCAGGTGACCGAGACCGAGGCCGACCACTGGCAGGTGCTGCCCGGCCCGGTGCTGGCACTCGACCAACGCATCGAACCCGACCTGACCAGCGCCGCGGTCTTCCTGGCCGCCGCCGCCCTGACCGGAAGCAGCACCACCGTGCCCGGATGGCCCGAGGAGACCACCCAGGGTGGGGACCACATTCGGCGGATCCTGCAACAGATGGGCGCGCGCACCGAGCTGGTGGACTCCGAACTGACCGTCACGGGCACCGGGGTGCTCAAGGCCGTCGACGTCGACCTGCACGAGGCCAGTGAACTCACCCCCGTGGTGGCCGCCTTGGCCCTGTTCGCCGAGGGCACCAGCGTGATCCGCGGGGTGGCCCACATTCGTGGCCACGAGACCAACCGGCTGGAGGCACTGGAGGCCGAGCTCGGCCGCGTGGGGGGCCGCGTGCAGCAGACCCCGGACGGCCTGCGCATCGAGGGCTGCGGACTGGCCGCCGACGGACTGCACGCCGCCCAGCTGCTCAGCTACGCCGACCACCGACTGGTGCACACCGCCGTCCTGATCGGGCTGCTGGTGCCCGGGTGCAGCGTCGACGACGTGCAGTGCACCAGCAAGACCATCAACCATTTCGACCAGATGTGGACCACGATGCTGGAGGCACGAGGATGACGCCGCGCGCGATACGCGGAGCGATGGGACGCAACCTGCGTTCCGATGACCTGGAGAGTTTCGACCGACCGAGCAAGCGCAGCCGACCGCGCACCAAGGACCGGCCCGACTACTCCCAGCTGCCTGTGGCACGCGTGATCACCATCGACCGGGGCCGCTACCGCTGCCAGCTCGACGGGGTGATGGTGACGGCCACCAAGGCTCGCCAGCTGGGGCGCAAGGGCGCCATCGTCGGCGACATGGTGCGCCTGGACGGTGACGTCAGCGGCGACGAGGGCACCCTGGCCCGCATCGTCGAGGTGGAGCCGCGCAGCACGGTGCTGCGACGCACCGCCGATGACACCGATCCCTTCGAGCGCCCCATCGTGGCCAATGCCACCCAGATCATGATCGTCACCGCGCTGGCCGACCCGCCACCGCGGATGGGCATGATCGACCGCATCATGGTGGCCGCCTACGACGCAGGGGTGGACCCGATCCTGTGCCTGACCAAGGCCGATCTGGCCAGCCCCGACGAGCTGCGCGCCGCCTACACGCCCCTGGACGTGCCCGTGGTGGTCACCCAGCCCGATGCCGACCTCTCCCAGGTGCACGAGCTGCTCGCCGACAACATCACCGTCTTCGTCGGCCACTCCGGCGTCGGCAAGTCCACCCTGGTCAATGCGCTGATCCCCGGTGTGAATCGCTCCACGGGTGTGGTCAACGACGTCACCGGGCGGGGACGGCACACGTCCACCAGCGCCATTGCGCTGCAGTTGCCGAACGAGTCCGGCTGGGTGATCGACACCCCTGGGGTCCGTAGTTTCGGGCTCTCCCACGTGACCCCCGAATCGGTGCTGGCCGCCTTCGGAGACCTGGCCCAGTTCACCCACCAGTGCCCGCGCGGGTGCCAGCACGGCAGCAATGACCCCGAGTGCGGTCTGGACGCCGCCGTCGAGCGCGGCGACCTGGCGCCGGAGCGTCTGGACAGCTACCGCCGGATGTGGCAGGCGGGGCGCCTGCGGGACTGGGAGCTGTGAGCGGGGCGGCAGGCGCTAGTGTGGCCTGCATGGCCCCCCTGAATCGCGAGAACTACACCGATGACCTGCGGCTGGCGCACCTGCTGGCCGACAATGCCGACTCCATCACTATGAGCCGGTTCCGTTCGGGCGACCTGAGGATCGACACCAAGCCGGACATGACGCCGGTATCCGATGCCGACGTCGCCACCGAGGAGGCGATCCGCGCCACCCTCACCAAGGCACGCCCGCGCGATGCCGTACACGGCGAGGAGGGCAAGGACACTGGGTGGGGCCCCCGGCGTTGGGTGATCGACCCGATCGACGGCACCAAGAACTATGTGCGCGGCGTTCCCGTGTGGGCGAGCCTGATCGCCCTGATGGTCAACGACGAGGTGGTGGCCTCCGTGGTCAGTGCCCCCGCGCTGGGCCGACGCTGGTGGGCCAGCAAGGGCGATGGGGCTTGGGCCGGCAAGACGCTGCTCAAGGGCGAGCAGATCCGGGTCTCCGACGTAGGCGCGCTCTCCGACGCCTCGTTCAGCTACTCCTCGATCGACGGGTGGATGACCTCTGGCCGCGGCCAGAACTTCGTCAACCTGCTGCGCGAGAGCTGGCGCACCCGGGCCTACGGGGACTTCTGGAGCTACATGCTGGTGGCCGAGGGAGCCGTGGACGTGGCCAGCGAACCCGAACTGGCCCTGCATGACATGGCCGCGCTCGATGTCATCGTGCGCGAGGCCGGGGGACGCTTCACCAACCTCGACGGCCAGGATGGTGTCAACGGCCCCGGAGCCATCGCCACCAATGGCCTGTTGCATGACGCGGCGGTGCACGCCCTGCGTCCCGATCAGGCCTGAGCCGGCGCGGCGCCCGGGAGAGACAGCACCCCCGGGAGGAACAGCACGAGAGAACACGATGCCCCGCAGCCCGGATGGGCCGCGGGGCATCACACATGCGCTGCGATCAGATCACACGGCAGCGGATCGTCTCCTCCAGGGCTCCCAGCTCGTGCTCCAGGTTGGGGTGCGAGCCGGTCACGTCGATCACGGCGTAACCGACCGAGCCGCGGGTCGACAGCATCTGCGAGGTGATGTTGCCGTTGTGCTGGGCCAGCACCTGGTTGATGCGCGCCATCACGCCGGGCACGTTGTGGTGCATGTGCAGCACCCGGGTGCCCTCGAAGGGCTGGGCGACGATCTGCGGCATGTTGACGCTCATCTGCGTCCCACCATTGCTCACGTAGTCGACGAACTTGCCCGCGACGAAACGGCCGATGTCCACCTGTGCCTCCTTGGTGGAGCCACCGACGTGCGGGGTGAGGATGACATTGGGCACCCTGCGCAGGGGCGACTCGAAGGGCAGGCCGGCCGCCTTCGGCTCGGAGGGGAAGACGTCGAGGCCGGCACCGGCCAGGTGGCCGCTCTCCAGATTGCGCACCAGCGCGTCGACGTCGTAGACGTGACCGCGGGAGAGGTTGAGGAACATGGCCCGGGGCTTCATCTTGGCGAACTCGGCTTCGCCGAAGAAGTTGCGGTTCGACTCGCGCCCGTCCACGTGCAGGGTCACCAGATCGGCCTCGGCCAGCAGCTCGTCGAAGCTCTCACAACGACGGGCATTGCCCAGGGCCAGCTTGTCGGCGATGTCATAGAAGATCACCTTCATGCCCAGGCTCTCGGCCAGCACGCTGAGCTGGGAACCGATGTTGCCGTAGCCGACGATGCCCAGCGTGCGTCCCCGCACCTCATGGGAACCATTGGCCGACTTGTTCCAGACGCCCTCGTGCATCATCTGGTTCTTCTCGGGCAGGCGACGCGCCAGCGCGATGATCTCACCGATCGCCAGCTCGACCACGGAACGAGTGTTGCTGTAGGGGGCGTTGAAGACCGGGACACCGGCCTCGGAGGCGGCGCCCAGGTTCACCTGGTTGGTGCCGATGCAGAAGCATCCGGCCGCCAGCAACTGCGGGCTGGCCTGGATCACCTTCTCGGTGAGCTGGGTGGCGGAGCGGATGCCGAGCAGGCTCACGCCCTGCATCGCCTCGATCAGTTCGTCCTCGCCCAGGGCTCCCGGACGGGTCTCGACCTCGATTCCTGCCTCGGTCAGGATGCGGGTGGCTTCAGAATGGATGTTCTCGAGCAGAAGTGCCTTCACCCCGCAGATTCTAGGCCGTGGTGCAGTCAGTGCCCCACATGTCTCACCTGCCCACGCGGATGCGCGGCACGGCGGCGAGGAGTTCACGGGTGTAGTCGTGCTCCGGCGAGGAGTAGACCCGTTCGATCGGTCCCGCCTCGACCACCTCGCCCTGACGCATCACCAGCACCCGGTCACACACGTGGCGCACCACCATCAGGTCGTGGGAGACGAAGACCATCGTCAGCGCGTATTCGTCCACCAGCTCACGCAGCAGGTTCAACACGTGGGCACGCACCGAGACGTCCAGGGCACTGACCGGCTCGTCGGCCACCAGCACGTCGGGCTTGGGCGCCAGCGCCCTGGCGATCGCGATCCGCTGGCGTTGGCCGCCGGAGAATTCGTGTGGGTAGCGGTGGGCCATGGCGGGAGGCAGGCCCACCTGCTCCATCACCTCGCGCAGCCGACGCTCGCGGTCCATCGGGACGTCGTCGCGTTGGCGCAACAGTGGGCTGCGCAGCGGCTCGGTGATGATGTCACTGACCTTCATCCGCGGGTTCAGTGAGCTGCGCGGATCCTGGAAGACCATCTGCACGCTGGCGCGCAGGTCTCCCAGCTGCCGTTCGGGAAGCTGCTGGATCTGGCGGCCGCGGAACTCGATGGTGCCGGCGGTGGGACGATCCAGTGCGGCCATCATGCGAATCAGGGTCGACTTGCCCGAGCCGGACTCCCCCACGATGCCCAATCGGTCACCGGGCACCACGTCCAGGTCGACGTCGTGCACGGCACGCACCGCGCCAGCCCCGCGGCCGTAGGTACGTCCGAGGCCCCGCAGACGGTACAGCGGGTGGTCGCTCATGTCTCCTCCCCGCTCCAGAAGTCCTCCACCACGGGCAGATGCGAGCCGGGCTCGGCCAGGTCGAGGCGCGCGGTGGCCACCAGTCCCCGGGTGTAGCCGTGCTGCGGATCGCCCAGCACCTGCGCGATCGTGCCGCGCTCCACCACGCGTCCCTGCCACATCACCATCACCTCGTCGCAGACCTGGCTCACCACCGCCAGGTCGTGCGAGATGAACAGGCAAGCGGCCCCCGCCGCGTCGAGCTGCTCGTCCAGGACGTGCAGCACCTTTGCCTGCACGGTGACGTCCAGCGCCGTGGTCGGCTCGTCGCAGATCACCAGGTCGGGAGAGTTGACCAGTGCCATCGCCATCATGACGCGCTGCCGCTGACCGCCCGAGAGTTCGTGGGGATAGGCGTCGGCGATGCGGGCGGGCCGGGGCAGCCCCACGCGTTCGAGCATGTCCACCACGGCCTGGCGTGCCGCGCCGGGGGCCGCGCCCTGGTGCAGCCGAAGCACCTCGGCCACCTGGCGGCCACAGGTCATGGTGGGGTCCAGGGCCGTCATCGGTTCCTGGAAGACCATGCTCATCACGTCGCCCCGCAGGGAGGAGAGTTCACGGTCGCCCGCCCCCACGATCTGCCGTCCGCCCACCGTGACGCTGCCGCTGACGTGCGCGTTGTCGGGCAGCAGCCCCATCATGGCCAGGGCCGTGACACTCTTGCCGGAGCCGGATTCGCCGATCAGCCCCAGCCGTTGCCCCTCCTCGAGGTCGAAGGACAGGTCCCTGACCGCGGGCACCCGGCGTCGTCCGAAGGACACGTTGAGGTCTCGCACCTCCACCAGCGCGCTCACTGCACCTCCCGCAATCGTGGATCGAGCAGTTCTCGCAGCCCGTCACCCAGCAGGTTGAATCCCAGCACCGCCAGCGCGATGGCCAGACCGGGCCAGATCACCTGCTCGGGGTGGCTGAACAGCTGCTTGCTCTGCGCCTCGTAGAGCATCCGCCCCCACGACGGCGTGGTGATCGTGGTGGCCAGCCCCAGATAGCTCAGCGCCGCCTCGGCGAGGATCGCCATGGCGAAGCTGACCGAGGCCTGCACCCCCACCAGCGGTGCGATGTTGGGCCACACGTGGCGACGTGCGATCGTCGGCCAGGTGGTGCCGCAGCTGCGGGCTGCCAGCACATAGTCCTGGCTCATCACCTGGAGGCAGGCCGCGCGGGTGATGCGCGTGAAGACCGGGATGGCGGCCACACCGATCGCCACCATTCCGGTGAGGGTGGAACCCCCCACGGCGGCGGCCAGCAGGATGGCCAGCAGCAAGGCCGGGAAGGCGTAGAGCACGTCGGTGATGCGCATCACCACCCGACCCACGCGCCCCTTCTTCATCCCGGCCAGCATGCCCAGCGGCACGCCCACCAGCGCCGCGATGGAGACCGCGACGATGCCGACGAACAGGCAGATCTGCGCCCCGGCCATGATCCTGCTGAGCACGTCGATGCCCATCGAGTCGGTTCCCAACAGGTGGGGCCATCCCGGCGACTGCATCCGCCGCGACGGATCCACCAGCGTGGGGTCGAAGGGGGTCCACACCAGCGAGACCAGTGCGGTCAGCACCAGGGCTCCCACCAGCACGGCCCCGAGCCACAGCGACAGTCGGGCCCTCACAGCTCCTCCTCCGAGGTGGTGCGCAGGCGCGGGTCGATCGCCAGGTAGGACAGATCAACCACCGCGTTGATCACCAGTACCAAGGCCACCAAGATCATCACGATCGCCTGCACCAGCACCAGCTCGCGCTGCTGCACCGCGTCCAGCAGCAGGCGCCCCAGACCTGGCAGGGCAAAGACGCTCTCCACGACGATCGCGCCGACGAACAAGGTGGCCAGCTGCAGGCCCAGCACCGTCACCACGCTGAGGGCGGCATTGCGCACGCCATGGCGCACCATCGCCGCACGGGTGGTCCAGCCCACCGACCGGGCGGTGCGGAACCAGTCCTCCCCCAGGACCTCGATGAAGGCGCTGCGCACATAGCGGGTCAGCACCGAGGCCTGCACCAGGGCCAGGGAGAGCACCGGCAGCACAAGGTGCCTGGCCCAGCGCACCGGATCACTGCTGAAGGGGACGTAGCCGTTGGCGGGCAGCCAGCGCAGTTCCACCGCGAAGACGACCACCAGCAGGATTCCGGCCAGGAAGGCAGGCACGGCCATGCCGAGCTGACTCAGCGCCGAGACGACGACGCCGCTCAGCTTGCGTCGCTTCAGCGCCGCGAACATGCCCACCGGGAGCGCCACACCGATGGCCAGCACCATGCCCAGGCCCACCAGCCACAGGGTGACGCCCAGTTTGGGAGCGATCAGGGCCATCACGCTCTGCCCAGTACGCACGCTGGTCCCGAAATCACCGGTGATCATGTCGCCCAGCCATTCCAGGTAGCGCACGGCCAATGGACGGTCCAGCCCGAGCTCGGCGCGCAGCACCGCCAGCGACTCGGCGTCGGCCTGGTCGCCCAGGATCGCGGTCGCCACGTCGCCCGGCAGCAGGTTCACCAGCAGGAAGATGATCACCGATGCCAACAGCAGGCTCGCCACGAAGGTGGCGAGCCTGCCGAGGAGCAGACGTGGACGGCTCAAGGGGATCAGCCGTTGCGCGAGGCCAACGTCGTCACGTCGAAACTCGCACTGGTCGCATTGGCGGGCATACCGGTGATGTCGGCCTTGGTCACGGCGATGCGCGGGAAGAGCCACAGGAAGTTCGCCGCGGCATCGGTCGACAGGGTCTTGGCAGCCTGCTTCATCAGGGCCACCTGTTCTGCCTCGGTGCTGGCATCCGCGCGCTCCACCAGCTTGGTGAAGGCGGGATTGTCGTAGTGCCAGTAGTAGGTGGGATCGGCGAACTTCACGATGTCACGCGGCTCGACGTGGCTGACGATGGTCATGTCGTAGTTGCCGCCGTCGTGCACCTCCTTGAGCCAACGAGCCCAGTCCAACTCCTCCACGGTCACGGTGATCCCGACGGCCTTCAGCTGACTGGTGATGAACTGCGCCGAGGACGGGCCGTAGGGCAGCGTCGGCACGCGCAGCCGGAGCTTCAGATTGGTGACGCCGGCCTCCTTCAACAGCTTCTTCGCCTTGGCCTGGTCATAGGGCTGGCTGGCGTAGAGGTCCTCGTACCAGGGGTCGGTGGGCGGCACCATGGAGCCGATCAGGGTGCCCTTGCCACCCCACACCGAATCGAGCAGCGCCTTGCGGTCGATGGCGTGGACGATGGCCTGGCGCACCTTGACGTTCTTGAGCGCAGGATTTCCGCCCTTGCCCTGGTTCATGCCCAGCACGACCTCACCATTGGAGGTTCCCTCCACCACGGAGAAGCGCGAGGGATCCTGGAACTGCTCCAGCGCCTCGGGAGCGGTCAGGTCGCTGATGATGTCCAAGTCACCCGAGAGCATCGCCGAGCTCATCGAGTTGGCGTCGGCAAAGTAGCGGAAACGCACGTGGTCGAAGCGGGCCGGGGTTCCCCAGTAATGCTCGTTGCGCTTGAGGGCCACCGATTCGCCCTGCTTCCACTCGTCGAAGGAGAAGGGGCCGGAACCCACTGGCGTGCTGGCCAGCGTGCTGAAGGACTTGGGATCGGCGATCGCCCCGGTCGCGGAGGCCATGTCATAGAGCCATGCCTGCGAGGGACGCTTCAGCTTCACCGTCACCGTGGTGGCGTCGGTGGCGGTGGCCTGGGCCACCACGGCCATCTGCTTCTTCAGCGTGGGCAGCACGTTCTTCTGGGTTTGGATCCGCTCGATGTTGGCCACCACGGCCTCGGCGTCGACGGGGTCGCCGCTGGAGAACTTCGCCTTGGGCTGCAGGTCGAAGGTGTAAGTGAGCCGGTCGGGCGAGGTGGTCCACTTCTGGGCCAGCAGGGGCTTGATCTGGCCTTCCCCGTCGATCTTCACCAGCGTCTCGTACAGGTTGTACAGCAGGGCCTGTGGGATCGCTGCGCCACTCTGAGTGGTGGGGTCCATCGACTGCGGTTGCGCGGTGGCCCCGATCACCAGGTTGCGCGCCTGCGCGGTGGCCTGCTCCTCCGACTTGCTGGTGCAGCCAGCCGTCACTGTCAGCGCGATGGCAGCACAGCAGGCGATGACCTGTCGCATGCCCATCCTGAAAGTTCCCATCCAAGTTCTCCTGAACTGTCTCGGCACGGCACCTGCACCCTTGCCATGGCTCGGGCAAACTCTACCGCTGAGAGCACCCGACACCGTTCATCCACTGGTCCTCGGGATTCAGCTCCCCCGGCAGGTCTGGCACGAGCATCGTGGAAAGGAGTGCACCGTGGACGAGCCTTCGCGTCGCAATCCCTTGCACGACATGGCCCTGCGCGCTTTCGACCTCTCGGAACAGGCCGCTCGCTACGGCTTGGCCGAACAGCAGCGGCGTCTCGAGCGGTGGCGTGCGCGCTTGTTCATGATCACCCAGATGGCGCTGGCCGCGGGCACCGCGTGGTTCCTCGGGCAAAAGGTGCTCGGGCACGACATGCCCTTCTTCGCGTCGGTGGCGGCCATCCTGTGCCTGGGTTTCAGTTTTGGCCAGCGAACCCACCGCGTGCTCGAGGTCACCTTCGGCGTCTTCATCGGTGTCTTCATCGGTGACCTGTTCGTGATGCTCTTCGGCACGGGTCCGTGGCAGATCGCCCTGGTGTGCTTCGTCGCCATGTCCATCGCCACCTGGTTCAACGCCAAGCCGCTCATGATCAACCAGTCGGGCATCCAGGCGGCCACCGTGATGACCTTGATGCCAGCCCCGGGCCAGGGCTTCAGCCGCTGGCAGGATGCGCTGCTGGGATGTGCCCTCGCCCTGGTCTTTGCCCTGGTGGCGCCCACCAGCCCGGTGCAGAAGCCGCGTCGCAAGGCGGCGGCAGTGCTGGAGCAGTGCGCGCGTGCCCTGCGCGAAGCACGGCTGGCACTCAGCACCCAGGACCAGAATCGAGCCGAGAAGGTGCTGCAGAGTGCCCGCAACACCGAACGCCAACTGCAGCAGTTGGCCGATGCTGCGGCCGAAGGCGTCGCGGTGACCCGCTACTCCCCCTTCCTGCGTTCCGAGCGGCACCATGTCCAGGCCATCGCCGAGCTGGTGGCACCCCTCGACCGACTTGCACGCAACCTGCGCGTGTTGGCGCGCCGAGCAGCCATCGCCACCTGGCGCGGTGAAGGGGTGCCGGCCGAATACCTGGACTTCCTGGACGACGTGGCCGACGTCGTCGACTTCTGCGCCAGCGAACTGGCCGCACGACGGCTGCCCGTCCGGGCCCGTCCCCGGATCGAGAACGTGGCCCAGCTGACCGCCGGGATCGGAGTGCGCGGTTCGATGTCGGGCATCGTCGTGCTGGCCCAGGCTCGTTCGATGCTGGTGGACCTGATGGAGCTCACCGGCCTGGACTATGGCGAGGCGCGCACCCGGATTCCCGACGTGGAGTAGGCCCCGCGCTGCTCCCCAGAGGGACTGCAGTGCCCTCGATTTTGCCTTTCGTTGGCCGGCGTGTAATGTAGGTCTCACCGACGCGGGGTGGAGCAGCTCGGTAGCTCGCTGGGCTCATAACCCAGAGGTCACAGGTTCAAATCCTGTCCCCGCTACAAAGCGCACTGTGCCGCTGACAAGACTTCAGGGTCTGGTCAGCGGCACAGTGCTTTTCCGACGCCATTCCAGAACGGACATCCATGCAGCCCCTCAGCCAGGACCAGATCCGCGCCTCCTTCGTGAACTGCACCAAGGGTGAGGCCAAGCGCATGAACCTGCCGAACTCCTTGGAGAGCGCCGACTGGGCCAACCTCGACTTCCTGGGCTGGCGTGACCCCCGATCCTCCGCCGTCGGGGGCATCGCCCTGTGGCGCGGGGAGGAGCCCATCGCCATCGCGCTCAAGGCGACCGAACGGCTCGCCTCGAACAAGCAGGGCATGTGTTCGCTGTGCCACACCTTCCACCCCAGCGCCGACGTGGCGATGATGGGCGCCAAGCGCGCTGGCACCCGTGGCCGCGAGGGCAACACCGTGGGCGCCGCAATGTGCGCAGACCTGGCGTGCTCGCTGTACGCCCGCAAGTTGAAGCAGCCCCGCCGGGTGCAGCCCCAGGAAACCCTCGAGCTCGACGCACGCATCTGGCGTCTGCAGGGCAACCTCGAGCGTTTCGTAGCACGCGTGGTCGACGGACTCTGAACCACCTGTGGCACGCTGGGAGGCATGTCACAAGCACTGACGCTGCACTACGAGATCGTCGAACACACCCTGCCCAATGGCCTGCGGGTGGTGGTCAACCCTGATCCGAGTTCCCCTGCCGTCGCGGTGAACCTGTGGTACCACGTGGGTTCGGCCGATGAGGTGAGCGGCCGCAGCGGCTTTGCGCACCTGTTCGAGCACCTGATGTTCCAGGGCTCGGCACAGGTGAACAGTGGTGAGCACCTCTCGGCACTGCAGGCGGTCGGTGGACAGGTGAACGCCACCACCAGCTTCGACCGGACGAACTACTTCGAGACGGTGCCGCGCGGCGCAGTGGACCTTGCCCTGTGGCTGGAGCGTGACCGGCTGGAGAGCCTGGACGTCAGCCAGGAGAACCTGGACAACCAGCGCGAAGTGGTCAAGGAGGAGAAGCGCCAGCGCTACGACAACGTGCCCTATGGCGACCAGCTGATGCTGCTGCTGGCCCTCAACTTCCCAGAGGACCATCCCTACGGCCACGCCACCATCGGATCGATGGATGACCTGGACGCCGCCAGCCTGGGTGACGTGCGCGACTTCTTCGACACCTGGTACCGCGCGTCCAACCTGGTGCTCACCCTGGCCGGTGCGGTGAGTGCAGACGAAGGGCTCGCACTGGCCGAGCAGTACTTCGGGACCCTCCCTGCCCTGCCGACGCCCGAGCACCCGCAGACTGCTCCCCTGCCCCAGCACAGCGGCGTGCCGCGGCTCGACGTGGTGCGCGACGTGCCCCGATCGGCCCTGCACCTGGGCTGGCGCACGCCGCCGATCGACCACCCCGACCACCTTGCCGTGGAGCAGGCACTCGCCGTGCTGGGAGGTGGACCCGCAAGCCGCCTGCAGAAGGTGCTGGTGCGCCAGGAGGAGATGGCCGAGGGCATCAGCGCCTCCCAGCTGGCGCTGAGCCGAGGGACCTCGCTGGCCCTGGTCTCCTCGCGAGCCCGCCAGGGCCATGACCTGGACGAGTTGGAGAGCAGCATCGTCGAGCAGCTCCACAGGCTGCTGGACGAGGGCATCGACGAGGCCGAACTCGACCGCGCCAACGCCTCCTTCGAGCGGGAGTGGTTCGGTGAGCTGGCCCAGGTGGACAGCCGGGCCGACCAGCTGGGTGCCTTCGCCACCCTCTACGGCGACCCCAACCGCATCAACACCCAACTAGAGCTGATGCGCGCCATCACCCCGCAGGACGTGCAGCGGGCCGCGCGCACCTGGCTCCATCCCGACCAGCGAAGCGCACTGCACTACCAGCAGGGCAGCGACGAGAGCACCATCAGCGAGGACCAGGCATGAACCACCAGCAGCTCCCCCGTCCGCAGATCAAGCCCGCCGCGCCCTGGAGCTTCCCGCAGCCCCAGAAGCGCACCCTTCCCAATGGACTGGAGGTCTGGACCTTCCCGATTCCCGGGCAACATGTGGTCACCGCCACCCTGGTGCTGGACGTGCCCCTGGGCCTGGAACCGCGCCAGGTGGAAGGCATCGCCACCATCGCCCTACGCACCAGCGACGAGGGCACGGCCAACCATCCCGGTGACGAGCTGGTGGATGCCCTGGAATCGGTGGGTGCCGCCTACGACGGCGGTGCCAGCGCCAGCGCCACCATCTGCTCGCTGGACGTACCGGGCACTCGTCTGGAGCAGGGGTTGCCCCTGCTCGCCGAGATCGTGCAGGGCCCGTCCTATGACCAGAGCGACGTCGAACGGCACATTGCGCTGCGCCTGGCCGAGCTGGAGCAGAACCGCGTCTCACCCCCGGCGCTGGCCGCGCTGGCCGTGCGCCAGGTGCTCTTCGACCCGCAGGCCCGCGATGCCCGTCCCCCGGGTGGCCAGTCCGACACGGTGAAGAAGATCACCACCGAGCAGGTGCGTGCCTTCCACGGCCGCCATTGGCGCCCAGGCGGGGCGACGCTGATCCTGGCCGGTGACCTGGGTGAGCACGTCGACGCCTGGGTCGACGAGCACTTCGGTGCGTGGGAGGCCGGTGAGGGACCTGCACCCCATGCGGTCCCCCTGCCACGACACCTGCCCGTGGAGCAGGACGGGCGTCGCGTGGTGCACCTGGTGGACCTGCCGGGAGCCGTGCAGACCGAGATCCGGGTCAGCGGTGTGGGAGTGGACCGGACCAGTCCAGACTTTGCCGGGCTGCAGGTGGCTGCCAACGCCATGGGAGGCAGCTTCGGCAGCCGACTCAACACGCTGCTGCGCGAGGAGAAGGGCTTCACCTACGGCGCCCACTTCAGCGTCGCCCCCGCCCGTCACGGCGGGACCTGGGCCATGTCCACCAGTGTGCGCACCGAGGTGAGCGTCGAGGCGCTCACCGAGACGCTGCGGGTGATGAACCTCGACGAGGAGTTCACCAGCGAGGAGGTCGCCGACGCCGTGAACCAGATCGTGGGCATCGCCCCCTTGCGCTACGACACGGCAGGTGCGATCGCCAGCCAGGCAGCCACCCTGGCTGCTGCTGGCTGGGGGCCCGAATTCGTGGACCTGCACTTCCGGCGGATCGCCGAGGTGACGCCCACCGTCGCTTCTGCCGCCTATCGCCGCGTGGTGCGGCCCGAGAACAGGCATGTGGTGCTGGTGGGAGATGCCGAGCGGCTCACCGCACCGCTGGAGGCAGCCGGCTTCCAGGTGCACGTGCTCGACGTTTGACCGGCCGGCCGACGCGGCCTACTTCAGCGCCGCGTCGGCCGCCTTCACCTTCTCCTTGGCCGCCTGCATCTGCTTCTGGTAGGTGCCCAGGTCGCCCTTCTTCAAGGCGGCGTCGGCCGCTTCGAAGGCCGATGCGGCCTCCGCCAGCAGCTTCTGGGCCGCCGCCTGACCTTGCGCCGGTTCGGCAGGCTGCGCGGGATCGGGCTTCTTCTCGTCGCCCGCCTCGGCCTTCTCACCAGTGGAAGCGCCCGCATCGCCCTTGAAGACGCTGTCCAGCGCCTCCTGCAGGGTGGAACCGATGCCGATGTGCTCACCGAAGCGCACCACGACGAAGCGCAGCACCAGATAGCCGCCGCTGGTGGTGCTCTGCTGGGTGTAGACCGGTGAGACGTAGAGCAGCCCGCCGCCCACCGGGATGGTCAGCAGGTTTCCGAAATGGGCCTGGGCAGAGCCCTGCATCAGGTAGGGGCGCAGTTTGGAGGCCACCGTCTCGTCGGTGTTCATCGCGTTGAAGGTCTGGCCGGGGCCGGCGACCTGTTTGCTGTCGCTGAGCTTCAGCACGCGCATCTGCCCGTAGTCCGGGCTGGCGGCATCGGCATTGACCGCCATGTAGGCGCCCAGGTTCTCGCGGCCTCGCGGCACCAGCACCGAGGTCTGGCTGAAGACCGGCGCCTTGTCCCCGGGCCACTTGATCGACAGGTAGTTCGGTGCCTCCTTGCCCTCGGCAACCGGATCATTGGGCACCTCCCACAGGTCCGACTGCTGGAACCAGGTGTCGGGGTTGGTGGCGTGGTAGCGCGCCAGGACCTCGCGCTGCACCTTGAACAGGTCGGAGGGGTAGCGCATGTGGTCCAGCAGGTCGGCCGGAATCGCCTTGCGGGGCTTGACCTGGCCGGGGTAGACCTTCTGCCAGGTGCGCAGCATCGGATCGGCCTCGTCCCACGCGTACAGCGTCACGTCACCGTCGCCGGCATCGATCACGGCCTTGACCGAGTTGCGCAGGTAGTTCACCGGGCGCGACTGTTGCTGCACGCTGGTCTGCGAGTCGCTGGTGGCCTGGCGCAGCTCCACCCGGTTGGAGTTGGGGTACATGCTCGAGGTGGTGTAGGCGTCGACGATCCACACCACTCGCCCGTCGACCACCGCGGGGTAGGCATCCGAGTCGGGTGTCAGCCACGGGGCGACCTTCTGCAGCCGCTCACGCGGGGTGCGGTCGTAGAGGATGCGGGAGGCCTCGTTGACGCGGCCGGTGGACAGCAACAGGTTCACGTCGCCGAAGCGGATCGCGTACAGGGCACGGATCAGCGGATTGCCGATGCCGACACCGCCCTTGCCGTCGTAGGTGTTGCGGGTCTCGACGGCGCCCTCCTTGCCGCCACCGGGGGTGTCCAGCTCCACCGGCTCGGCACCCTCGGGGGCGCCCACCACGGCATAGGTGTTGGTGCGCTCCCCGAAGTAGATGCGCGACTGGGTCTCCCCCAGCTTGCCCTGGGTGGGAATGTCACGGGCGATCCACTCGGGCTCGCCATTGGCCTGTCGGCGGTTGCCGTAGGCGGCCACCATGCCAAAGCCGTGGGTGTAGACGGTGTGCAGGTTGGTCCAGTTGCGGTCGGGGATCTCGTCCTGGTTGATCTCGCGGGCCGCGACCACCGCGTCGGTGAACTCGCCGTCGATGGTGTAGCGGTCCACGTCCAGCACCTTGGGGAAGGAGTAGTAGCCGCGCACCTGCTGCAACTGCTCGAAGGTGGGCCCGATCAGGGAGGGGTCGATCAGGCGGATGCCGGGCAGCGCCTCGGCGTCCTGCTTCAGCTGGCCTGCCGAGACCGTGGTGGTGACGTCATAGTCCTCGGTGATCTCGACATCGCTCAAGCCGTAGGCGGCACGGGTCGCCGCGATGTTCTGTGCGATGAAGGGCCGTTCCCGGGCGGGGCCCTTGGGCTGCACGTCGAAGCGCTGGACCACGGCCGGGTAGATGCCCGAGACCAGCAGGCTGCTGACCAACATCAACACCAAGGCGAGCACCGGGATGTTCCAGCGGCGCAGCTTGGCGTTGACGAAGAAGAGCACGGCGCACAGCAGCGCGATCAGCGCCACGACATTCTTGGCCACCACCCGGGAGTTCAGGTCGGCGTGGCCGATGCCGGTGAACAACCAGTTGTTGGAGACCGCGTAGCCGTAGCGGTCCAGCCAGCAGTCGATGGCGTACAGCACCAGCAGCAGGCCCGCCAGGACCGACATCTGCGCCTGGGCAGGCCCGCTGAGCCGCGAGGGCTGTCGCGTCACGATGCTCTGCCCCGTGGGGGTGGTGGTGACGTTGAAGGACTGCAGGGCACCCAGCGCAAGGTGCGTCATGAAGACCAGGAAGAGGCTGACGCCCAGCATCCAGTAGGCCTGCGAGAGCACCACCCGCCACCAGGGGTAGTCGAAGACGTAGAAGGAGACGTCCTTGTGGAACCACGGCTCGGTGGTGCCGAAGGGTGTCGCGTGACGCCAGGCCAGGAAGACGTCGCGCTGCACGAAGCCGGTCAGGCCGCTGAGCAGTCCGAAGACGCCGGCCAGCAGCGCGATCGCCAGCCGGTGCCGGGTCTCGATCAAGGACCGGGTGGCGGTGGCCAGCGGCAGGTTCTGCGGGCGCGTGCGGGGCCGCATCCGGTGCGCCAGCCACAGGTTGAGGCCCACCACGGCGGCGGTGAGGCCCCCGAAGACGACGAACAGCAGCACACCGGTCCCCAAGCGCGTGCGAAAGACCGCCGCCACTCCCAGCTGCTTGAACCACAACCAGTCGGTCCACAGTCGCGACGCCAGACCGACGGCGACCAGCAGGCCTGCCAGACCGATCATGACGGCCAGCATGGGCCCCTGGTCATCCTGCTGACGCAGTGGTCGGGGTCGGGGGGAAGGGCGTCGGCGCCCGGCGGGGTGTGCGCTGCTCATCGTCTCACCTCAGGGTCTGCGCCAGGGCCTGCGAGAGTGCAGGCACGAGGTCATGGCCGCCCAGCAGCTCGTCGGGCTGGTCCACCAAGCGGGCCAGGCCATGGGTGCTGCCGTCACGCAGCGCTCCCACCACCACCCGGATCTCCTGGTGCTGCGGATGGTTGGCCACGAAGCGGTTGGCCTCCTCGGGATCGGACGGGATCTGGTCCTCCAGCCCGGCAGGCAGGAAGGTGCGCTCAAGGCTCATCGCACAGCCATGCACGCTCGGCGACCACCGAATGCCGGCCAGGGTCTCCAACAGGTCACCACCGTCGCGGAAGTCCTCCTGCTCGATCGAGCTGAGGGCATCGTCGCTGGTCACCGTGAGCTGCTCGGCCAGATGGGGTTCGGCCTGCACCAGGTCTGCGGTGCGCACCAGCGCGAACAGGCGGGCGGGCTGGTCCCAACCGGAGGCACCCACGTACTGCTCGATCTCCACCAGCGCGGCCACCAGGGCCTCGGGCAGGTCGGAGGCAGGCATCTGCTCCTGCTGGGGAGTGTGGTCGTCGCTCATGCTGGTGTGCTCCATGGGGTCGTGTCTGTCATCTGTGGCTGTCATGCGCAACGCGGCAGGGACTCGGGGCTGGCACCGGAGCGAAGATCCGACAGTGCCTTGACCGCTTCGCCCATGGTGCCCACCTTCACCAGTCGCATCGAACTGTCGACGCCACCGATGTCACCACAATTGCCGCTGGGCACCAGGAAGTACTCGGCGCCGGCTCGTTCGGCACCGGCGATCTTCTCCTGGATCCCGCCGATCGGGCTGACGGTGCCGTCGGCCGAGATCTGGCCGGTCACTGCCACCTTGCGTCCGCCCAGCAGGTCACCGGGCGTGATCATGTCGTAAATGGCAAGGCTGAAGACCAGCCCTGCGCTGGGCCCGACCACCTTCGGGTCGATGCCGAAGTTCACGGTGGGGGCATACAGGTAGCCCTCGACGGTGCGCACACCGATCACGGGCACCTTCTTGTCCTCGTTCGAGGAGACGGTGGTGACGGTGATGTCCATCTGCCTGCCGTCGCGCAGCACCGAGAGCACCACCGGGTCGCCGACCGCGTGGCGCCCGATCAGCCGTGCCACGTCGGCCGGGCGCTGCACCTCGGTCCGGTCCACCCGTTCGATCAGGTCACCGGGCTGCAGTCGGGAGTAGGCGGGGCCGGCCAGCCCCACCGACTTCACCATGGGCATCTGCTGCACCTTCTCGCCGGCCGCACGCAGGGCCGCGACGATCGCCTCCGACTTGGAGTCGTCCATCATCGCCACCTCCTCGGTGCGCACCTGGTCGAGTGACTTGCTCGGCGGGTACACGACGTCACGGGCCAGCACGTCGCGCTTGGGAAGGGCGTGTGCGAACAGGGCCTCGGGCAGGCTCAGCTTCGAATCGACCCGGGTCACCGAGACGGTCGTCATCCGCAGCTCCCCGGTCACCGGATGGGTCTTGAGACCCTCGACCTCGACAGCGGGCTTGCCGGAGTCCCCCTCCCCCAACAGGTTCAGGGTGCGCCCCGGGCCCCAGGCCACGAAGGGCACGGGCAGTAGGGCCAGCAGCATGGCGAGCACGACGAAACACACTGCCGAGACGATCGCCGTCCAGGTCTGGCGCGTCATCGCGGCGCCACCTGCGCTTCGTCAGACTTGGCCGGGCGCGATGCTGCGCCCCGACGGTGCACGGGGTCCATGGGCGTCACCCTACCTTGACCAGCCCAGACACCCGGATCGGACGGTCGGGGCCTGTCGCCGGTTTGAGCCGTGCGGTTGAATGGAGCCATGAGCGACCCGACCGGATCCCACCGCGACGACCAGCCGAACGACCCGATGGCCGAGATCCTGCGTCAGCTCGGGCTGACCCCCGGCGCCGACGGCCAGCTCGACCTGAACCAGTTGATGGCCCGCCTGCAGCAGCAGATGGGGGCCTTCACCAGCCAGGCCACCAGCGGATCAGGCATCAACTGGGAGCGCACCCGCCATGCGGCGCGCCAGGTGGCAGCCGGTCTGGGACCCGATCCCAGCATCACCGCCCAGCAGCAGCGCGACGTCGCCGACGCGGAACGCCTGGCCAACCTGTGGCTCGACGAGGCCTGCGACTTCGGTGAGCTGCCCCGCGGTGCCGTGGCCTGGAGCCGTGCGGAGTGGATCGAGGAGACCATGCCGGCCTGGGAGCAGGTCACCGAACCGATCGTCACGAACATCGCCGGCGCGATGGGTAACCTGATGGGCGGTCAGACCGCCCAGATGCCCGCGGAACTGGGAGCCTTCGGCGCCATGATGCAGCCGATGCTGCGCCAGGCGGCCGGAGCGATGTATTCGATGCAACTGGCCCAGGCGATCGCCCAGGCCTCGACCCAGGTGGTGACCGCTTCCGAGATCGGGCTCCAGCTGCTCAGCACTCCGCGCGCGGCCGTGCTTCCCACCAATGTCGCCGCCTTCTCCGAGGGGCTCGAGGTGGGCGACCAGGACGTGCTGCTCTACCTGATGTTGCGTGAATCGGCACGTCAGCGCCTGTTCCACCAGGTCGGTTGGCTGGCCCCCCAGATGTTGGCGCTGGTGGAGCACTACGCCCGTGAGATCACCATCGATGCCAGTGCGCTGGAGAGCGCCATCGACATCGACGACATGGGCCAGATGACCCCGGAGAAGATGGCAGAGATCTCCGAGAACCTGCAGGGCAAGCTCTTCGAGCCGACCCAGACCCAGGAGCAGGTGGAGATCCTCGGGCGACTGGGCAACCTGCTGGCCCTGGTCGAGGGCTGGGTGGACGAGGTGGTGGCCCAGGCCACTGCTCGGTGGATGCCCAATTCCTCGCTGCTGGCCGAGACCGTGCGTCGTCGCCGCGCCGCCGGTGGCCCGTCGGAGGACGTGCTCAAGTCGCTGGTGGGCCTCGAGCTGCGCCCGCGACGCGTCCGCGACGCCGCCAACCTGTGGGCCGCGTTGACCGCGGATCGCGGCGTCGGGGGCCGTGACGCGGTCTGGAACCACCCCGACCTCATCCCGACCGCCGCCGACCTGGACGATCCGCTGGCCTATGTCAGTGGCGAGAGCAACAAGCCCGTGGTGGACGACCTGGACGCCGAACTGGCCAAGCTGCTGGCCGAGGAGAGCGGCGATGCCGGCACGCCGGAGGCCGAGGGGGACCGGGGCCAGCGGCCCACCGGTGACGAGGGCGAGGACGACGATCCGAAGGGTGATGACCGGGGCTGATCCTGTCCGGCAGCCTCGCGAGCCCCGTCGCAGCCTCGCGAGCCCCTTCGTCGATCAACAGTCGTCGCGGGGCTCGCGCTGCGTCGCGGCCTGCCACCCCTCCAGGAAACCCCGGGCGCGCTCGGCCTGCGGGTAGCGCGCCACCAGCGCATGGAATCGCGGGGTGTGGTTGAACTCCGCCAGGTGTGCGAGCTCGTGCACCAGCACGTAGTCGACCACCCAGTCGGGCATCTCCTGCAAGCGGGACGAGAGCCGGATCTGTCCTGTCTCCGGGCTGCAGGAGCCCCAGCGGTGCTGCTGGTTGGTGACCCAGCGCACCTGACTGGCGCGCACCGGGCGGCCCACGGCCTCGTCCAGGTGCTCCTGGGCCAACCGGGTGGCACGCTCCTGCAGTGCATCGGGCGTCTTGTCCTGCTGCCGGGCGGTTTCGCGACGCAGCACGCGACGGGTCAGCCGTTCGGCCCACTCCCGCTCCACGCTCTCGGGCAGGCCTGCGGGCAAGAGCACCACCACCCCCCTGCCCTCGCGCCGGGCCTGCACGGTCTTGCGTCGCCGTGCGCTGCGCCGCAGCTCGACGTGGACACCGTCGATCTCGGTGCTGGCGGGGCGGGTCCTGCTCATGGCGCCAGTCTGTCAGACCACTCGGACGCGACCGATCCGTCGCTTGCTCCATTCGGTCTGATGATTGGCTTGACGTGGCCTGCCGACCACACTAGTTTTGAGCAGAGGCCCTCGGCTGGTCGATCGTGTGCAGGGGAAGGCAGACGATCTTGATCGCCGAGGGCTTCCTTCATGTCAGCTTCACTCGTGCCCGCTTCATCCAGGTTCAGGGCTTCCGGGGTCCCTGGCGTGGCCCGCAGGCCGCGATTTCGCCCAGAACGTAGCCCGAACACGGCGTGCCGCGGCCGAATGCCGCACTTTTGCTGTGTGGGCATGGCTACAGTGAACGTCGAGCCCGGTGGCCGCCTCTCAACTGGCTGCCGGCCGGACAACAATCTCAGGAGGAATAATGGCCGACGAAGAGACCTACAGCGGTGAGTTCTACTGCGTGAAGTGCAAGGACAAGCGCGAGGCTTCGGGCAATGTCGTCGTCAACGACAAGGGAACCCGCATGGCCAAGGCCAAGTGCCCCGAGTGCGGCACCAACCTGAACCGCATCCTCGGCAAGGCCAAGTGATCGCGTAGTTCAGCACCGGCGTCAGTGACGCCACCAGATCTCCGCAGGGGGTGGGCTGTTTGCCCGCCCCCTGCGGTGTTGTCCGGGTGTTGCCGCAGTGTTGGTGGCCACCGCATCACCCCAGCGGTGGGGCCATGATGGCCTCATGCCGACACGTGTGAGGGCCCACCGCATCTCCACCAGCCACGCGGTGCGTTACTGGGTTGACGAGACCTGCTGGGCCGAACTGCCCGACGCCGACCCGCGAGTGGAATCCAGACTGGTCGGCGCCGACGGCTGGGCCACCCGTGCCCGACTGCACCGAGGTCTCTCCCAGGACGACCAGCGCTGCCTGGACGGCCTGCTGGACCTGTTCACCGATCACGGGCTGGCCGTGGCACACCCTTGCCGCCAACCGCTGGCCTCGCTGCAGGTTGCGGTGATCGGGTCTGGACAGCTGGCACGCCACCTCACCCAGGGGTTGCTGCGCTCCGGCATCCCCCGGCTCGACTGCCACGACCCGAGCCCGCCGGATCCGCACGTGTGGCCCGGCAGCCGTCATTCCACTGGCGGGGCCGCTCTGGCTCGTTGGTTGCGCCCCCGCAATGGGCAGCGGGTCCGCAGCATCGACGAGGTTGCCGAGCTTGCCGACCAGGGCACCCAGCTGGTGCTCGTGGCCCCCGATCGCGCCGAGGCCGACCGCATGGTGCTGGACCAACTGGTGCGCCATGACCTGCCTCATCTGGTGCTCGGCTGCCATGGCGAGGTGGGTCGCATCGGCCCCTTGGTGCTCACCGGGCGCTCCCCGTGCATGACCTGCCACGACCTGGCTCGCACCCAGGGCGACCCGCAGTGGCCCCAGGTCCTGGCGCGCCTGATGGGGCTTCCGGCCCAGCCCGACGCGTCCGTCGCGAGTGCCGTGGCGGCCCGCGCGGTGCTGGAGGTGGGGTGGCTGCTCCGCAGTCTGGACAATGCCGCCAGGCTCGAGGGCCACGTCGAGATGATCGACCTGCAGCATCCCCAGTCGCGCTCGGTGGACTTCACGCACCACCCGGACTGCGGGTGTTGCTGGCGTCCGTGACGGCCGCAATCAGGCGGCCCGTTCCCGCGCCACGGCAGGCTGGGATTCGGGCAGCGGGTGCTTGCGCGGGCGCCCCCTGGGTCTCTTGCGGGCGATCACCGCCCCGCCGTCGAAGAGCTCGCCGCCCCACACCCCGTGGGGCTCACCCCGTTGCAGGGCACCGGCCAGGCACTGCTCGCGCACCGGGCAGGATCGGCACAGGGCCTTGGCCCGCTCGACGACGGTCATGTCGTCGGAGAAGAACTGTTCGGGGTCGGCATCGACGCAGGCAGCCGGGCTGCTGGGCGCGCTGAGGGAGAGCACGTCGAGATCCCACGCAGACATCGCGGTGAGGGTCATGGTCATGTCTGGAACTCCTGATGGCCTGTGCAGTGGACCCCGGAGAAGGACGAAGGCCGTGACTCCGGGTCTCCCCGACGTCACGGCCTGCCAGTCGATGGCTCAGACCAGGTGCGGCGGAGAGGGGTGGGCGAAGATGTGGTTGACGAGGATTCGGGTGCGGTCGAAGCGCTTGCCGGTGGCAATGGCGCCGACAGTGGCGCCAACCGGGATGCGGAGGGCAGTCAGCTGGTGCAGCATCGTGACCAAAGAGGTGTTCTGGTTGCCCATGGCTCTGCCCTCCTTTCGAATCTCGTCCCACACGGCCTTTCCGCGTGAGTTCGTGGTGTCAAATCTATGAGGCCGCAAGGACTTGCGCAACATATTTTTGACTAGGGATTTCGTTGCCCTTTCAGGCTTCGGGCAGGGTGTCGTCCCGGGCCGGGTCCTCCCCGGCCACGATGGCCAGCAGGGCCTGGCCGTAGCGCTCCACCTTGGTGCGTCCCACGCCCGAGATGCGCAGCAGTTCCTGTTCACTGCGGGGCTCGGTCTCGGCCACGGCCACCAGGGTGGCGTCGGTGAAGATCACGAAGGCCGGCATGCTCGCCGCCTGCGCGGTGCGCAGACGCCATTCCTTGAGCCGGGCCAACAATTCCTCGTCGTAGTTGGACGGGCAGCCAGCGTGACGGCCGATCTTGCGCTCGGCCCCGGTCTGCAGCCCCTTGCCACACACCCGGCAGGTCTGGGACTGGGCAGTGCGGCGGCTCTTGCGTCTGGGTGCCTTGGCGGCCTGCTCGGCTGCCTGGGCCAGGGCCGCGGGTGTCAGGCCGTCGAGGAAGCGGGAGGGGCCCCGGTTGCCTCGTCCACCGTTGCGGGAGCGGCTCCACGAGATGCGCAGGTACCGCCGGGCGCGGGTGATCCCCACGTAGAGCAGGCGCTTCTCCTCGTCGATTTGCTCGGGGGTGGTGGCCAGCACGAAGGGCAGGGTTCCCTCCTGCATGCCGAACAGGCACACGGCGTCCCATTCCAGTCCCTTGGAGGCGTGCAGTGTGCCCAGGGTCACTCCCTGACTGACCGGTGCCTCCTGCAGTGCGGCCCGCTCCCCCAGGGCGGCCACCAGCTCCACCAGGCCGTGCTCGGGATTCTCGACGGTGATGTCGTGGGCCAGATCGACCAAGGCGTTCAGCGACTCCCACTTCTCGCGGACCGATCCAGAGCCCTCCGGCGGCTCGACCGACCATCCGACACCGGCCAGCACGTCCTTGAGCAGGGGCAGGCCGGGGCCCTCGGGCTCGGCGCGCACCGCGGCGCGCAGCTGGGCCAGGGCCTGCTTGATCTCGGGCCGTTCGTAGAACTTGTCGCTGCCGCGCACCAGGTAGGGGATCTGCTGCTGGCTCAGGGCCGCTTCCAGCACCGGGGACTGGGCATTGATCCGGAAGAGCACCGCCATCTCCCGCCACGCCACCCCCTCGTCGTGGCGCGCCTTCAACCACTGGGCGATGGTGCGGGCCTCGTCGGCCTCCTCCGGATGCGAACCGAACTCCACCTCTGGCCCGGGCGGTTGCTGCGCCACCAGGTTGACGCCATGCAACTGGTGAGCCTTTCCGACGGCATGGGCGGCCAGCTGGGCAGCGCGACGCGGGGCCATCACCTTGTTGGCCAGCTCCACCACCTGGGGCGTGGAACGGTAGTCACGAACCAGACGGATGACCTTGGTGCCGGGATGGGCGAGCGCAAATCCGGTGAGGTAGTCGGCCCGCGCCCCGGCAAAGGCATGGATCGACTGGTGCGGGTCGCCCACCACGCACAGGTCTCGCCGCTCCCCCACCCACAGGTTCAGCACGGTCTGCTGCAGCGGGGAGACGTCCTGGTACTCGTCGACGACGAAGTGCCGGTACTGGGCGCGCACTTGGTCGGCGACCTCGTCGTGTTCGCTCAACAGCGCGGCGGTGCACAGCAGGATGTCGTCGAAGTCGATCTGCCCGCGGTTGCGCTTGGCGGCCTCGTAGCCGGTGAAGACCTTGGCCACCGTCTCCGGATCAGCCCCGGCCAGGGTGCGATTGGCCGCACGTGCGATCGCGGGGTACTCGCCGGCGGTGACATTGGAGACCTTCGCCCAGCTGATCTCCCCCACCAGGTCACGCAGCAGGCCCGTGTCCACCTTCAGCCCGTGCCGGGAGGCGGCCTCGGCCACCAGGGACATCCGGCGATCGGTCACCTCGGGCAGCTCCACACCGTAGGCACGGGGCCAGAAGAACTGGATCTGGCGCAGCGCGGCCGAGTGGAAGGTTCGGGCCTGCACCTTGCCCACCCCGAGCTGGTGCAACCGGGAACGCATCTCGCCGGCGGCGCGCGTGGTGAAGGTGACCGCGAGGACACCTCGAGGATCCAGTGCGCCGGTGTGGGCCCCGTAGGCGATCCGGTGCGTGATGGCCCTGGTCTTGCCGGTTCCCGCACCGGCGATGACCGCCACGGGAGCGTCGAAGGTGGTGGCCACCTCGCGCTGCTCGGGATCGAGTGCGTCGAGGATGGCCGCAGGTTCTGCGGGGATCTGGTCGGGGCTGGGCACGGGCTCACCCTATCCACGGCCTGTGACCTTTCCACGGCATCGCCGACGGCCCTACCCCAAAACTGTCGGTGGACGCCTCTAGGGTGGTTGGCACCATGAACAGCTCACCGGTTGCCTCCACCCCCACCCCCGATCCGGGGCTCGAACTGGTGCTGTGCGCCAGCTGGCGCGAGCTGTGCGACGACCTGACTGCGACCCTGTCATCGGACGTGGCCGACCCCTTCGCGAGCCAACTCCTGGTGGTGGACGCGCCCGCGGCCCGCCGCGCCATCTCACAGCACGTCGCACTGCGTGAGGGCATCTGCGCCACGATCGACTTCGTCGGTCTGCGGGGGCTGCGGCGGCAGCTGGCCGAAGAACTGCTCGGCATCGAGCCGGGCACCGACCCGTGGCGCTCCCGTGGCCTGGCGCTGGGCGTGCTGGACGTCATGGACCAGAGTGTGGGTGAGCCATGGTTCGCGCCCGTGCAACTGCACGTGACCGGCGTCGGCAGCGCCGACAGGCCGCGGCCGGGGCGCCGGTTGGCCACCGCCGACCGGATCGCTCGACTCTTCCTGCGCTACTGCCACACCTGCCCCGAGCTGCTGCGCGCCTGGCGGCGTGGCGAGTTAGTCGGCCCGCGGGGCGAGCCGCTCGACGAGTGGGCCCAGTGGCAGCCGCAGCTGTGGCGACGGGTCTGCGACCGGCTGGAGGTCAGCGATCCGGTGACGCGCCACGACGATCTGCTGCGCGCCCTCACGGAACATGACGGCCCCGTGCTGCCGTGCCCGGTGCTGCACCTGGTCAACCCCAACCCCTGCGCTCCCCTGGATCGGGAGCTGGTGGAGGCCCTGGCAGGTCGGCAGCGCGTGCAGGTGCACCAGTTGGTCCCGGCGGCCTCCTCCTCCCACCTGGTGCAGCGGTGGGGCTCCACGGCACTGCTCGCCCTGCAGCGATGGCAGCAGCTGGCCACCGAGCAGCGCAGTGTGGGGCAGGTGCCTGCCAAGGAGCCGCTGCCCGCGGTGGTGCAGGTGCATTCCTCCCATGGCAGTGATCGGCAGGTGGAGGTCATGCGCGAGGCGCTGTGCGGGCTCTTCCAGGACGATCCAACCCTGGAGCCACGCGACGTGCTGGTGGCCTGCACCGATCTTGATGCCTACGCCCCCCTGGTTCGGGCCGCCTTCTGTCTGGATCCCAACGAGGTGGACACCCACCTGCACCCGGGTCACCAGTTGCGGGTGCAACTGGCCGACGGTTCGCTGGCCCAGCCCAACCAGGTGCTCGCCACGCTGCGCCTGTTGCTGCACCTGGCAGGCGACCGGGCCACCGCGCAGGATCTGGTCGACCTGTGCAGCAGCACCCCGGTGGCCACCCGTTTCGACCTGGGCGAGGACGAACTGGAACGCATCACCCGCATGGTCGCCCAGTCCGATGTGCGCTGGGGTCTGGACGGACGTCACCGCGACGAGTTCGGGGTGGGGCAGGTGCGCCAGTCGACCTGGCTCGCCGGCGTCGATCGCGTGCTCACCGGCGTCGCGATGGGGCCCCAGCCACTGGGATGGCTGGGAACCGCCCTGCCCGTCGAGCAGATCGACAGCACCGACGTGATGGCCGCCGGGTTGTTGGCCGAGATCGTCTCGCGTACCCGCAAGTTGGTGGCGCAGTGGCGGCAGCCCGCCCCGATCCAGGAATGGATCGAACGGCTGCACGAAGGCCTCGACCTGCTCACCGGCACCAGCGCGGACGACGCCTGGCAGCTCACCAGGGCGCGCAGCGAACTGGCCGACCTGGCCGACCTGACCGTGGAGCGCACCGCACTGCTCGGGCTGGGCGACGTGCAGGCGCTCTTCGACCGGCTGCTGCGCACCAGCGGTGGCCGCCCCAATTTCGGCAACGGGTCGCTGCTGGTGTGCGGCCTGCAGGACGTGGCCGGCATCGACCACCGTGTCGTGGTGGTGCTGGGCCTGGACGACCAACGCTTCCCGCACCGTCCCCCACTGGACGGTGACGACCTCACCGCCACGTCGACCGGCGCCGATGCCGAGGCCGATCCACGAGCCCGTTCCCGTCACCAGCTGCTGACCACCGTCGGCTCGGCCACCGAACGCCTGCTGGTGGTGCACCAGGGCTACACCTCACGCACCAACGAGGCGGTGCCTGCGCCGGTGGCGCTGGTGGACCTGGTGGCGGCGGCGGAGAAGGACGGCGCGGTGCGGCTGAGCCAGCACCAGCACACCCTGCAACCACAGTCGGCGGTGAACTTCCACCAGAGCGACGACGAACCCGCCTTCAGCTTCGACCGTGCCTCGGCCGCCGGGGCCCGGGCTCGCGAACTGCTCCTGTCGGGTGAACGCCCCGTGCAGCGCCCCTTGTGGCAGGCAGACCTCGGGGAGCCGGACTGGCAGCAGGAAGAGGTGCTCGAACTGACGGCCCTGCTCGACTTCTACCGGCACCCGGCCCGCGAGCTCTTGCGCCGCCGGATGGGCGTCAGCATGACCTCCTGGGACGAGAACCTGGCCGACGAACTCCCCATCGACCCGACGGGACTCGAGGAGTGGGCCATCGGTGACCGGATGGTCCAGCTGGCGCTGGATGGCCTGCCACCAGACCAGGTGGCCGCCGCCGAACGGCTGCGCGGGGCGCTTCCCCCCGGACAGCTGGGCAGCCGCACGCTGGAGAAGCTGATGCCACCGGTGACCCGGGTGGTGGACGCCGCCTTGCGAGAGCGGCAGGCACCCGCCACCGACGTCGACTGCCAACTGGCCCTGCCCGACGGCCAGCACCTCACCGGACGCGTCCGGGTGCATGCCCACCAGGTGGTGGGCCACGGCTTCTCCCGGACCAATGCCACCCACCTGCTGCAGGCCTGGTTCGACCTGTTGTTGCTCGCTGCCACCCAACCGGCGCCCGAGGTCGGCTGGCGTGCCCTGCACATCGGCAAGGACGCGATCGCCACGCTGAGCGCCCCTCCCCCCGAGGAGTGTCGACGCCTGTTGGGCGAGTGTGCGGCGCTACGACGGCGCGGGCTGCGGACGCTGGTGCCCCTGCCGGTGAAGGCCGCCGCCACCTTCACCGGGGCGACCCCGCTTCGTCCCTTCCGCGACCATGACCCGGAAGCCAAGGCCGGGCAGGAATTCCGCTTCGAACGCGATGCCGACTGGGCCCGCTTCCTGGGGCCGGACTTCGAGGCCCTGCGTCGCATCCCGGGCGATCCGCAGGACCCCGGAATGGGGGGTCCCTCCCGATTCGAGAACCTGTCCGAGTGGTTGTTCGCGCCGCTGCGCGAGCACCTGAGTGTGGGGAATGTGCGATGATCCGGCCCCGATCCGAAGCAGCCCGACCCGAAGCAGCCCAATCTGGAACAAGCCAGCCCGCTGCCTTCGACCTGTGCGGTCCGTTGCCCGACGGCACCACGGTGCTGGAGGCTTCCGCCGGCACCGGCAAGACCTATGCCATCACCGCCCTGGCCGTGCGCTACATCGCCGAGGGGCACTTCCAGCTGCACCAGATCATGATGGTCACCTTCTCCCGGGCCGCCACCAGCGAGCTGCGGCACCGGGTCTATGCCCGGTTGCGGCAGACCGACGCAGCCCTGCAGGGCTGGTTGGCCGAGCGTGTCACCCCGGACGACCTGGTGGATCGCCACCTGGTCGACGCCCCGGACGACCAGGTGCGGGAACGTCAGGCCCGGGTTCGTGAGGCGCTTGCCGAGATCGATGCCGCCACGATCGCCACCACCCACGAATTCTGCCAACGGATGCTCAGCGGCCTGGGGTTGCTGGTCGACCATGACCAGACCACCCGCTTCGTCGAGGACGTCGACGACCTGGCCTCCCAGGTGGTGCACGACGTCTACCTGGCCCACGAGGTCAACGGAGCCGCCACTCCCCCCGCCAAGCTGGCCACCTTTGCCCGCTTCCGCGAGGTCGGGCGAGCAGCACTGCGCGAATCGCAGGCGCGCCTGGTGCCCGTCGAGGCCCGCGGTCTGACCGCTGAGCGGATCCACTTCGCCCAGCAGGTGCGAGAACGTTTCGAGCAGCGCAAGCGAATGGCGGGGCTCTACACCTTCGACGACATGGTGCAGCGGCTGCGTGATGCCCTGGTCGAACTGCCCACGCACGACCAGGCGATCGCCGCGCTGAGCGCGCGCTATCCCCTGGTGATGATCGACGAGTTCCAGGACACCGACCCGGTGCAGTGGCAGATCGTCGAGGCCGCCTTCGTCGGGCGTTCCACCGTGGTGCTGATCGGCGACCCGAAGCAGGCCATCTACGCCTTCCGCGGTGCCGACGTGTTCAGCTACCTCAGGGCCGTGGAGCAGGCCGACCGGGTGCTGACCCTTCCGGTGAACCACCGCAGTGACCGTGCGGTGGTCGACGGGGTGCTGCAGGTCTTCGCCGGTTCGGCCCTGGGGTCGGATCGGATCGTGGTGCGCGAGGTCGAGTCCCACCACCAGCAGAGCCGGATCCGTGGTCCACAAGCCCAGCCGGCGGTGCAGGTGCGCTGCCTGCCCCGGCCGGGGCGGGCCCCGCACTCGGCCTCGTCGGGGGCGCGCGCAGTCGACCAGGACCTGGTCAACGAGGTCATCGGCCTGCTCTCCGACGGCTGGCAGGTGGACGACGGCCAGCGGTGGCGAAGCCTGCTGCCGCGCGACATCGCAGTGCTGGTGCGTTCCAACTGGCGCGGTGAACAGATCAAGCAGGCGCTGGACGAGGCCGGGGTCTCCGCGGTCTTCGGTGGTGCCGCCACCGTGATGTCCAGTGAGGCGGCCCAGTCGTGGCTCCATCTGCTGCGAGCCCTGGTGGAACCCTCGGCGCAGGCGATGAAACGCGCCGCACTGGGCTGCCTGGTGGGCTGGAGCGAGACCGACCTGACGGCAGCGGTGGACGAACGCCCCGGCGCCCCTTCGATGGCGGAACTGGCCGTGCTGATCAAGACCCTGAGCCGCATCCTCGATGCCCAGGGCATTCCGGCGGTGCACGAGGCCCTGGCCGACCACACCGACCTGTCACAGCGGTTGTTGGCCCGCCCCGATGGTGAACGCCTGATGACCGACGTGCGCCACATCGCACAGCTGCTCAATGACGCCGCGGTGCGGCACCAGCTGGGTCCTGCCGCACTGACCGAATGGCTTGCCGACCGGATGGAGGAGGCACGCGCCAGCAAGGACGACGACCGTACCCGTCGTCTCGAGACCGACGCCTCCTGCGTGCAGATCATGACCATCCATGGCGCCAAGGGGCTGGAATTCCCGGTGGTGCTGTTGCCCGAGGCCGCCCACGAGGCGCCCCGCGAACCGCGGCAGGGAGACCCCAGCGTGCTGCACCTGGACGGGGAACGGGTGCTCGACCTGGGGGTCGACGCCCAGTGGTCGGCCCGCCAGGCCATTCGTCAGTCCCAGGAACGTGCCGAATCGCTGCGGACGCTCTACGTCGCCATGACACGAGCCAAGTCACGGCTGGTGATGTGGTGGGCCCCCACCAAGGTGCACACCCAGGGATCGGCGCTGCACCGGCTGCTGCAGGGGCCGCGCCGCCCCGGGAGCCAACCGGAGCTGGCCTATGACCTGCCTGCCGATCCCACTGCCGTGCCGCAACTCGATCCCGCGCTGGTAGGGATGGTCCCCGTCGCTGCGGCCCCGCCCCGCCAGTGGCGGGCCGAGCGCAGCGGCTACCCGAGCCTGGAGGCGCGTCGCTTCACCCGCCGCATCGACCACGGGTGGCGACGCACGTCGTACTCGGGGCTCACGCAGGAGGTGCACGGCCAGCGCAGCACCCCCGTCGAGGCCGCCGAACTGGACGAGGTGGAGGTGCAGGAGGACCCAGTGGTGCACCTGGTGCGCGACGACCAGCACGGCGACACCGCACCCCGTCCGCAGGCACCGGAACTGGCCTCCTCACTGGCACCCCTGCCGGGCGGAACGCAGTTCGGAAGCCTGGTGCACGGCGTGCTGGAGATGGTCGATGTCACCTCACCGCGGCTGCACGACGACCTGACGCGTCTGGTGGACCATCTCAGCGCGCGTCTGCCGGTGGAAGGGCTGGACACCACCGCGCTGGTCAACGGGCTGGAAGAAGTGCTGGACACCCCGCTGGGCGTGGTGGCCGACGGCCTACGCCTGCGCGACATCTCCCCCGCCGATCGCCTGGCCGAGCTGAATTTCGAGATGCCCATGGGCGGGGTGCGGCACCAGCTGGCCACGCTCGACGACCTGGCCACGGCCCTGCAGGACCGCACACTGACCGGCGACGACGACTTCGCCGCCCGCTATGGGGCCCACCTGGCCAGCAGCCCCGCCGCCGGAAAGCTGCTCAACGGCTTCCTCACCGGATCGATCGATGCGGTCCTGCGTACCGCCGGCGCCCGCGGCCAGCGCTACTGGGTGGTGGACTACAAGACCAACCGGATCCCGGTCGCCGAAGGCGAGACCCTCACCTGCCGGCACTACTCCCCCGACCCGATGGCCCTGGCCATGGTCGAGGCCCACTACCCGCTGCAGGCGCTGCTCTACTGCGTCGCCCTGCACCGTCATCTGCGGCGACGTCTGCCCGGCTACCAGCCGCAGACGCACCTGGGCGGCGTCGGCTACCTGTTCGTGCGCGGCATGGCCGGGGCACGAACCCCGGTGGTGGACGGCATTCCCTGCGGCGTGTTCACCTGGCAACCCAGTGCCGCCCTGGTGGAGCGCTGCTCCGAACTGATCGGAGGCCACTGATGGCACGGCTGGTGGAAGTGGTCTCGGCCCAGGGGCTGCTGCACGAGTTCAACGCTGCCGGTGTGCTGCTGGCACCCGACGTGCACGTGGCGCAGACCTTGGGGCGCCTGTCGAACGAACACGATCCTCAGGTGCTGCTGGCCGCGGCGCTGGCCGTGCGCGCCCTGCGGCTGGGGTCGGTCTGCCTCGACCTTGCCGGGGTGCGGCAGCGCGTGGTGGCCGAGATGCTCGACCCGGCACTCGATCTGGCCGCCGACCCGGACAATGACGTGGACGCCCTGCCCTGGCCCGACCCGGAGGCCTGGCTCGAGCGGTTGCGCGGCTCGCGCATGGTCGCCCAGGGCGCCGACATTGCGGTGAACCAGCACCCAGTGCGGCTGGTCGACGGACTGCTGTACCTGGAACGCTACTGGGCCGAGGAGCGCACGGTACGCACCCGACTCGACGAGCGCGCCCGCCGCAGCGTGCCCAGCATCGACCAGCAGCGTCTGGGGGCCCTGCTCGACCAGCTCTTCGACGGTCGGGGACTGGCATCGGGCGAGACCGACCACCAACGAGAGGCCGCCCACAACGCCGCGAACCACTGGACCAGTGTGGTGGCCGGTGGGCCGGGAACCGGCAAGACGACCACGGTGGCCAAACTGCTGGCCGTGCTGCAGGCCGTCAGCGACGAGCCCCTGCGCATCGCGCTGGCCGCGCCCTCGGGCAAGGCAGCGGCGCGACTGCAGGAGGCGGTCACCGCGGCCCTGTCCGCGCTGCCCCCCGAGATCACCCGGCCCGCGGTGACCTCGGCCTCCACCCTGCACAAGCTGTTGGATGCGCGCGGACCCGGCCGTGGCTTTGGTCGCGGCCCCGCCAATCCGCTGCCGCACCAGGTGGTGGTGGTCGACGAGATGTCCATGGTGGCCCTACCGATGATGGCCAGGCTGCTGGATTCGCTGCGGCCCGACACCCGACTGGTGCTGGTGGGCGATCCCAACCAGTTGACCTCGGTGGATGCCGGAGCCGTGCTCTCCGACCTGGTGCGCGCCGCAGACCTGCCGCAGGACCGGGGACGTCCGCGTCGTGGCAGCGTGACCGTGCTCACCCACACCTGGCGCTTCGGACAGGGGATCGCGAACCTCGCCGAGGCAATCCGGCAGGGCGATGACCAGCGTGCGCTGGAACTGCTCCAGGCCGGGGATGACGTCGAGCTGGTGGCCACCAATGCCGGCGCCCTGCAGCTGACCGACCTGCCCATGGTGCGCAGCCAGGTGCTGCGCACGGGTGAGGCCGTGCACGCTGCCGCCCGCGACGGTGACGTGCCGGGCGCGCTGCAGGCACTGGACTCCCACCGACTGCTGTGCGCCCACCGGGAGGGTCGTTGGGGCGTGGCCCGGTGGGGACGCATGGTGGAGGACCTGCTGCGCCACGAGGTGGCCGGTTATGGCGCCGAGGGCGAGTGGTACCTGGGCCGTCCCCTGCTGGTCACCCAGAACCTGAAGGACCTGGACCTGTCCAATGGCGACGCCGGTGTGGTGGTGGCCCACGAACAAGGGCTGCGCGCCGCCATCGGCAGCAGCCAACAGGCGCGCACCTTCTCCCCCTTCCTGCTGGACCACGTCGCCAGCCTGCATGCGATGACCATCCACAAGGCACAGGGAAGCCAGTTCCGGGAGGTCACCGTCGTGCTGCCGCCGGCCGAGTCGTCGCTGCTCACCCGCGAGCTGCTCTACACCGCAGTCACCCGCGCCAGTGACCGGGTGCGGCTGGTGGGAACCCCCGATGCGGTCGCCAAGGCCATCGAGAACCGCGCGGTGCGCGCCTCCGGGCTGGCCCGCGGCTGGTGATCCGGCCCAGGCCCAGCCGAATTAGATGCCCGGCCTCCTCAGATGCGCAGCCGGATCAGATGCGCAGGACGCCCTCCGGCGCGGGCAGCTGACCGGCGCGCCAACGCGCGATGATCCGCCCCGCGATGGAGCCGGAGCTGGGCAGGGTCAGGCCGGCGGACTGGTGCTCGGCCAGTTCCTCCGGGGTGTACCACTGCGCCGAGCGGATCTCCTGGCCGTCGACGCGAATCTCGCCCTGGGCGCGGGCCACGAAGCCCAGCATCATGGAACGCGGGTAGGGCCAGGGCTGGCTGGCCAGGAAGCGGGCCTCGCTGACCTGCAGGCCCGACTCCTCGTGCACCTCGCGCACCACCGCGTGCTCGGCGCTCTCCCCTGCCTCGACGAAGCCCGCCAGGATCGACACGCGTCCCTCCGGCCAGTTGCCGTTGTGCGCCAGCAAGAGGCGGTCGCGATCGTCCAGCACGGCGACGATCATCGCGGGATCGGTGCGGGGGAAGACCTCCGACCCGCACCGGGTGCAGGTGCGCTGGAAGCCTCCGTGGCTCATCTGGGTGCTGCCGCCACATTGCGGGCAGAAGCCCGCAGTCTCATGCCAGGCCAGCACCGCCGTGGCGGCCGTGACGAGTTCGCGCCAGGCCCCGGTCAGGTTTCCCTCCCGCAGGGACTCCCCCGCCGCCACCGGGCCACGGTGGCAGAACCACACCGTGGTACCGACGCGTCCCAGCAGCACATGACGCCGCGGGTCGTAGCGATCGCCGTGCCGGGTCACCGGCGCACCTTCCGGGTCGGCCTCGGCCCGCCCTCGGGAATCGACGGTCAACATCCTGGTCCCAGGTGCCTGCCACAGGGCCCGCAGGAGGTCTTCGTCGACTCGCGCCGCAGGCATCCGGTCCAGGACCGGTTGCAGCGCCCAGGCCAGTGATTCGTCAGTATCCATGGTGGTTCAGAGGCTACCCGGGCCCGGGAGGTCGGGCAGGCTCCCACCGTGGGCCATCCGCACCAGCTCCTGCTCGTCGGCCAGCTGCGCAGGTCTTTCCACCTCGCCGCTGAGCACGTGGTAGAAGACCGCGTCCACGCGCTCGAGGGGCACCTTGCGAGCCTGCGCCCAGGCCAGCCGGTAGATCGCCAGCTGGGTGGGATCGCTGGGCTGGTTGGCGGTCTTCCAGTCGACCACCTGGAAGTCGTGGCCGCTGCCGGGTTCCGCCGCGTAGACCGCATCCATCCGGCCGCGCAGCAGGCTTTCCCCCAGCACCAGCACGAAGGGCACCTCGACCGCCACTGGTTGCCTGTCGGCATAGGGGCCCTGCTCGAAGGCGCGCACCAGCCGGTGAAGGGCCAGGTCCGACTCGGTGAGGTCCGTGGCGGGCCAGTCGTCGGGATCCACCAGCGTCGCCATCCCGAAGCGTCGCTCCACCCATTCGTGGAAGCGGGTGCCCAGTGTGGCGGCGGCCGAGACCCGGCGGGGCATGGGACGCACCAGCGAGGCCGCGAAACCCTCCGGATCGCGGGTGGCCGACATCAACGCGGAGGCGGACAGCGCCGACGGCATCGGCACCTCGACCACTGCCCGGTCACCGCCCCGTGCCTCGGCCAACAACTGCTCCATCTCGGCGTCCCAGCGAGCCACGGCAGCCTCCTGGTCAAGCGTCAGCTGCTCGGCGGGCCCCTCGTGACTGCCGGTCTGCGCGAAGCGCTCGCGCGCTCCCTCCACCAGCTCGGCGGCCAGCAGCCGCCGCTCCCGGGCGTCGGGGTCGGGTTGGATCGGCCATTCCACCCGGGCCTGGGGTGCGGCGGCCGGGTTCTGCTCGGCCACTGGCGGGGCCGTCGCCAGCACCTGCCCCTGCCGGTCGGCCTCGGCCATCACGCTCGCCAGGTAGGTGGCCGGCTTGCGCGGACGCGACAGTCCCGGCCGCCAGGTGTGTCCGGTGGCAGTCAGCTGCTCGCGCGCGCGGGTGATGGCCACATAGGCCAGCCGGTCCTCGGATCGGCGCTGCGCCAGCTTCAGTTCCTTGCCGTAGTCGGTCAGGGCGGCATTGCTGGCATCGGCCAGCTGCGGGATGCTGTCGGCGTCGCCGCGCAGCTCGGCCGGCAGGACCGCCGCATTCTTGGTCCAGTTGTCGGTGACCCGGTCCGACGGGAAGACGCCCTCCACCAGGGCGGGCAGGTAGACCACGTCCCATTCCAGCCCCTTGGAGCGATGGACGGTGAGCAGTTTGACCGAATTGCGCTCGCTGGGGGTGGCCTGGTCGAGCCCCGCGCCATGGTCGAGTTCCGCATCCAGCCAGGCCAGCAGACCGCCCAAGGAGGCATCGCCGTCCACGTCGACGTACTCGGCCACGGCATCGACGAAGGTCGCCAGTTGGCTGCGCCGGTTGGTGCGGGCCAGTTCCTCGGTGGCCGACAGCTCCACGTCGAGCCCCAGGGTGTGCACCACGCGACGCACCAGCTCGGTGATGGGCTCGTCGGCGTGCTGGCGCAAGTCGGCCAGCTCGGCGGTGAAGGCGGCGAATCGCTCGCGTGCCTGGTCACTGAACGGCCCCGGCCCCGGGTTCTCGGCCGCGTCCAACAGGCACACCACCTCGGCCGGGTCGACGTCGGCGATCGCGTCGGCCAGGTCGCTGTACAGGTCTGGGCTCTCGGGTCGCTCCGGGCGCACCTCACGGGAGAGCTCCACCGCGCGTTGTCCCAACAGCGCCAGGTCACGCTCACCGACGTGCCAGCGCGGCCCGGTGAGCAACCTGACCGCTTCCGGGTTGGCAGTGACGTCGTTGACCAGGGTGAGCGTGGCCACCACGTCGGCCACCTCCGGCAACCTCAGCAAACCGCCCAGGCCGACGATCTCCACCGGGACGTCACGATCGACCAGCGCCGAGAAGATCGACGCGATGTCGGCATTGCGACGCACCAGCACGGCGATCCGGGACCACTGTGGCTGCCCGCTCGGATCGGTGGCGTTGCGGCCGTCGGTCACCACCTGGTCGGCGATCCATGCCACTTCCTGCGGCCAGGTCTCGAAGGTGGCCGCGCGCACCGCTCCCCCGTCCTTGCCGGGCGGCGCCACCAGACTGATCGCCTCGTGGCCGTCACGCACCAGCAGCGGGTCATCACGCAAGGTGGCGGCCACGTCATTGGCGACGTCGAGGATCTTCTGCCCACTGCGCCGGTTGACGCTCAGCGTGTAGGAGTCGGCGGGGCTGCCGTCCTGCTTGGCGAACTCGGTGGAGAACTGCAGGATGTTGCTGGCCGCGGCGCCGCGCCACCCGTAGATCGCCTGGAAGGGATCCCCCACCGCCGTGACCGCGTGGCCCCGGCCCTGCTGGGGATCGCTGCCGCTGAACAGTCCGTGCAGCAGCTGTGCCTGGGCCGACGAGGTGTCCTGGTACTCGTCCAGCAGCACCACCCGGAAGCGGTCCCGCACCGCTGCCGACACTCCCGGCACCCGCTGCACCAGCTCGGCGGCCACGGCCATCTGGTCGGCGAACTCCACCAGGCCCAGTTCGCGCTTGAGCTGCTGGTAGCCGTCCACCAGGTCGAGCAGTTCCACGCGCTCCATCGCGGCCGCCCCCGCCTGGCCCACCGCCGCGTACACATTGCCGCGATTGTTGCGCGGCGCCTGCTCCAGGTGGCCGACGAATTCGTGCGAGTGCGCCACCACCTGCTCGCGTCGCACCAGGTGCGAGGCCATGTCGGCATCGAGTTTCAAGACCCGTTCCGTGACGCTGGCCGGACGCAGGCGCGAGATGTGTTCGAAGGGCCCGCCAGCCGAACTCACCACCCGGGAGGCCAGCCGGTACCGGGAGGCTCCGGTGAGCATCATCGGATCGGTCTCGACCCCGATGCGCAGGCCGTGCTCGTTCACCAACCGGGCGGCGAAGGAGTCATAGGTCATGATGACCTCCTCACCATCGGCGTCCTCGCCGTCCGGCTCGAGCACGCCGGCCTTCTCCAGCGCCTGACGGACGCGATGGGCCAGTTCGGCCGCCGCCTTGCGCGTGAACGTGAGCCCCAGCACCTCATGCGGGGCCACCTGTCCGGTGCCGACCAACCACACGACCCGGGCCGCCATCACCGTGGTCTTGCCCGAACCGGCGCCGGCGATGATCACCGCCGGGGTCAACGGCGCGGTGATGGCGGCGAGCTGCTCGTCGGAGAAGTCGATGCCGAGGGCATCACACAGCTCGTCGGTGCTGGACAGGACCCTCCGCGGGCGTGGCAACTGGACGAGGCTCATCGGCCCACCTCCTCGGCAGTGCGCATCGCCGGGCAGCTCAGCGCGAAGGGACAGAACTGACAACGGTCACAGCGGCTGGCGTCGAACCGCTCCTCACGGATGGTGCGCGCCGCCCGCCCCAGGTGCTCGTGCACCCAGGTGGGATGCTCGGCGTCTTCGGGGGCCGCCTGACCGCGCACGCCGTGCGGCAGCTCGTCCAGCGAGGGCTGGCTGAGCACCTTGGGCCAGGGCAGGCTCCCGTCCTGCTTGCGCAGGTAGACCAGTTCGGCGCCACCCACCCGGCGTTCGCCGGGTGCCAGGTCGTCGAAGGCACCCTGCTTGGCGGCCAGCTGATAGATGCCCAGCTGGTCCATCTGATCGACTCGCGCCTGGGTGGGCACGTGACGACCGGTCTTGAAGTCGACGATGCGCAATCGGTCCTGGCCGTCACGTTCCAGACGATCCACGCTGCCCTTCAACACCACCTCTTCCCCGTCGACCTGAACGGTGGTGGTGAAGTCCACCTCCACCCCCAACACCTCGCGGTCCTGCGTGGCCTCCGCCCAGGCCTCGAAGCGCTCCAGGGCACTTTGCGCCTCGGTGCGCTCCGAGGCCGACAACCACTCTGCGTCGAAGCGGATCTGTTCCCAGACCTGGTCCAGGTGACCCGTCAGTTCCTCCGCGGACAGTTCGTCGCTGAGGGCGTGCTGGGCCAGCACGTGGATCACCGAGCCAAGGGAGGCCGCACTCCCCCGCTGCGCCTCGGCCCGGGCCTGACGGGCCAGGAACCATTGCCGGGGGCAGTCCAGCAGCGTCTCCACCTGGGATCCGGACAGCACGATTGGCTCGTCCGGGCTCGCCACGGGCTCGGGTGCCTCGGTGTAGCTACGAATCCCCCACCAGCTGCCCGGGTTGGCCGCAGGCACCAAGGGCCTGCCCTGCCTGTCACGTTCGTCGGCCAGCCGCGCCAGGCGGACGGCGGCGGCCTCTCGCAGCGCGGGAGCCGCATTCGGATCGGTGCACACGGCTCGCAGTTCGGCGACGAGGGCGGGCAAGGTCATCGCGCGGCGACGCCGGCCCGGCACATGCTCCACCTCCACCCCGAGCTCCTGCAGGAAGCGCGAGGGCTGCTCCCCCTCGCCTTCGGTGCCCTCGACGGCGCAGACCACCAGGGTCTGCTCGGCACGGCTGCACGCCAGGTGGAACAGGCGCCGCTCCTCGGCCAGCACCGCGCTGGTGGGGGTTGGGGGCAAGACTCCGTGCGGCGTGATCCGGTCTGGCTCCAGCAGCGTGCCGCGACGCCCCAGGTTGGGCCAACTGCCCTCCTGCGCCCCGACGACCACCACCAGCGGCCACTGCTCACCCTTGGCCCGGTGGGCCGTCACCAGCCGCACCCCCTGGTCGCGCAGGTCGGACTCGCGATTGGTGTCGGCCGGGATGGCCTGGGCCGCCACCTCGGCCACCAAGGCCCGCACGCCCTTCTCTCCCACCAGCTGCGACTCGCGCGCCGCCAGGTCGAACAGGGCACAGACTGCATCCATGTCACGGTGGGCGCGCAGCGATCCGTCATCGCCAGCCAGCGCCTGTTCGCGCAGCTGTTGCGGCCATCGGGTTCCGCTCCACAGCTGCCACAGGGCCATCTGGGCGCTGCCCCCGCGGGCCACCACTCCTCCCACCTGGGCCAGCAGCTCACCCAGCGCCACGGCACGGCGCACCTCGGGGGGCAGCCCTTCCTCGTCGTCGGCCAGGGCCCGGCCCCAGTGCGGTTCCATCACGAGCCTGGCCACCAGCTGGGCCGACGGGCTCAGGCTGGTCTCGTCCTGTTCGGCGGCCTGGTTGCGCCGCAAGAGCCGAGCCAGCCGACGCAGGCCCAGGCTGTCGAGCCCGCCCAGCGGGGAGCGCAGCAGTCGCGCCGCCACATCCGGATCGATGTCCTCGCCCCGCACCAGGCTGACCGCCGTCTCCAGACCGAGCAGCAGGGGGCGCACCGCGAGCTCCTCGGCCAGGGCGATCTCGTCACCGGCCACCTCCACCGGTACGCCCGCCGCTGCCAGCCCCCGGCTCAGCGCTGGCAGGTCTCCCCGGCCGGACCGGGTCATGACGGCCATCTGCGACCAGTCGAGCCCGCCGTCCAGATGGGCCTCGCGCAGCATCCCGGCGACGTGCTCCACCATCGAGCCGAAGCTCTCGTGCACCTGGGCCTGCACCCGTCCCCGGGCAACCCCTGCGGTGGCCCGCGCCGCCGGCCCCGACCCGTTGTTGGGCAGCCGTGCCGCGATCGTCGTGCAGGCACGCACGAGGTCGGCGGCCGCCCGGTGGTTGGTGAGCAGGTCGATCCGGGCGGTGGGCACCTGCCCGCGACCCACCAGGTCGTCGAAGTCCACCACCGAACGCAGCTCCGCCCCACGAAAGGCGAAGACGGTGGTGCTGGGATCGGCGAAGGCCACCAGCTCCAGCCCCAGGGCCACCAGGTCTGCCAGCAGATTGACCTGGGCGGTGTCGCACTCGGCGAACTCGTCGACGTGGACGCTGGTCAGTTCGGACTGCAGCGCGGCGCGCACCTGCGGATCCAACAGGAGCAGGCGCGTGCGGTGCACCAGCTCCGAGTAGTCCAGTGCCGCCTCGGCGTCGAGCACGTCCAGGTACTCGTCGAAGAAGTCCCCCACCGCGACCCATTCGGGACGTCCGGCAGCGCGGCCCACACCCGCCACGTCGGCAGGATCCATGCCCAGCTGCCGGGTGCGCGCCAGCACGGCGCGCACCTCCGTGGCGAAGGCCCGCGTCCCCCGGGCAGCCACCAGGTCCTGGGGCCAGTCCTGCGCGTCGTGGTGTGCCAGCAGCTCGCGCACGCGGAATTCCTGCTCGGGGGCGGTCAGCAGCCGGGGCGAGGAGTCCGAACCCTCCACGCTGCCGAAGCGACGCACCAGCGCATGGCAGAAACCGTGCACCGTCATCACCTTGGGAGCCACCTGGCTGCGTCCCAGCCGACGCACGATCCGGGCCCTGAGTTCCTGCGCGGCGGGCCGGGACCAGGTCAGCACCAGGCTCGGCCCCAGGTCGCCGTCCACCGCACGTGCTGCCACCGACTCCACCAGGGTGCTCGTCTTGCCGGTGCCCGGCGCCCCGACCACCAGCAGCGCCCCACCCTGCGGCCCGGCCCGGTGCTGCACCACGCGGGACTGCTCGGCGTCGAGCTGCAGGCCCGTCTCGCCCTGCCCGGTGGGAGGCGCCAACACGAAAGTTCTGTCCGTCACGGCCACCATGCAACCAGAGCCCTGTGACAGTTTCGTGCAAGCCCGGTGGATGCCCTCACCGGTTGGCCCCCGGATGTGACAGTGTGGGCTGCGGACGCCGTGCAGTGCGGCTTCCGTGCAGACACGTAGGTCCAGTGGGGAGTTCAGTCATGGCAACAGGAACCGTGAAGTGGTTCAATGCCGAAAAGGGTTTCGGGTTCATCTCGGTCGATGGTGGCCAGGAGGACGTCTTCGTCCACTACAGCGCCATCGACTCGACGGGTTTCCGTTCCCTCGACGAGGGTCAGGCCGTCGAGTTCGACATCGTGCAGGGCCCCAAGGGGAACCAGGCAGACAGGGTTCGCGCCCTGTGACCAGAGCCCTGTGACCAGCACAGGGACCAGCACAGGGAACTGACGCGGGTCAGCGTCGACCCAGTGGGCTCCGGGGAGCATTCCCCGGAGCCCACTCCTGTCCTTGGGCAGACCTGCTGCGGCATCATGGCGGCATGCCCCCACAACCGCAGAGCACCCCGCTCCACACCGAGGTGGACGGGCGGCCGCTCACCCTGACCAGCCTGGAGCGGCAGCTCTACTCGAACGGATTCAGCAAGGCAGAGGCCATCGACTACTACCTGCGCATCGCGCCGGTGATGCTCCCCCATCTGCTGGGGCGGTGCCTGACCCGGCGCCGCTTTCCGCAGGGCACCAGCGCGGAGTCCTTCTACGAGAAGAATGTTCCGGCCGGGGCGCCCGACTGGCTGGCCACCCAACGCGTCGATGCGGCCGACACCCCGGTGAACTATCCGTTGGCGGATTCACCCGCCACGCTGGTCTGGTTGGCCAACCTGTCGGCCCTGGAGATCCACGTGCCCCAGTGGCGGGTGGACGGCTTGGCAACCGGCGCAGCGCGGCCGCAGGAGCCGATCCCGTTGGAGGCCGAGGAACTGGTGTTGAGCGACCGTCTGGTCGTCGACCTTGATCCCGGCCCGCAGACCACCGTGGTCGATTCCGCCCGCGCGGCGATGGTGGTGGCTACCGAGCTGGCCCGCGACGGCATGGTTCCCTTCGTGAAGACCTCCGGCTCGAAGGGCCTGCAGGTCTTCGCCCCGATCGAACCAACCCCCTGGCAGCAGGTGGTGGCCCATGTGCGAGGTCTTGCCGAGTCCCTGGCCTCAAGGGCACCCGACCAGTTCGTCGCCGTGATGGCCAAGGACCAGCGCCCGGGCCGAATCTTCATCGACTACCTGCAGAACCGGGCGGCCCGCAACACCGTTGCTGTCTACTCCCTGCGGGGCCTGCCACGCGAGAGCGTGTCCACTCCCGTCACCTGGGACGAGGTGGCCGCCGTCGACCAACCGGACGCGCTGCGGTTCACCCCGGCCCAGGTGCTGCAGCGCGTCGAGGAGCACGGTGACCTGTGGTTCGAGTTGCTGCAGGAAACAATTGCTGCTCCTGTGCCGCGTCCGACTGGAACTGGCACCTACGCGCGTGGTGAGATTCATCCATGACCGATCACGACCGCTCAACACCCTCCATCGGTGTGTTCGAGTCGGACCGGCACGTCCGGGCCCACTACACTCTCGCGCCCCTGGCCTGGCTGGCCGGGTGCAGTGACGTCGGACAACGCCACGAGGTCAACCAGGATGCCCTGGCCCTGGGCGGCCGGGAGGACGACGACGGTCAGCAGGTGGCCGTGGTCTCCATCAGCGACGGTGTCTCGACCTCGCGGGGTTCCGAGCACTCGGCCGCCACCGCAGCCGAGGTGGCCTGCTCGACGATGGTGGCCATGCTGCGTTCCATGCCGCAGGCCGGGCAGGACCAGATCAACGCCACCCTGGTGGATGCCTTCGCGGCGGCCAACGATGCCGTCCTCACCCAGCCGAGCTCCTCGGGCGCCCCGGGCTCGTGCACGCTGATCACCGTGGTGCTGGCGGGCGGAGGGATCACCGTCGCCAATGTCGGTGACTGCCGTGCCTACTGGATCGGCGACGACCAGCAGGCCGAACTGCTCAGCGTCGACGATTCGGTGGCCCAGGCGCGCATCGAGCTGGGCATGAGCCGGGAAGAGGCAGAGCACGGGTTCCAGGCCCACGCGATCACCCGCTGGCTCGGCCCCGATGCCCAGGACGTGACCCCGCGGCAGACCACCCGCACCGTCACCGGCGCCGGATGGCTGTTGGTCTGCTCCGACGGGCTGTGGAACTACTGCTCGCCCAGTGAGCAGATGTCGACGCTGGTGCAGCAGACCGCCGAGGCCGCCGCGGGCGACGCCGCGAAGGCCTGTGAACGACTGGTGGAGTGGGCCAACCAACAGGGTGGGCGTGACAACATCACCGTCGCGCTGCTGCGGGTGCAGGGCGTCGCGAGCGCGGATCCTGTCGCCGTCTGAAGCACCGGGTAGGTTGGGTGCGTGGAAATCAAGATTGGCGTGAACAACATTCCCCGCGAGCTCAGCATCGAGACCGAGGCTTCGGCCGACGAGGTCGAACAGGCGCTGCGTACCGCTGTCAACGAGGGTGGCCTGCTCACCCTCACCGATGAGAAGGGTCGACGGGTGCTGGTGCCCGCCGCCCAGATCGGTTACCTCGACCTGGGCAAGGAACTCAGCCGCCCCGTCGGCTTCGGCTCCGTCTGATCCAACCCAGCCCGAGTCAAACCCGACCTGGGTTCAATCCAGCTTGGGTTCATCCAGCTTGGCTCAGTCGGCCAGGCCCAGATCCTTCATGCGCCGTGCGTGCATCGACGCCAAGCGGGTCATCAACTCGCTGATCTGGGCCAGGTCGTCGCCTCCCTGCCCATCACCGGTGAGCAGGGCAGTCAATTCGGCGTGCTGGGCCGAGACTCGCTGGGCCTGGCTCAGCGCCTCTCCCAGCAGTCGGCGGCCGTAGAGTGCCAGCCTTCCCCGGTCGTCCGGGTTCTCGGTCAGACACTGCTGCAGCATGGCACTCGGTGCCGAGGCCAGCTCCGCATCGTCGATCGAGCCCATCAGGATCTCGCGCAATTCGTCGTGGAGCTGCTCGGCCACCTGGTTGGCGAAATCATCCACCAGTCCGCTGATGATGCACAGCTTCACCAAGGCCTCGGCCCAGGTGCGCGGTTCGGTGTGTTGGTTGAAGGCGTCGATCGGTGCGGCGAAGGGTGTCATCGCCTCGTTGAGGCCGCTCCCCCGCGCGGCCAACGCCCCCTCCAGACGGTCGAGATGGCTGAAACGTTGCGCCGCGATGCGTGCCAGCACCAACTTGTCGGCCACGGCCTGTGCGGCGGCGGAGGAAGCCGCGGTCCGCTCGAAGGCTGCGAGTGATCCGTAGGCCACCAGTCCGAGCAGTTGCACCTCGGCCCTGGCCCCCGCGCGCTTGGCCTGCCGTGTCTGGCCGGTCGTCCCCTGTGTCTGACTCACGGCCCCAAGGCTAGCCTCACCGGCCATCGCCCGTCCGCCCACGGGGCGTGTCCTGCGCGGCTGCTGGGCCCACCGGGTAGCCTAGACACACTGCATGTCCTGTGCAGGGGGCAGGTCGAGCCCCGAGCCTGGCGCCCAGCCCCACCGCGGGCGGGTGCCGCCGGTAGCGGCCACCTGCGCGATCCGAGCCGGTCTGACGATCGGACGATGAGAAAGTCATGAACGGTGACAGAAGAACTGAATGCCGACGCCGAACGCGTCGATGCCCTCGTCGGTGACGACGTGGCCACCCCCGCGCCCGATGTCGAGACCACCTGGGACGACCTGGGCGTCATGCCCGAGATCCAGCAGGCGCTGGAGACCGTGGGCATCACCCACCCCTTCCCGATCCAGTCGCTGGCCATCCCGATTGCCGTGGCAGGCACCGACCTGATGGGCCAGGCCCGCACCGGCACCGGCAAGACCCTGGCCTTCGGCATCACCATCCTGCAGCGCAGCCTGCTGGAGGGCGACGAGGGCTACGAGGAACTGGCCATGCCCCCCGGCAAGCCCCAGGCCCTGGTGCTGTGCCCCACCCGTGAACTGGCCCTGCAGGTGGCCAAGGACCTCGAGGTGGCCTCGACCATCCGCAAGGTCCGTGTGCTGACCGTCTACGGCGGCGTCGGCTACGAGCCCCAGCTGGAGGCCCTCGAGCGCGGCGTCGACGTCGTGGTGGGCACCCCCGGACGCATCAAGGACCTCGCCGACCGCGGCGCGCTGGATCTGTCGTGGCTGCGGATGCTGGTGCTGGACGAGGCCGACGAGATGCTCGACCTGGGCTTCCTGCCCGATGTGGAACACCTGATCGCCAAGACCCCGGCCGAGCGCCAGATGCTGATGTTCTCGGCCACCATGCCCAGCGCCATCGTCGGGCTGGCCCGGGCCCACATGCACCAGCCGATCAATGTGCGGGCCGAAGGCCACGACGCGCAGGCGACGGTTCCCGACACCACGCAGTTCGTCTACCAGTCGCACAACCTGGACAAGCCGGAGATCATCGCCCGGGTCCTGCAGTCCAATGACGTCGACAAGGTGATGGTCTTCTGCAAGACCAAGCGCGCCGCCCAGCGGTTGGCCGACGACCTGGAGGACCGCGGCTTCGACGCCGCCAGCATCCATGGCGACCTCAATCAGTCGATGCGCGAGAAGGCGCTCAAGCGCTTCCGTGCCGGCGAGGTGAAGGTGCTGGTGGCCACCGACGTCGCCGCTCGTGGCATCGACGTCACCGGCGTCAGCCACGTCATCAACAACGAGTGTCCCGAGGACGCCAAGACCTATGTGCACCGCATCGGCCGCACCGGCCGCGCCGGCGCCAAGGGCGTGGCCATCACCCTGGTGGACTGGGCGGACATCGTGCGCTGGAAGGTCATCAACAAGGCCCTCGAGCTGGACTTCGACGACCCGGTGGAGACCTATTCGACCTCGCCGCACCTGTACTCCGACCTGGACATCCCCGAAGGCACCAAGGGTCGACTGCCCGGCGCGGTGCCCAAGGACCGTCCCAAGCGTGACGACCGTGGCCGCGGTGGACGCGGACGAGGAGACCAGGGCCGTGGAGACCAAAGCCGTGGCGAGCGAGGCACCGAGCGTCCCCGTGAACCCCGCAGCGAACGCCCCCGCCGCAGCCGTCGCCGCCTGAAGAATGGCGAGCCGGTGGCCGTCGACGGCAGCACCTCGACCACCCCGACGGCGGATGCCGGTGAGGCCAAGAACACCGAGCAGACCAATACCGTGGCCGTGGACGGCGAGCGCAAGCCCCGCCGTCGTCGCCGCAGCCGTGGCCGTGGGCGCAGCACCGGTGAAGGCACTCGGACTGGTGAGGGTGCCCAGACCGGTGAGGCTCCCAGCAGCGACAGCTGAGCGCACCGCAGTCGCCGAGACCAGCGCGTGACCCCTCGTCCCGCCGCCCGATCCGGGCGGCGGGACGACTGCTGTACAAGCCTCCACGGCGGGAGGACACTGGCCCCATGCCTCACTATCTGCAGCCGACCTTCTCCAGTACCCTCGCCGCCGCCCAGACGCCCCAAGTGGGCATGTGGGTGTGCTCCGGAAGCCCCCTGGTGGCGGAGATCTGCGCCGGCAGCGGTCTCGACTGGTTGCTCATTGACATGGAGCACGCCCCCAATGGCATCGAGTCGGTGCTGGCCCAGCTGCTGGCAGTGGGCGGCTACCCGATCCGACCCGTGGTGCGCATCCCGGTGGCCGACACGGTGCTGATCAAGCAGATCCTCGATCTGGGGGCCCAGGACATCCTGGTGCCGATGGTCAGCAATGCCGAGGAGGCCCAGTGCATCGTCGAGGCCGCCCACTACCCGCCGCGGGGGCGTCGCGGCGTGGGTGCCGCGCTGGCCCGCTCCGGGCGCTGGAACCGGGTGGACGGCTACCTGGAGCACGCCTCCGAGTACGTGGGCGTCCACGTCCAGATCGAGAACGCCGACGGCGTGCAGAATGCCGCCGAGATCGCCGCCGTGGACGGCATCGACAGCATCTTCGTGGGCCCGGCAGACCTTGCCGCCTCGATGGGACTGATCGGCCAGCAGGACCATCCCGACGTGGTCGCCGCCGTGCAGCACACCTTCGACGTGGTGCACGCCGCCGGCAAGCCGGTGGGGGTCAACACCTTCGAGACCGACGAGGCGCACCAGATGCTCACCCGCGGGGTGGACTACATCCTGGTGGCCGCCGACGTGGCCATGCTGGCGCGCGGGTCGGAGCAGATCGCTGCCGAGTTCGGCACCGAACGCTCCGACCGCACCCGACGCGCCTCGTACTGACGCCGAACGTCCGCCGGGCGGCCGGTCAGTAGTTCATCTGCATCGCCTCGCGCACCTCGGAGAGGGTCTGCTCGGCGATGGCATTGGCCTTCTCGTTGCCCGCGCGCAGCACGGCGCGCAGGTGGTCGGGGTTGGCGGCCAGTTCGGCGCGGCGGGCACGGATGGGCGCGAAGTGCTCGTTGATCGCCTCGGTGACCAGCTTCTTCAGGCCACCGCCGCCGGCGTCGCCCAGTTCGTCGGCGATCTGGACCGGGTCTCCCCCGGTGGCCAGCGCGGCGAGCATCACCAGGTTGCTCACCTCGGGGCGGTTGACCGGGTCATAGCTGATGTGGCGGTCGGAGTCGGTCTTGGCGCGCTTGATGAGCTTGGCGGTCTCGTCCGCGGTCATGCCGATCTCGATGGTGTTGCCCTTGGACTTGCTCATCTTGGTGCCGTCCAGGCCCAGGATGGCCGGCGCCGGGCTCATCAGGGCATCGGCCTGCGGGAAGACCGGGGCCTTGGCGTCGACGCGGCCGTAACGTTCGTCGAAGCGGCGGGCGATGACGCGGGTGATCTCGATGTGCGGCAGCTGGTCCTTGCCGACCGGCACGAGGTTTGCCTTGCAGAACAGGATGTCGGCGGCCTGGTGCACCGGGAAGGTGAGCATCAGTCCGCTCATCGGGCGGTGCGGGTTGTTCGCCATCTCATCCTTGACCGTGGGGTTGCGGTGCAGCTCGGGCACCGTGACCAGGCTCAGGAAGGGCAGCATCAGCTGGTTCAGCGCCGTCACCGAGGAGTGGGTGAAGATGGTGGACTTCTCGGGATCCATGCCGCAGGCGAGGTAGTCGGCCATGCCGTTGAGCACATTGTCCTGCAGCGTGCCCACACCATCCCGGTCGTAGATCACCTGGTAGTCGGCGACGATCAGCATCGTCTCCACGCCCAGGTTCTGCAGCCGCACACGGTTGCTGAGCGAGCCGAAGTAGTGCCCGATGTGCAGCTTGCCGGTGGGCCGATCGCCGGTGAGGATGCGGTACTTGCCGGGGTTGACGGCAATGTCGGCCTCGATCTGACGGCTGCGTTCCAGCGAGTGGTTGAGGGAGGCGTCGGTGATCTCCTCGGAGAGCACGTCGGCCGACTGCTCCGGCTCGGTCTGCTGCTGGTTCTGGCTCATGGCTTCCTCTCGTCGCGCCGGACGGCTGCCCCCGCGCACGCAAAAGGGCCGCCGATTCCGGCAGCCCTGGTCTCTTCACATGATCTGGTCGATCACCGCATCGCTCGGCTGCCGCAGGGCAGCCACCACTGAATGGGTGTCATCAACATGTGCCCACCCTAGCGCAGACGCGGCGCCGCCCGTCGGGGCGACGCCGCGTCGGGCAGTCAGGCTGCCTTGCTCAAGCTGGATGCGTGGTTCAGGCGGGATGCTTTGGGCTCAGGCGGGAGCGGTGCCGCCACGCAGGCGGATGCGACGCAGCATCTCGCGGTAGGCGGTGGCGCGGGTGTTCTCGCCGCCCAGCGGATTGTTGCGCTTGCCCAGGCCGTGGTAGTCCGACGAACCGGTACGGATGAGGCCCAGACGCCCACCCAGGGCGAAGAGCAGCTCACGCTGACGCTCGTCGTGGTCGGGATGGTCCACCTCGATGCCCTCCAAGCCGTGCTCGGCGATGAGCCGCTGGATGACCTCCGCGGTGAGCAGGGCCTCGTTGCCGCGGGCCCACGGGTGCGCCAGCACGGCGATGCCCTTGGCGTCGTGGATCAGGTCGATGGCGGCGCCCAACTCGCAGGCGTAGCGGGGCACGTAACCGGGCTTGTCCTCGCGCAGCCACTTGTCGAAGGCCTCGTCACGGTCGGCGACATAGCCCTTGGCGACCAGGGTGTCGGCCACGTGCGGGCGGCCGATCGACGGCGAGGCGCCGGCGGTGGAGATGATGTCGTCCACCGTGATGGGCATGCCGAGCTCGGTTATGCGCTCCGCGAAGGACTTCAGGCGTCCGGTGCGTGCCACCCGGATCTTGGCCAGCTCGTCCACCAGGGGACGATGGTAGGGGTCGCAGCCGTAGCCCAGCAGGTGCACGGACCGTCCGTCGAGTTCGGTGGACATCTCGATGCCGCCGAGCACCTTGACTCCGATGCGCTTGCCGGCCTCGATCGCCTCTGGAATGCCGTCGAAGGTGTCATGGTCGGTCAGTGCGATGATGTCCATGCCCACCTCCATCGCCTTCAGGACCAGACGGGTGGGGGTGTCGGTGCCGTCGGAGACAGCCGAGTGGGTGTGGAGATCGATCCGCATGGTCATATCATGCCCGACGCTTCTCCCGTTCGCCACGAGCGTGGCCCTGCTTCTGAGACACCAGCGCGCCAACCCGACACAATGGGAGCCATGGAGATCACCTCACGCCTCGACTTCCCGGCAGACCCCAAGACCGTCTACACCATGATGACCAACAAGGACTGGCTGGAGGAGCTGGTGAGCCGTTCCGAGGCCACCAGCCACACCATCGACGTGGCCGGCACCACCACTCGGATCCAGATGTCGCTGCCCGCGCCGCAGGAGGTGGCGCGTTTCGTCGGCAGTGCCCTGAAGCTGAACCAGACCATCGAGTGGGGCGAGCCGGCCGCAGACGACTCGCGTGAGGGCACGCTGGTCATCGAGGTTCCGGGCATGCCCGTCCAGATGAATGGCAAGGCCCGGCTCTACCCCGGCGGCAAGGGCACCGTCGTCGACTACACCGGCGAGCTGAAGGTCAACATCCCGCTGATGGGCAAGAAGGTCGAGCAGCAGGCCGCGCCGCACATCAAGGACGCCATCGACGCGCAGCAGGCCGCCGGCGACGACTGGCTGGCCGCGCGGAACTGAACCCCTCGACAGGCTCGGGGATCGGAAGAGAACCCGGCTCGGGGACCGAGCCCTCGGTTCAGTCGGCCTCGATGAAGACGTCCTCGCCCACCAGGGGGCGGACCTCGTCGACGCTGGCGGGGGTGGCGACGACGTGGTCCACGTCCTCGTCGTCATCCTCGCCGGCGAAGCGTTCCTTGATGAGCGCCACCTCGAAACCGGCCTGGTCGATCGCCTCGGCGGCCTTGATGGCCTCGTCCTCGTCGTCGAAGTGCATTCGGGAAACCATCAACTTGCCGCCTTCTTCTTGTCGTCCTTCTGCTGCGATGTGTCGGCCGCCGCGGCACGTCGTGCCTTGGCCGCCTCCACCGAGGCCTTGAGTGCCGCCACCAGGTCGACCACCTCGGCCCCGGAGTCACTGGTCTGCTCGTCGGCCTCCTCCACCGGGACGCCGGCCAGCTTGGCCTTCACCACCTCTTCCACCGCCTCGCGGTAGGAGTCGGTGAAGTCCGCGGGATTGAAGTCACCCTCCATCTGGGTGATGAACATCTCGGCCATGCCCACCTCGGCCTCGCTGGCCTTGACCTCCTGCGACGGGGCCGCAAAGGAGTTGTCGCGCACCTCGTCGGGCCACAGCATGGTGTGCAGCACCAGCAGATCGTCCTTGGGGCGGATCAGCGCCAGCGATTCGCGGCTGCGCAGCGCCACCTTCACCACCGCACACTTGCCCGTCTTGCGCAGCGCGTCGCGCAGCAGGACGTACGGCTTGGCGCCCGGCCCCTCGGCCTCCAGCACATAGCTCTTCTCGTAGTAGGTGGGATCGATCTCGTCCCAGTCGACGAACTGCACCACGTCGACGCTCTTGGTGCTGCTCAGCGGCAGCTGGTCCAGGTCTGACTTGTCCAGGATCGCGAGGCGCCCGTCGGCAGCCTCGTAGCCCTTGCCGATCTCGGAGTACGGGATCTCCTTGCCGCACTTGTCACAGACGCGCTTGTAGCGGATCCGCCCGCCATCGGCCGGATGCACCTGCTTGAAGGAGATGTCCTTCTCCTCGGTGGCCCCGTAGAGCTTCACCGGGATGGTGATCAGGCCGAAGGAGATGGCGCCCTTCCACAGTGATCGTGGCATCTCAGACCTCCTGTCGCGCCGCCAGCTGCGGCAATTCCTCGGCACCGTGCCACAGCAGATCGCCCTCGCGCACCAGCCGCTGCACGGCAGCGGTCTCCCAGGCCTGGTCCAGGCTCATGCCCTGCACGGCAGCGGCCGCCTCCGGCTGCTCCCGCTCGTCGGCGAAGACGCTCTGCACCTGCCGCAGCGAGAGTTCGCGCAGCTGCACTCCCCCGTTGTGGGCCTCGTCCCCGGCGGCAACCTGTGCGGCGGGAACCTCGGCCGCCAGCACCAGTCGTTCGCCGTGCGTGGCCAGACCCCAGACGGAGGCGAGCACCATGCAGGCGTACTCGGCGCCCTCGTCGTCGGCCGCGGACAGGTCGAGGGTGTCCAGCAGCTGGGCGTTGACGGTGAAGGCCTGACAACCCTGCAGCCGCCCGTCGCGACAGAGGCTGGCGGCCTGCCCGGTGCTGACCGGGGCCAGGACGAGTGTTGTGCTCATGCCCCAAATCTAGCGACCCGGCGCAGTTGTCCACAGATTTCGCCACGCCCCTTCCCGGGCAGGGTCTCCCCGGTGAGGCTGTCGGCATGAAACCAACCACCGTCCAGGTCCGGGGGCAGCTGGTGCGGCTGTCCGCCCCACTCCTGCCACGTCCCACCCCTTCGAGACCGGAGCAGGAGGCGCTACCCCTGCCCGAGCTGCCCGCCCCAGCCACGCCCCGTCCCCGCGCTCGCCAGGACCAGGTGGACCGGCTGGTGCAGGTGATGGGCCGCGCCCTGCTGGAGACCTTGCAGGGGCGTCGCAGCCCCGGTCAGGCCAGCCACTGGATGACGGAGGACTGCCACCGCCTGCTGATGGCCTGGGCCCGGCAGCGTGACTGGAGCCGCACCGCCATCGCCTCCGTCCGGTCTTGTCTGGTGAGCCCGCAGGTGGTGGAGGCCAGTGTGCAATTGCATGACCAGCACCACTTCTGTGCGCTGATGCGCCTGGAACACGGCTACGGCCGGTGGCGCATCACCGTCTTCCAGGTGATGCTGCCACCGGCCGTAGCGGCGCGATGCGCGTGACGGGCTGACCGCCCGGGCCCTACTTGGCGCCGTGGCAGAGCTTGAACTTCTTGCCGGAACCGCACGGGCAAGGAGCGTTGCGGCCGACACCGGCGTAGGGATCCTCCTCGGGGGCGGCTCGACGGGCCTGCACCTCACCCTGCTCGTCGGGAGCGCTGTAGGTCAGGTTCTGTGCGCGTCGGGCGCCCAGCCCCTTGGCCTCGATCTGCGGCGCGGCCTTGCCCAGCAGGCTGTCGACGTCGACGGCCTGACCGTCCTCGCCGGTCACCAGGCCCACCTGCGGGGTCTGGTTCACCTGCACCTCCAGGTTGAACAGGAAGCCCACGACCTCCTCCATGAAGGCGTCCATCATGGCGTTGAAGAGCTGTCCGCCCTCCCGCTGGTACTCCACCAGCGGATCGCGCTGGGCCATGGCGCGCAGCCCGATGCCCTCGCGCAGGTAGTCCATCTCGTAGAGGTGCTCACGCCACTTGCGATCCAGCACCGTCAACAGCACCTGGCGCTCGAGCTCACGCATGTTCTGCTCGCCGAGTTCCTCCTCGCGCTCGTCGTAGGCGCCCATGGCGTCCTCGATGAAGGCGTCGACGATGGTCTGCTGGTCCTGCTCGTCGGTCCATTCCTCCTGCACCAGTGCCACCGGGTACAGGGTGCGCATCTCGTTCCACAGGGACTCCAGGTCCCAGTCCTCGTGGAAGCCCTCGGTGCGGGCGCGCACCAGGCCCTCGACGACGCGCTTGGTGGTGTCGCGCAGCTGCTGCTCGACGTCGGCGCCCTCGAGCACCTTGCGACGATCGGCGTAGATGGCGTGGCGCTGGCGGTTCATCACGTCGTCGTACTTCAGGACGTTCTTGCGGATCTCGAAGTTCTGCGCCTCCACCTGCTTCTGGGCGCTCTCGATGGAGTTGCTGATCCACTTGTGCTCGATCGGCTGGTCGTCGGGCACCTTGAGCGAGACCATGGCGCGCTCCACCACGTCGGCCTTGAACAGGCGCATCAGGTCGTCGCCCAGGCTCAGGTAGAAGCGGGACTCGCCCGGGTCACCCTGACGGCCGGAACGACCACGCAGCTGGTTGTCGATGCGGCGCGATTCGTGGCGTTCGGAGGCCACCACGTACAGGCCGCCAGCCTCGGCGACCTCCTCGTGCTCGGCCGCCACCTGCTCCTCGATGGCCGCGAGGGTCTCGGGCCAGGCGGCCTCGTATTCCTCGGGGGTCTCAACCGGGTCCAGCCCCTTGTTGCGCAGCACCTGGTCGGCCAGGAACTCGGCATTGCCACCGAGCATGATGTCGGTGCCTCGACCGGCCATGTTGGTGGCCACGGTGACGGCGCCCTTTCGGCCGGCCAGGGCAACCACGGCGGCCTCGCGCTCATGGTGCTTTGCGTTGAGCACCTCGTGAGGCACATTGGCGCGGGTCAACAGCTGGGAGATGATCTCGCTCTTGGCCACCGAGGCGGTACCGATCAGCACCGGCTGACCGCTTTCATGACGCTCGGCCACGTCCTTGACGACGGCCTCGAACTTGGCCTGTTCGGTGCGATAGATCAGGTCCTTCTGGTCGATGCGCTGCATCGGCTTGTTCGTCGGGATGACGACGACACCCAGGCCGTAGATCTTCTGGAACTCGCTCTCCTCGGTCTTGGCCGTGCCGGTCATGCCCGAGAGCTTTTCGTACATGCGGAAGAAGTTCTGCAGGGTGATCGTGGCGAGCGTCTGGTACTCGTCCTTGATCTCGACGCCTTCCTTGGCCTCGAGCGCCTGGTGCAGGCCCTCGTTGTAGCGACGGCCGATCAGGGTGCGGCCGGTGTGCTCGTCGACGATGAGCACCTCGCCGTCCATGATCACGTAGTCCTTGTCGCGCTTGAACAGCTCCTTGGCCTTGATGGCATTGTTCAGGTAGCCGATCAGCGGGGTGTTGGCGCTCTCGTAGAGGTTGGCGATGCCCAGCCGGTCCTCGACCTTCTCGATTCCCGAGCCCAGCACGGAGACGGTCTTCTTCTTCTCGTCCACCTCGTAGTCGACGTCGCGCTCCAGCCGCTGCGCCAGCTTGGCGAATTCCGGGTACCACTCGTGGTTGTCCTCGGCGGGGCCGGAGATGATCAGCGGGGTACGGGCCTCGTCCACCAGGATGGAGTCCACCTCGTCGACGATGGCGAAGTAGTGGCCGCGCTGCACACAATCGTCCAGGCTGAGCGCCATGTTGTCGCGCAGGTAGTCGAAGCCGAACTCGTTGTTGGTGCCGTAGGTGATGTCGCAGCCATAGGCCGCGCGTCGCTCGGCCGGATCCATGTTGGCCAGGATCACGCCCACGCTCAGCCCCAGGAAGTGGTGCACGCGCCCCATCTGCTCGCTCTGGTAGCGGGCCAGGTAGTCGTTGACCGTGACCACGTGCACGCCCTTGCCGGTGAGCGCATTGAGGTAGGCCGGCATCAGGGCGACGATGGTCTTGCCCTCACCGGTCTTCATCTCCGCGATGTTGCACAGGTGCAGGGCGGCACCGCCCATGATCTGCACGTCGTAGGGGCGCTTGCCCAGGACGCGGTTGGTGGCCTCGCGCACCGCCGCGAAGGCCTCCGGCATCAGGTCGTCCAGGCTCTCGCCGTCGGCAAGGCGCTGCTTGAACAGTTCGGTCTGGCCGCGCAGCTCGTCGTCGGACATGGCGACGAAGTCGTCCTCGATGCTGTTCACCTGGTCGGCGATCTTGGCCAGCTTCTTCAGCGTGCGGCCCTCACCTACGTTCAGCAGGCGATCCATGAAGCCCATGTGGTCGATTCCTTCTTGCCGATGCTCGTGGGCGCACAGACGCCCTGGTTGCGTGGTTCCCGAGTGGTCGTGCCGCACGGACACTGACCAGACCCTGCCCATCCTAGGGGGTCACCGGAACCGCACCCGTCTTGCCGGGCGCGGCTAGGGCTTCCTTCCGGGCCACAGCGGCAGGTCTCCCCTGGGTTCGGTCTCGATGCGCGCCAGGCCGAGCCAGCCCGCCAGCTGCTCGAGTTCCTGCCACAGCTCCCGGGCCACGTGGCCGGCCTCGTGGCTGGTGCCGGGCTCGTACCAGGCGGCCTTCACCTGCAGCACACCCCTGGCGCGGTCTGCCTTCAGGTCCACCCGGGCGGCGAACTCCTCGCCCAACAGGAAGGGATAGACGTAGTAGCCATGGCGACGGCGGGCCTGCGGGACGTAGATCTCGATCCGATAGTCCAGGTTGAACAGGGCCAGGGCGCGGGAACGTTCGAAGACCAGTGAGTCGAAGGGGCTGATCAGGGCCCGGGCCTGGATGCGACGTGGGATCCGGGACTGGCCGTCCCCCGTCCACAGCCAGGTGCGCACCGGCCATCCCTCCACCGCGACCTCCTCGAGTTCCCCCGATTCGGTGAGCTGGGTGATCGCCGCACGGGTCTCGGCGCGGCCGAGGCGGAAGTAGTCGGCCAGGCACTTCTCGCTGCCAACGCCCAGCGCCCGGGCCGCGCGGCGCACCAGGACGACATGGGCCTGCTCGTCGCTGGGGGTTGGCGCATCGACGACGGCTCGCGGCAGCACGCGTTCGGGCAGGTCATAGCGCCGTTCGAAGGACTGGTTTCGGCTGGCGGCGGTGACCTGGCCGCTCCAGAAGAGCCATTCGAGGGCCGCCTTGGTCCGCGACCAGTTCCAGCCCCAGTGGCTGCGCTCCCGGTGCTCGTCGTGCTCGATCTGACGGGCGGTCACCGGCCCCCGTTCGACGACCTGGCCCAGCACCCACGAGACCAGCTCCGGATCCTCCGCCTGCACCCTGCGCATCCCGCCCCACGCCTCGTCGGCGGCGCGGGCCATGCGGAAGCGCAGCGCCGGTTGCAGGGTAACGTCCACCAGGCTCGCAGCGTGGCCCCAGTACTCGAACAGGCGTCGGGGAGCCGTGCTGCTGGCCCGGGTGAGCAGCTCGACGTCGTAGGGCCCCAGCCGGCTGAACAAGGGGAACTGGTGTGCTCGGGCGACGACATTGATGGTGTCGATCTGGAACTGCGCCAGCCGTTCGATCTGGCGCTGCACGTCTCGCATGGTGACCGGCCGGTCCGGGCGTGGCCGATCGAATCCCTGGGCGGCGAGGGCGAGCCGCCTGGCCTGGCCCGCGGTGAGCCGGCGCATCACTGCCCCATCAGGGTGAGCAGGTGGTCGACGCTGCCGACATGCGGCAGGTCGGCGATCTCGGCCACGCTGAACCACCCCGCCATGTCGCTGCTGCCGTCAGTCTCGAAGGCCAGTTCACCACCGGTCACAGTGCCAGCGTGGAAGACCTGCACCACCCGCAGCGGCCGATGGGAGGGGTGGAGCCGGTCCGCGGCGGACACCTCGAAGGTGCGCACGCCCAGCAACCGTCCCACCTCCACCTGGTAGCCGGTCTCCTCCTGGAGCTCCCGCGCGATGCCCTGGGGAATCGTCTCGCCGAACTCGATGCCGCCGCCCGGGCAGGTCCAGGCCGGCGTGTGGCCACCCACCCATCGGCTGAGCAGCACTCGACCCTGCGCGTCGCGTACCAGGGCATAGCCGGCCAGCCTGGTGTCGTAGTCGGTGTAGTCGAGCATGTCTTCGAGACTAGTGCGTGCCCCCGACCCGCCCTCCTGACCCGATCCGTGCCCCTGCGCCTGATCCGCGCCCCTGGACCTGAGCCACCCGGGCGTGCGACCGGTGCCGGTGCTCCCGCGCTGACGGCCAGTAGGCTCGTCGCATGGCCAAGAAACCCCGTATCACCGTCCTGCAGCCCGAAGCCGATGTTCCCCTGGAGCGGTTCGACGCCTGGCTGCGCGAGGACGTGCGCCTGACCGTGATCGACCTGGCCACCAAAGACGTTCCGAACCTGGAGACGATCGGCGACGGCCTGCTCGTGCTGGGCGGGCGGATGAGCGTGGAGTCCGACCACCGGTGGATCAGCCAGGTGGAGGACCTGATCGCGGACGCGCACGCCATCGACGTCCCCATCCTGGGCATCTGCCTGGGCCACCAGTTGGCGGCCCGAGCCCTGGGCGGCACGGTGGCACTCGCCCCCGACGAGGGCAGCGAGGAGGGCCCCGTCGAACTCGAGTGGCTGGCCGGCGCAGTGGACGACCCGGTGCTCGGCGAGGCGGCCCGTCATGGTGGGCCGATGCCAGCCAGCCACCACGACGTGGTCAGCGAGCTTCCCGAGGGAGCCGTCGAGCTGGCACGCAGCAGCACCTGCCCCAACCAAGCCTTCCGGCTCGGTTCCGTGGTGGGCGTGCAGTTCCACCCGGAGGCCAGCCCCGAGCTGATGCAGTACTGGTGGGCGCAGGAGCACAAGAGCCGCGCCACGACCATGCTCGACCGGATGCGTGCCGTCGACCACCTGGTGGAGCCCGCCAGCCGCAGCATCGCGCGAGGATTCACCCAACAGGTGGTGGCCAACGCCTGACCACCTGGCTGCGGGAGCCCGTCGGCACACGACGAGGCCCGCACCCCCTCGGCGGGAGATGCGGGCCTCGGACGTGACTTGGGCCTCAGGCCTGGCTCAGGTGGATCACGCCGTAGTCATAGCCCTTGCGGCGGTAGACCACGCTCGGCTTGCCGCTGTCGGCGTCGAGGTACAGGAAGAAGTCGTGCCCGACCAGCTCCATCTCGTCCAGGGCCTGTGCCAGGGTGAGCGGAGCGGAGGTGAACTCCTTCTCACGCACCACCAGCGGACCGTCACCGGTGACGGTGATCCCGGCCACGTTCTTGGTCTCGGGGCCGGTCTCCTCCGGGGTGGGCAGCGGTTCGAGCGCCGCCACCACCTGGTGTGCCCGCAGGCCGCGATGGTTCTTGCGGCGGTCGCTGGCGCGGCGCAGCTGGGTCTTCAACCGGTCCATGGCCTTGTCGAAGGCCACCATCTTGTCGTCGGCGTACGCCTCGGCGCGCACCACCGGCCCCTTGCTGCGCAGTGTGATCTCGCACAACATGTTGTCGTGAGGGTTGCCCTTGGACTCCTCAGAGGTGAACTCGACCTCGATGCGGATGACGCGGTCCCTGAGTTTCTCCACGCTTGCCAGCCGCTGGGTGACCTGCTCGCGCACGGCGTCGCTGATGGTGCAGTGGCGTCCGGTGACGACGATGTCCATGGTGATCCTCCTCGATCGGTGAGGCCCGCACGCAGCAGGCCCCGTCAATGAACATGGCACGGACCGCAAGGACTCCCGGAATCGAGTCCAGAAGTGCTTGTCTGCCGTGCCATAACCACACGTTACCGCTTATCAGAGGCAATTCAAGGGATGTTCGGCAAATTGCTCGAATGCCATTGGACCGTGCTTGGGGGCCCGGCTGGGATGGGCCACGACGGCGCCCGCCACGGGGCTCCAACCGGCCTCCGCCAGGGCCCTGGCAGCCTCCGCCAGACTGGCCCCGGTGGTGCTGATGTCGTCCACCACGATGACCTGTCGCCGACCCCGTGCCGCGCGAGCTCGCATGCTGCCCACCTGGTTGTGGAAGCGCTCGATTCGTCCCAGGCCCGACTGGTCGGCGACCGAGCCCACGCGACGCAGCGCCGGCAGCACCGAGATCTTGCCCCACCCTTCCTCGTGTCGCAGCACGGCAGCCGCCTGCCGGGCCAGCACCACCCCGTGGTCGTAGCCACGCTGGCGCACCTGCCGGGGCGAGGACGGCACCGGCACCAACAGGGGCGGCGCGTCGGGGCACGAGTCGCGCTCGGCCAGGGAGGCGGCCAGCCGCACCGCCAGGGCCAGTCGGGCTCCCAGTACCGGGGCCAGGCTCCACGCACCGCGATCCTTGTGGGCGCTCAACAGGTTGCGCAGCGGATCTCGGTAGTCACCCGCCGAGGCCACCCGGCCGGTCAACCTGCCCGCCCCACCCAGGTCTCGGGCCCACCGGGCCGGTTCGTCGATCGCCGCTCGGCACCCGGCGCACAGGCCCAGTCCGGGACGCTGGCAGCCCGGGCAACACGCCCCCAGCAGTAGATCGGCAAGTTCGTCCAGCACTCCCCCAGCCTCGCCCGCCTCCTGCCCGGGCACCAGCGTGTCCGGCCGGGCTGTGGACAGATCCTCGGCCCGTCGAAGCTGTGGACAAGGTCGCGTCCGCGAACCGCCAGCCAAGTGGCGCTCTCCTCAGGAAGGAACCGCCAGACCCTGCACTTCCTGGGGAAGGATCTGCCATCGCCAGGCCGACTCGTAGCGCAGCACCTGGCCGGTGCGGTCGCGCAGCAGCGCCACTGCCCCGTCGTCCTGCGGCCTGGTGACCAGCTCCACCAGTTCGAGTTCCCCGGCCGGGCCGACGTCGTCCACCTGGGAGCCGTCGGCGCTGACCAGGTAGGCGCTGGTGCGGGATTCGGCACGCTGCGAGGCCAGCACCATCAGCTGCTCCGCACCGGTCCACCCGACGTCGAGCACCTGGTCGAGGGCCAGCTGCGACACCTGCAGCGGAATCACCCGCATCCCGTCGACCTTCTCCCCGTGGAGCCGCAGGACCGCGAGCTGCGTCGTGCTGCCGCGGCGCAGCACCACGGCCAACCGCGTCTGCTCCGGCGAGACGGCGAGCGCCTGGATGGTGGCACCCTTCAACTCGGGCACCTCCACCGGCTGCAACTCGGCGGAGTCCGGGACGCTGCGACGCAGGGCGCGTGAGGCGTCCCCGCCCACGCTGGCCCACACCACGCCCGTGGTGGTGACCACCGGATTGGTGATCTTGTCGGCCCGCAGCCGCAGGGTCAGCGAGTCGCGGCCCAGCCTGCTGCTGTGCAGCGTGGTGCCGTCCTGGTTGACCACCGCGATGGTGGAGCTGGTGGACGAGACCGCCAGTTCCCCCGCCCGTTCGCCCCAATCTCCAGCGCCGAGCCTGCCGCCCAGCACGGAGAAGGATCCCTGGTCGTCGAGCCGCCCCACACTGCCGTCGACGACGGCGAAGGGCTGGTCGTCACCGGCCAGGGGCACCGGGGGCAGCCCCGGCAGGTCCTCGATCGGGATGGGAGCCGCCAGGCCGTGCACCGGGGTACCCCAAGGGCGGCCCTCCACCAGCACCCGCACGGCATTCACCTCGGGGAAGGCCTTCAAGGTCCACCCCAGTTGCGCCATCACCTGCACCCGCGCCCGGTCTGGCAGGGCGGTGAGCTCGCCGTCCAGGGGCACCTCGGCCACACCGTCGCTCACCGTGACACCGCCGGTCCCCAGCCTGGTACCGGCGGGGATGGCGGTCGAGACTGCCGGGGCGAACCAGTCGGAGGGGCCGTGGAGCAGTGCCCGCACCGCCTCGCTCGGCCCCGCCGGGTTGCTGGCCAGCCAGACCCGCTCCGGCACCAAGGTGCTGGACCCGGGCGTGAGGAACCACACCGAGGTGGGCGAGAATCGGTTGACCAGCGTGTAGTGGCTCACCAGCAGCCCCGGAGGAGGGTTGCTGATGCGCCACTGACCGTCCACCTGCTCCATCGTGAAGTCACGCCGCAGCATCCGGCCCGTCACGGCCGTGTAGTGCCCCTGCGCGTCGAGCGAGCCCACCACCCGGGCCTGAATCCCGGCGGTGGTGCTGCCCGGGATGCTGCTGCGGGTGTCACCGTCGAAGACCGTCACGCCAGCCGCCGGCCGCCAGTCGCGAGCCGCCTCGGGGGTGAGGTACTGCCGCGCGACGGTGAAGCCCGGCTCCAGTGATGCCATGGCGTCCAGGTATCCGGCCAGTACCGCATCGGGCGAGGCGTCGCGCTGCGGGGGCACCGGGCGCACCTCGACGCCCTTCTTGGCGTGGGTCTGGTTGGGAGGAGTCACCCGTTCCACCGCCCCCTCGGTGGGAACGGTGGCGCATCCGGTCAGCAGCAGGCACAGCACCAGCGATGCCGAGACCAGCCCCGGCCGCCATCGCTTGGTCACGGCACCTCCCGGGGAACCAGCGGCAGCGGGCTGCCGGTCAGCGGCTCGCCCTGCACACGTGGCAGGGTGAGCAGGAATTGGGCACCGCGTCGCGGCCGCCCCCAGGCCCGCAGGGTGCCGCCGTGCAGGGTGGCATCCTCAAGTGCGATCGCCAGCCCCAACCCGGTGCCGCCCACCGCGCGGGTGCGGCTGGGATCGGCCCGCCAGAAGCGACGAAAGACCTGCTCGGCCGCGTGCGGCGGCAGGCCCACCCCGTGGTCGCGCACCGCGACGGCCACCGCCGATTCGTCCACGGCGATGCGTACCTCGATGGGTCTTTGCTCGGCATGCTCGATGGCATTGGTCAGCAGGTTGCGCACGATGCGCGTGATGCGTCGGCCGTCCACCTCTGCCAAGGCGCTGGGCGGGTGCCGGAACTCGACGCTGCAGCCCTGGCTGGCGGCAAAGGCACGCTGCGCGTCGATCTCTCGCGCCACCAAGCCCACCAGGTCGGTCTCCTCCGCCGTCAGCACCGCGGCGCCCGCGTCGAAGCGGCTGATCTCCAGCAGGTCTGCCAGCATCGCCTCGAAGCGTTCCAGCTCGTCGTGCATCAACTCGGTGGACCTGGCGGCGAAGGGATCCATCTGGTCACGGCTGTCGTGCAGCAGGTCTGCGGCCATCCGCACCGTGGTCAGTGGGGTGCGCAGCTCGTGCGAGACGTCGGAGACGAACTGTTGTTGCACCCGCGACAGGTTCTCCAACTGGCCGATCTGGCTGGTCAGCTCCGCGGCCATGTTGTTCACCGAGGTGCCCAGGCTGGCCAGGTCATCGGTGCCGCGCACCGCGACCCGTTCGTCGAAGTTCCCGGCGGCGATCCGGGAGGCCGCCACCGAGGCCTCCCGCACGGTCCTGACGACGTGGCGCGAGACCAGCCAGGCGATGAAGGCCAGTGCCACGAGCAGGAAGATGGTGGTGGAGGTGATGGCGCCGCGCAGCAGGCGCAGCGTCCGCACCTCGTTTGACTGGGGGAAGACGAAGTAGATCGGGAAGCGTTCCGTGCTGGAGGGTGCCTGCAGCGTCGCACCGATCGCCAGCCCCGGCTCGTCCTGCAGCGCCGGATCGGCCCAGTCGACGGTGGTGGGGGTGACGAACATGCCCTCCCCCTGGGCGACGGCCTGCACCAGCGAGTCCGGCACGCTGCGCTCGGTGATGGCCGGGGAGACGAAACGAGAGACCGGCCCCTGGATCACCACGTGGTACTGGTTGGGCTGCGACCCTGCCTCGTCGGCCAGCTGGTTGAGCCGCTCGTACAGCGAGGCGGTGCGCAGGTCGCTGGTGCGCAGTTGGGTCTGCATGCGTTGCAGCGCTGCCGAGGCCTCGGCCACCGAGGTCTGTCGCTTGGCCTGCAGCACCCCGTCGCTGGCCTGCCGCATCAGCACGATGCCACCCATCGCCATCACGAGCACGGATCCAGCCAAGGTCAGTCCGATGACCCGCAGCGGCAGCGACGACCACCACCAGCGCGAGAGCCTGTCCATCCGGGCTGCTCAGGAGGTCTCGCCGGCGCGATAACCGACGCCACGCACCGTCACCACGATCTGGGGATGCTCGGGATCTCGTTCGATCTTGGAGCGCAGACGCTGCACGTGCACGTTCACCAGCCGGGTGTCGTTGGCGTGGCGGTAGCCCCAGACCTCCTCCAGCAGCGTCTCGCGGGTGAAGACCTGGCGCGGCTTGCGGGCCAGCGCCACCAGCAGGTCGAATTCCAGGGGGGTCAGCGCGATCGTCTGGTCTCCGCGACGCACCTGGTGGCTGACGGTGCTGATCGTCAGGTCGCCGATCCTGATCAGGTCGTGGTCGGTGTCGTCGGCCAATCGGCGCAGCCGGGTACGGATGCGCGCCACCAGCTCCTTGGCCTTGAAGGGCTTGCTGACATAGTCGTCGGCGCCCGCCTCCAGGCCGGTCACGACGTCGATGGTGTCGCTCTTGGCGGTCAGCATCACGATCGGCACGCCCGATTCGGCGCGGATGTCTCGACAGATCGAGATGCCGTCGCGGCCTGGCAGCATCAGGTCGAGCAGCACCAGATCGGGCCGATGCTGGTGGAAGGCGTCCAGCGCCTTCTCTCCCGATCCGCACCACGCGGTCTCGAATCCCTCGCTGCGCAAGACCATCTGGAGCATCTCGGCCAGAGCCGCATCATCGTCGATGACGAGGATGCGGTTTCCCCCGTGACTGTTCTCCACTTGTCCACCTCCTGCGGCCCGCCCCTGAACGGCGGGCACGCGTCCACGCGCCATGGTAACGGTTTGATTAAGCCGCCCCGACGAGCCGGTTCAGTTCGACTCGGGATCTTCAGCCCACGTGGAGAAAAAGGACAGGTCACCGCCCTGGCGGCGCAGCACCCGTCGCCACAGGTCCTGCGGGTCGACGCCGAAGACATCCTCGTCGCGAACCGGAACCCGGTGCCAGTCGCCCCGCATCAGTTCCCCCTCGAGCTGTCCGGGTTCCCAGCCGCAGTAGCCCGCGAAGATGCGCAGGTCGGCATAGGCGCCGGCGGCCAGCTCCACCGGGGTGTCCAGGTGCAGCAATCCCAGGTCTGCGTGGAAGCGGCGCCAGCCGGGTGGTTCCTCGCCGGTGGCCGAGAGCTTCGCGACGCAGACGGCCCCGGCCGGTGAGACAGGGCCGCCCTCGAACAGGACCTGGGGCGGGCAGACCAGATGCTGCCAGTGCGGCAGCACGTCTGCCAGGTCGGTCTCGGAGAAGCGATTGAGGATGACGCCCAGCGAGCCCGACTCGTCGCTGTCGAGCAGCAGGATCACCGCCTGGTGCCAGTAGCCGCCCAGGGCATCGGCTCGCGCCACCAGCAGCTCGCCGGCGCGGGGTCGGTTGGGCATCCTCACCATTCCAGTCTTGCACGCCCTTCCTGCCGTCCCCAGTCCCCACTGGCCTCCCGGCGCGGATGACGTGCGCCAGCCAGCCGGGCTAGCATCCCCCGGTGACCACGACGAACTCGGGTATCCAGAGCGAGCGATTCGCCCGGCTGCGGCTCCTGCTACGCGACGAGGGGCTCGCCCGGCTCCAGGATTCCACCGTCATGGTGCTGGGCCTGGGTGGTGTCGGCTCCAGTTGCGCCGCGGCCCTGGCCCGTGGTGGCGTCGGCTCGCTCATCCTGCTGGATCGAGACGTCGTGGAACCCACCAACATCAACCGACAGACGATCGCCTTCCTGTCCACGGTCGGCCGCGTCAAGGCCGACGTGATGCGCGAGATGGTCGCCGACATCAACCCCGAATGCCGCACCTTCAGCGAGGAGGTCTTCCTCACCCGGGAGAACCTGGCCGCCACCCTGGACGCCTACCCCACGCCCGACTACGTCATCGACTGCATCGACACGGTCACGCAGAAGCTGGCGATCGTGCAGTGGTGCGCCGAGCGCGAGGTCCGTCTGCTCTCCTCGATGGGGGCGGCCAACAAGCTCGACCCGTGCCAGCTGGCCTTCGCCGACATCCACCAGACCCGTCACTGCCGGCTCTCCACGGCGATTCGCAGGGAGTGCCGTCGCCGGGGCATCAGCAACCTGGAGGTGCTCTTCTCCCACGAGCTTCCCCACAAGGTGGACAATCCCAGCGGTGAGTGGAGCAAGAGTGCCACGCTGGGCTCGATGAGTTACATGCCCCCGATCATGGGCCAGATGCTGGCAGGCCTGGTCATCCGACGCCTGTCGGGGTTGGAAGCCTTGCCCGGCCCTCCGTTGTTCACCGCGCCGGAGCCGTGACCATGCTGCTGGACAGCCACCACCACTTCGACTTCCTGACCGGTCCGCCCCTGCGCGCTGCCTTCCTCAGGGCCCTGTGCGAGCGCGATGTCCGAATCGTGGCCCAGACCCTCACCCCATCGGCCTTCGCCAAACTGGTGGATGACGCCGAGGGCTTGGGCGTCGACGAGGGCTGCCTGCCGTTGTGGTCGCTGGGCCTGCACCCGTGGCACCTGGGTGGCGAGGCCGAGGCGGAACGAGCCGTCGGGTGCTTCGCCGAGCAGGTGCACCGCACCCGCTTCATCGGTGAGATCGGGCTCGACTTCAGCCCGCGACGCCTGCAACACTCCCCCGCCCCGGTGCAGCGGAACACGTTGCGGCAGCTGCTCCACCACGTGTGCGAGGCCGCCACCAGCTGCCACCCGGGGCGGCCGATGGTGCTCTCGCTGCACGCCGTGCGCTCGGCTGGCGAGCTGCTCGACCTGCTCGACGAGGTGGACGTGGCCGGGCATGGCATCGTCCCGGTCTTCCACCGTTTCTCCGGCACCAGCCAGGAGCTGACGCGTCTGGTCCGCATGGGTGGTCACCTCTCGGTGCATCCCCACTTGCTCTCGACCAAGCGCGGCCGGGCCTATGTAAGGCAGGTGCCCGCCGACCGGCTGCTGCTGGAGAGCGACCTGCCCGAAGGTCCCCTCACGAGATCGGCCTCTGACGTGGCGGCCGCTGCCCGGCGCTGCGCCGACGAACTGGCCGACGTGCTGCACGGGAGCCTCCGCATGCTCTCGCAGTTGAGGCAGTGCGACATGGCCCACGAGCTGGCCCAGACCCAGGCCCGGCTCTACGGCCCGCTGGAGCCACCTCGGTCCTGAGCAGGGCCCAGCAGGCCCCGCGCGTGGGCCAACGCCAGCGCCGAGAGCGTGATGCCGTCGCGGATCCGAGCCTGGGCGATCCGGTCGGGCCCCAGCGCGAGGAAGCAGACCCCGTCGAGGACCTGGTTGCGGTCGACCACCACCTCGGCGCCCAGCAGGACGGCGGTGCGCAACAGGCCGAGGAAGACCTCCGTGGCCCGCTGGGCACCTTGGGTGAGCCAGAGCTCCGCCTGCGAGACCGTGTCGAAATTGGACACGATGATGCGGTGGGCCTTCTCGCCGACCACGGCTCGTCTCCCCTCTGGATGCGCCCACACTAGCGGCCGAGGTGGTTCTGACAACGAGGAAGGGCCCGGCCGAGGTCTTCGGTCAGGATCCCTGCCAGCCGATCACCCACCACAGTCCCGACGGCATCGCCCCGAACTGGATCGGCAGGTTGTAGACGAAGATCGCCAGCACCAAGAGGAGGTCCACGACGCGAGGGTGCAGCTGGACCACGACGGTGCCGCGCCTGGGAGCAGCGCGTCGTCAGTGGCCGCCGAACTGTCGTTCCTGCGGGAGAGCACCTCATCCATGCACAGCGACACTACCTCGACGCCACTCCCGCGGCTTGGGACGAGGGCGTAGCAGAAAGCCGGGTACGACATCGCGCTACCACGAAGTCAGGAACCAGTCCTCGGACGAAGCCGGATGCCGGAAGTTGTGTCAGTGACTCATCCAGGCCTGGCGGTGCTCGAGCAGCGTCAAGGCCACGCCACGGGCGATGTTGCGTCATGGTCGAAGTCACGAAACAAGGCCGAGACCGCATCTGCGGCCCCGGCCTTGTCACAACAGGGTTGAGTGGAGGTGGCGGGAATTGAACCCGCGTCCTCGAGAGGCGAACCAGGTCTTCTCCGGGCGCAGCTGTGGTTGACGCTTTTCTCGGCCCCCACGCTCTCTACAGCACGTCGTGGACAGGCCCAGTAGCAGAAAAGTCCCGATCAACCCCTGCCACACGGGTTGATCAGCAAGCCTCCTTGATGAGGCCAGGATCCGGACGGAAGGCTACATCCGGTCTGACCCTTCGGTCACTGCTCAGGCAGCGAGAGCGAAGTCTGCGCGATTGTTGTCGGCAGTTATAGGTTTCCGGGGAACATTAACGTGTTGACCCTGGATTCACGGCCCGCTTCCCCTGGAACTACCGTCCCAAGTCGAAACCAGTCACCCCCTGTTGAGTTGTACCCCGGGCTGCAACAACAACCCGGTCGCACTAGCTTACCGGTGCAACGCCCGCCACGCCAACGAATATTCCGCGACGGCTGTGCGGGCAGCCACCTCGGCAGGGCTCAGCGGCCCAGTTCCCGAGGCCGCTGTCCCAACGGACGACCCTCGTCGAGCAGCTTCAGCGGCAGCACCCGGGTGACGGGATTGCGCCAGTCGTCTCCCCCACCGGCATGAGCGATGCCCGCGACGGTCAACAGCAACCAGGGCAGCGCCAACAGACTGGTCCAGAGCCACCCCTGGGTGACCAGCGCCGTGGAGCCCAGCACCAGCAGCGCGATGAGTTGGAAGTTGAAGGCCTTGGCCGCCTCCCTGCGCGTGTACCCACCGTGGGGCGAGACCGCATAGACGATGGCCGGGCCCACGACGCTGGTGCCCAGCCCACTCAGGTGCGCGACGGTGGCCCCCACCCGGCTGACCGGGCCGGGCTGGTTTCCAGGCCGTCGCAGCAACAGCGACGCACCGGTACCCACCGGAATGCGTGCCAGACCGGTGAAGGCCTGGTTCATTTCACGCCGATTGGTGGCGCCCAGCACGGTCTCGACGCGCTGGTCGAGTTCGTAGATGGTCAGACGCCCCTCGGCATATGCCTGCTGCAGGTAGGCCAGGCTGCGTTCACGCTGCTCTTCGGTGACCGGGAGGGCCAGCGACGGGTGTTCGAACGGGGACGGCATGGTGAGCGACTTTCCAAGGGGCGCGATGGTGGTGGGCATGCTTCCAGTCTTGCTCGGCAGGAGCGTGCACACCATCCGGGGCAGCCCTGAGGCTGCCCCGGAATCAGCATGATTCAGCGAACGCCGAGCAGGTCACAGACGAAGATCAGGCTCTCCCCGGGGGCGATGACGCCGCCGGCGCCACGCTCGCCGTAGGCGAGGTGCGGCGGGATGACCAGCTTGCGTCGGCCGCCCACCTTCATGCCCTGGATGCCGGTGTCCCAGCCGCTGATGACCTGTCCGGCACCCAGCCGGAACTGCAGCGGACCACGGCCATAGCTCGCGTCGAACTCCTCACCGGTGGAGAAGGCCACACCCACGTAGTGCACCGCCACGGCCATGCCGGCCTTGGCCTCGGGGCCGTCGCCCACGACGATGTCGGTGATCTCAAGGTCGGTGGGCGCGGGGCCCTCGGGGAAGTCGATCTCAGGCTTTTCAGTCATGGCGTCCAGACTGCCACACCGCACGGGCGGCTGGCTCGTCGCCGATCACCAGCTGCCGACGCCGCCACCGCCGCCGCCACCGCCGGAGAAGCCCCCGCCCCCGCCGCCGAAGGCCGAACCGCCACCGAAACCGGTACCGGAGGTGCCGATCGAGGACGGTGCCGGCATCGGCGGGGCCGCGGAGTGGTCGATGGTGTTCAGGGTGTTGGTGAAGACGTAGAAGTTCCAGTGGTCGTAGGGGCCGTAGTACCAGACCGGCGGCTCGGCACTCAGCCGCCCCATCCGCACCAGTTCGGCGCACAGGTCTGCCCAGCGCTCGGTCAGGCCGAACAGGATCGCCCAGGGCAAGTAGCGCGAGAAGATGTCCTCGCCCTCCTCGAACCTCAGCTGGTCGGCCTCGGCTGTGGCCAGATAGGTGCGGAAGCCCTCGATCTGGTCGGTGAGAGCTCGGCCCAGGCCGGTGCGCTGCCCGCGTTGCATCCGGGCGCGCACCACCATCATGGTGAGCACCGCTGGCACCACCGGGGCCAGCAGCCACAACGCAGACATCGACCCGCCGCCGAAGAAGAGCCAGGCAAAGCCGAGCATGAGGAAGCCGGAGCACCCGGCGCCGGCACCCGCCGCGGTGGGATTGCTGGTGAACCAGCGACGACTGGCCACCTGGTTGCGCACGCTGGTGACCATGGCCGAGTGGGCGATGTAGAGGCTGCCTCGTCGGGACAGGTCGATCTCACCATCGACGGAGCGTCGGAAGAGCCGCTGCAAGAGCACCTGTTCGTGGGGTTCGGCGGCCTTGGAGAAGTCGACCAGGGAGACCCGTGCGGTGTCGCGGTCGCTGGACAACCGCACCGCCCCGCGCACCGCCAGGTCGACCAGGGTGGCGGTGGTCTCCTTGGTGTCCAGCTGGCCGTCGGCCAGCAGCCCCGCCTCGGCGACGCTGATCTTGGGCGGGCTGAAGGCGACCGGGATCTCCACCTTGCCGCTGGGCTTCTGGCGCGCCGTCTCCCCCGGCCCGGGCACCACTCCCGGCGGCAGGCCGACGAATCGCAGGTCGCGTCCCCGGCGCCGCCAGTAGGCCAGGCCCAGGATCGGGGAGATGACGGCGCTGAGCAGCCCGGCACCCAGGCCCGCCTTCTGGGCCATCTGTTCGGCAGCATCGGCACGGGTGACCAGCGTGGGCTGGTTGGCCGCGAGCTGGCCGGCACCGATCTGGGTGGAGATCGTCAGCACCTCGCCGGGCGCCTTGTGGTCCTGGGTCCAGGTGGCCTTGCCGTCCACCAGCTCGGAGCTGGTACAGCGCTGGGACTGCCCTGGCGGGGCCGAGGAGCAGAAGACGTCCTGCACTCCCCCGGGCACGGTTGCGGTCACTCGAATGTCGTTCACCGGCGGCGTCTCGCCGCTGATGGCGTCCCACAGGAATTCGTCGTAGCTGCCGGAACTGCGCATGGCCCCGGTGACCTCATAGCTGAGGGTGTAGGTGGCGGTGCGCGTCTGGATGTAGCGGCCGGGAGTGCCGATGCGCAAGGTCAGAAATTCCACGCGCCCCTGCTCGTCGACCTGCCGGGAATACTGCGAGGAGGCGTCGGGACTGCTGACCCGCACGTTCTCGATGCCGTAGACGGCATCGTGCTCGTCGTCGTAGTCCTCCCGCACCACGAAGCTGCGCGTGATGCCCTGCTGTCGGCCCACATTGCCGAAGCGGTAGACCAACGTCTCGGTGGCCCGGACCCGCCCGTCGCGTCCCACCTGGTAGTCGATGTGCCAGGAGTCGACGGAATCGCCCAGCGCGTGAGCCGGAACCGGTTGCAGCACAGAGAGGGTGGCCAGCAGCAGCGCGGCCACCAGCCCCAACGAGCGACGCAGCGGCGATGCCATCAACGACGCCTTCTGTTGCGCTCGGCCAGGTCTCGTTCCATGTCGCGGCGCATGTCGCGCTCGGCGATGGTCTGGCGCTTGTCCCATTCCTTCTTGCCGGTGCCCACCGCGATCTCGACCTTGGCGTAGCCGTCACTGAAGTAGATGCTCAACGGCACGATGGTCCGGCCGGAGCTGCCGATCTCTCGCTGAAGCTTGTCGATCTCACGGCGGTTCAGCAGCAGCTTGCGATTGCGGCGGGTGGCATGGTTGGTCCACGTCCCGAAGGCGTACTCGGGAATGTGTGCATTGCGCAGCCACACCTCGCCGTCGTCGATGGTGGCGAAGGCATCCACCAGGGACGCCCGACCATTGCGCAGACTCTTCACCTCAGTGCCGGTCAGCACCATGCCCGCCTCGAACTTCTGCCCGAGGTGGTAGTCGTGATGCGCCTTCTTGTTCTGGGCGATGAGTTTGCGGCCCTTTTCGCGTGGCACCTTGCTCCCCTGCTGATTCGTCCTGCTCCTGCTGCCGATCGTGCCAAGACTACGCCGATCCCGCCTCACCCTAGCCGGTGCACGAAGGACGGCGAGCTCGCGACTCAGAAGTAGTCGGCGGGGTTGACCAGCTGCCCGTCGGCCCAGGTCATCAGGTGCAGGTGGCAGCCCGTCGAGTAGCCGGTGTTGCCCACCTGTCCCAGCACCTGGCCGCGGCGGACCCGCTGACCGGGGCTGACGACGTAGTGCGTGGCGTGGTTGTAGCTGGTGGTCATGAACTTCCCGTCGACGCTGCCGTGGTCGACGATCAGCCGGTTTCCGTAGCCGGCATTGAAGTAGCTCTCGGTGACCACCCCGTCACGCGGGGCGACGATCGGCGTGCCGCAGGCCGCCCCGTAGTCCATCCCGTCGTGCAGCTTCCAGATCTTCAACACGGGGTGGAGGCGCTGGCCGAACTGCGAGGTGACCGGCCCGTTGACCGGCGCCGACCAGCCACCGCCTTGGTCCGTGGCGGGCTCGGGTGCCTCGACAGCGGGGGCGCTGCGCTCCTGCTCCGTGGCCCGCTGGGCGGCCTTGGCGGCCCGCTGGGCCTCGTCGGCCTTGGCCTTCGCATCGGCAGCCCGACGCCGTGCCGCCTGCTTGGCTGCCTCCTCTGCCCGGTCGGCCTCCTCACGAGCCTTGGCAGCAGCCTCTTGCCTGGCCTTGGCCTCGCGCTGCGCCTTGGCCTTCGCCTTCTGCTCGGCGACGCGCTCGGCGATGCGAGCCTCCACCTGGCGCGACTCCTTCTCCAGGATCGCCTGCTTCTCCTTCTCCGCCGCAACCTTTTCGGCCGCTGCATCCTCCGCCGCGGAATGGCTCTTCACCAGCGTGGCGACGGTGGCAGCGGCGCGGTCGGCCGTGGCCTCCGCCTCACGGGTGGCCTCGAGTTGCTTGGCTGCGGCGGCACGGTCGGCCGCCACCTCCTGTTCGGCCTTGGTCTGGGCGCGCTGGGCATTCTGCAGCTTGGCGTGCAGGGCCTGCAGCCGGTCCATCTGGGCCTGGGTGGCGTTGAAGATGGTCGTCGACCACTGCATGGCCTGGTTCACGTCGCTGATCTCGGCGTCGGTGACGAAGGCGGCGATGCCCATCAACTCGGTGTTCTGCTGGTGCGTCTCGCGCACGCTGGCCCCGATCACCTTGGCCTCGGCATCCAGTGCCTTCTGGTTGGCGGCCACGTCGGCCTTGGCCTGGGAGAGCCGGGCGCGGGCAGCCTTGAGGTCGGCGGCCAACTGCTTGTCCTTGGCCTGGGCCCGGTTGCGTTGGCGCTGCGCCTGGGCCAGGGTCTTGCGCGCCGTGGCGAGCTTCGACTTGGACTCGTCCAGGGCTGCGGCGGCCTCGTTCAGCTCGGCCGAGAAGGTCTCCAGGTCATCGCGCGAGTCCGCGAGCTCGGAGTTGATCCGGTCGCGGTCGTCGATGAGGTCCTCGGCGTGGGCCTGCGGCAGTTGCCCCAGCCCCAGCGAGGTGACGGCCGCGGCAACCAGGAACAGACGGGTCACCCGCCCCGTGGCCCGGGGGTCACCACAGCTCACACGACCGAAGGCATCAGTGGTCAACCCAGTCACGTTTTTCCTCGTTCCAGCCTCGCACTTGCTGCGGGACACTCAGACCCTCAGGGACTTCCTGGTTGCGAGCAGCGTGGGAATGATAGCCAGCAGAACAGCCACCAGGACAACCGCGGCCATGGCCAGGCCGGCGTGCTGCCACGTGATCCACCGTAGAGCCTGAATCGAGACTTCAGCATTCTTCACGATGATCGACCAGTAGCCGAAGGCCAGGGTGGCGCAGGCCAGCGCTGCGCCGACCAGCCCTGCCACCAGGCTCTCCAGCAGGAAGGGCAGCATGATGTAGCTGTTCGAGGCGCCCACCAGGCGCATGATGCCCAGCTCGCGGCGGCGACTGAAGGCCGCCATCCGAATGGTGTTGCCGATCTGCAGGGCCGCCGCCAGCAGCAACAGGACACTCAGCCCGATCGTGCCCCACTGCAGGGCCCGCAACCAGTTGAACAGCGGGTCGAGCACCTTGTGCAGGTCCTGCACGTTCTGCACCCCCGGCATGACCTTGGCCTGCTCCACCACGCCGGCATATTGCGCTGGATCCTTCAGTTTCACCCGGAAGGAGTCCTGCATCTGGTCGACGGTCAGCGAATCCAGGATCGGGGAGTCGGAGAAGGTCTTCTTGAACTCCTCATAGGCCTCTTCGCGGCTTTCGTAGAAGACCTCCTGGACCTCGGGGTGGGCCTCCAGGCGCTGCTTGATCTGCTCCCGTTGGGCCTGGGTCACGTCCTTGCCGGGCTCGCAGGTGCCGCCCTGGGAGTCCTTGACGCACATGAAGAGGCTGATCTCGATCTTGTCGTACCACTTGCCCTTGATGAGGTCGACCTGCTGCATGGTCATCAGGCCGGCCCCGAAAAGGCTCAGGCTGACCCACATGGTGACGATCACGGCCAAGGTCATGGAACCGTTGCGGCGAAGACCAGACCAGGTCTCGCGGAGGGTGTGACGCATTGCTTGTTCTTCCTTTCGGGTGGCGGGCAGGCTCAGGCGCTGCCGTAGACACCCTTGGTCTGGTCACGCACGATGGAGCCGCCCTCGAGTTCGATCACCCGACGGCGCATCTGGTCCACGATGCTCGAGTCATGGGTGGCCATGACCACGGTCGTGCCGGTCCGGTTGATGCGGTCCAGCAACTTCATGATGCCGACGCTGCTGACCGGGTCGAGGTTGCCGGTGGGTTCGTCGGCCAGCAGGATCTGGGGGCGGTTCACGAAGGCCCTCGCGATCGCGACGCGCTGTTGCTCACCGCCGGACAACTCCTCGGGCACTCGGTGCTCCTTGCCGGACAGCCCCACCAGCTCCAGCGTCTCGGGCACCACCTGGCGGATCTGGCTGGTGGGCCTGCCGATCACCTGCATCGCGAAGGCGACGTTCTCGTACACCGACTTGCCCGGCAGCAGCCGGAAGTCCTGGAAGACCGTGCCGATCTGGCGACGCAGCTCGGGCACCTTCCAGCTGCGCAGACGCCCCACGTCCTTGCCGCCCACGTGGATGCTGCCCATGGTGGGGCGGTATTCACGCAGCACGAGCCGGATGAAGGTGGACTTGCCGGAACCGGACTGCCCCACCAGGAAGGCGAACTCGCCCTCGTCGATCTGGACATTGACGTTCTTCAGGGCAGGCCGGTCCTGGCCGCCGTAGAACTTGGTGACGTCCTCGAAGGTGATCACGATGCTTCCTCGGCCGCGTCTGGGGGAAGGATCAAGGCGATCCCACGGCCGCCAGCGAGTCTAGGGGCATGGCTTGCCCCGGCCGCAACTTGACACACAGCTGACACCGGGAGTTCGACCACCCGACACCATGCCCCGGGAAAACCTTGCCCCACAAGGAATCATCGCCCTTGCGGAAGTTGCGGGATCAGTCGTCGTGATCCTGCATGCGCCAGCGAATACCCGCGTCGATGAAGCCATCGATCTCTCCGTCGAAGACGGCCTCGGGATTGCCCACCTCATGGTTGGTGCGCAGGTCCTTGACCATCTGGTACGGGTTGAGCACGTAGGAGCGCATCTGGTCGCCCCAGCTGGCCTTCACGTCGCCGGCCAGTTCCTTCTTCTTGGCGTCCTCCTCCTGCTTCTTGAGCAGCAGCAGGCGCGACTGCAGCACGCGCATCGCGGCGGCACGGTTCTGGATCTGACTCTTCTCGTCCTGCATCGAGACCACCAGGCCGGTGGGAAGGTGGGTGATGCGCACCGCGGAGTCGGTGGTGTTGACCGACTGCCCACCGGGGCCCGAGGAGCGGAAGACGTCGACGCGGATGTCCGACTCGGGCACGTCGATGTGGTCGGTGTCCTCGATGAGCGGGAGCACCTCGACCGCGGCGAAGGAGGTCTGGCGACGGCCCTGGTTGTCGAAGGGGCTGATGCGCACCAAGCGGTGGGTGCCGCCCTCCACCGACAGCGTTCCGTAGGCGAAGGGCCCGCTGACCTCGAAGGTCACCGACTTCAGCCCCGCCTCCTCCGCGTAGGAGGTGTCCATCACCTTCACGTTGAAGCCATTGCGTTCGGCCCAGCGGGTGTACATGCGCAGCAGCATCTCCGCGAAGTCGGCAGCATCGACGCCACCGGCACCGGCGCGGATGGTGACCACCGCGTCACGCTCGTCGTACTCACCCGACAGCAGGGTGCGGATCTCCAGCCCCGCGATGTCCTGCTTGAGCTTCTCGACCTCCTTCTCGACGTCGGCGGCGGCCTCGGCGTCGCCTTCGTCGCCGGCCATCTCGATCATCAGCGCTGCTTCCTCGAGGCGAGTGTGCAGCTCGTCGAGCCGCTCCACGTCGGACTGCAGGGCCGACAGTCGTGAGGTGACTCGCTGGGCGTTGGCCTGGTCATCCCACAGGTCGGGTGCGGAGACCTGCTGCTCGAGCTCGGAGATCTCGACCTTCTTGGATTCGGGGTCGAGAACGGCCTCGATCTGCTTCAGGGAAGCCTCGAGGTTGCTGAGTACGTCTGGAAGATCTGCAAGAGCCACGTCAACGGAGTCTACCCGGATGCTCGCCACGGGGCCCCACCCTGCGCGCGATACACTTGCCTGCCGTCGAAAGGAACCCATCGTGGGAGCACTCAAGAACCAGCTGCAGGCCGACCTCGTCGTGGCGATGAAGACCCGGGACGAGGCCGCCAAGAGCAATCTGAGGATGGCTCTGGCAGCCATCCACACCCAGGAGGTGGCTGGTGCCACGGCCCGCGAGCTGACCGACGCCGAGGAGATCGGTGTGGTCACCAAGGAGGTGAACAAGCGCAAGGACTCCGCCGAGGCCTACGCCCAGGGTGGACGCCCCGAGCTGGCCGCCAAGGAGACCTCCGAGGCCGAGTTCCTGCAGCGCTACCTGCCCGAGGCGATGGACGAGGACGAGCTGCGCGCCATCATCACCGAGGAGGTCGCCGCCGCCACCGGCCCCAACGGGGAGAAGCCCACGATGCGCCAGATGGGCCAGGTGATGAAGGCCGTCAACCAACGCACCCAGGGCCGCGCCGACGGCAAGACCGTCTCCGGCCTGGTGAAGGCCGCCTTGGCCTGATCCACCCGCCGACCCGCGTGCTTTAATGGGTCGGCATGCCCGGGCGCATAGCTCAGTTGGTTAGAGCACCTGCCTTACAAGCAGGGAGTCGGGGGTTCGAGTCCCTCTGCGCCCACCGATTTCGAAACGGCCCCTTCCCGGCATGAAGTTACCTGAGCGATCTGTCACCGGCGCGTGGCAGGATCACTGCATGGCAGCCTCAGACCACAGTGACCAGCCCCTCGTCGGCCTGCAGCAGCTGGCCCCCGACGTCGATGACGCCTACCGCACGTGGACCAGTGTGCGAGAGTTCGGCGCCACCGGTGACGGCAGCACTGACGACACGGAAGCGATCCAGCGCGCCGTCGAGGCGGCCGGCGAAGGCGGTACGGTCTACTTTCCCCTGGGCACCTACCGCATCTCCGCCCCGCTGCGGGGCCTGCCCCAGCAGACCTTCCGCGGCAGCGGTTCCAACAGCGGGGTCAGCGCGCGCTTCCTGCGGGGTGTGCAGATCGTCGCCAGCCATGCGGGCGCCGTCCTGCAGCTTGCGCCCTGCTCGCACGTGCGTGAGCTGCGCCTGATGGGGCCGGGAGACACCGTGTCGGGCAGCGTCGGCATCAGCGCCCGGGACTCCTCTGCCGTCGTCCTGGACGAGGTGACGATCTGGCACACCGAGCTGGGCATCGACCTGTCGAAGTGCTGGTACGCCCACATCAACCACTGCAGCCTGTGGAACAACCAGACGGCGATGCGCGTGGAGTACTGCTACAACGTCAGCCTGCACAACATACGGATCTCCGGCCTCCTGGCGGACGGCAGCAGCAATGGCACCGGCATCGAGATGGTCGACCGCTCACTGCTGAGCCTCCACGGCGGGGCGATCGAGCAGTACCGCACCGGCATCAGCCTGGGAAGTGCGATGCAGCTGAGCATGTTCGGCGTCTACATGGAGACCCGCACCGTCGGCTCCCATGGCGTGCTGGCCAGCGGGGATGGCCCCCAAGTGCTGGCCACCGGCTGCCAGGTCTACGTGAACAACCACCAGGCCTGGATCGACCTGTCCGGTGCCCGCGGGGGCGGGCTCAGCGCCAACGCCAACAAGTTCAAGGGCGGCCAGGCGGGCCAACCGACCCTCGCCTACCGCTGGAAGGCGAGCGCCAGCGCGCCCAGGGTGCAGATCGGCGGCGACTCGTGGCATGACGTGCTGCGCCACCCGGACGTGCGGCACCACGAGCGGCCCCTGCCGCCCGGCAGCCTGGTCGAGGCCCCCGAGGGGGCGCCGGGCGCGTCGCAGCCAGTGCTGGCCAGCACCATGAACCGTGCGGGCCTGGGCCAGGCCTGGGTCTCCACCGGCTCGGGATGGAGGCGCCCCCAGCTGGGTGACGACGAGGCACATGTCGGAGCGCAGTTCTTCGACACGCGCTTGGGGCATGCGATCTGGTGGACCGGTTCCGACTGGGTCGACGCCCAGGGGCAGCCCGTCGACGGGAATGCCTGGAAGATGGCCACCCGGGTGCAGACCGGTGTCAACCCCCTGCTGCGGACCTCCCGGGACGGTCTGGCCAGGCTCGCCGCCAGCCTGCGCTCGCGGCTGCGTCGCTGAGCGACGCGACCCCAGGCCCGGGCCTCTTCTCGGAACGATTCCTGCGAAACCGCCCCCACCCGGGAATTTTCTGGAATGATTCCAGATTAGGATGGGTAACGCACTGACACCCAGTGCCAGTCGAGAAAGGACTCGTACGATGACCGATCGTCATGTTCCGCAGGAAACCACCCTTGGGCCGCTCCCCGAGGGCGCCCAGCCCACCGGCTCGACCCGCTCCAACGGCGCTCCCGCCGTGAGCGACCGCAATTCCCTGTCCGTGGGCCCCAACGGTCCCCTGCTGCTCCACGACGTGCACCTGGTGGAGACCTTGGCGCACTTCAACCGGACCAATGTGCCCGAGCGTCGCCCGCACGCCAAGGGCTCGGGTGCCTTCGGCGTCTTCGAGACCACTCACGACGTGAGCCAGTACACCCGCGCCGCACTCTTCCAGCCCGGGGTCAAGACCGAGATGCTGGCCCGCTTCAGCACCGTTGCCGGAGAGATGGGCTCGCCCGACACCTGGCGCGACGTGCGCGGTTTCAGCCTGAAGTTCTACACCTCCGAGGGCAACTACGACCTGGTGGGCAACAACACCCCCATCTTCTTCGTGCGTGACCCGCAGAAGTTCTCGCACTTCATCGCCTCGCAGAAGCGCCTGCCCGGCAATGGGCTGCGTGACAACAACATGCAGTGGGACTTCTGGAGCCTCAATCCCGAAAGTGCCCACCAGGTGACCTACCTGATGGGTGATCGGGGTCTGCCCAAGACCTACCGCCACATGAACGGTTACGGATCGCACACCTACATGTGGATCAACGCGGCCGGCGAACGCTTCTGGGTGAAGTACCACTTCCACAGCCAGCAGGGCGTCGAGGGTCTCTCGGGTGAGCGCGCCACCGAGATCGCCGGCGAGGATGCCGACTTCCACCGTCGCGACCTGTGGGATGCCATCGAGCGCGGCGACCACCCGCAGTGGAAGCTCTCGGTGCAGGTCATGCCCTATGAGGAGGCCAAGACCTACCGCTTCAACCCCTTCGACCTCACCAAGGTGTGGCCGCACGCGGACTACCCGCTGATCCCGGTGGGCACCATGACCCTGAACAAGAACCCGGACAACTTCTTCGCCCAGATCGAGCAGTCGGCGATGAGCCCGTCGAACCTGGTTCCCGGCATCGGCTTCAGCCCCGACAAGATGCTGCTGGGGCGCGTCTTCGCCTACCCGGATGCTGCCCGCGCCCGCATCGGCACCCACTTTGAGCAGCTGCCGGTCAACCAGCCCCGTGGCGTGGAGAACCACAACTTCTACGCCATCGACGGCCAGATGAATTACCTGCAGGGCAAGATGGCCGCCACCTACGCCCCCAACTCGATGGGACGTCCCTACTCCGACGAGGTGGGCCAGGTGGAGGACAGCTGGGAGTCCGACGGCGAGATGGTGCGCCAGGCCTACGAGTTGCGCGCCGACGATGACGACTTCGGCCAGGCCGGCACGCTGGTGCGCGAGGTCTGGGACGACGAGCAGCGCGCCCGCTTCGTCGACACCGTGGCCGGGCACCTGCTCGGCGGCGTGACCGGCGACGTGCTGCAGCGGGCCTTCGCCTACTGGAAGGCCGTCGACGAGACCACCGGCGCCCAGATCCAGGCCAAGGTCGAGGCCGCCCAGGCGGAGAACCGCAACCCCGGAGGCGAGGCCGACAAGGCCAAGCAGGAAGCCGCACCGTCGCCCATCAAGGACGAGAAGACCAACGCGGCCCACTGATCCACCACCGTCTCCAGCGGGGCCCGGCATCGTGACGATGTCGGGCCCCGCTGCGTCATCTGCCACCTGGAGTCCTACGCTTTTCCAGTGAATACCGCGACGGGCACCAAGACCCGTTTCCTGCACTGGTTCCTGGCGCGCGACGAGAGCGAGGCGGCCGGCCCCTACGAGGACCCGGACGAGGCGCTCAACCAGAGCCACGTGAAGCCCTGGTTCGCCGTGATGTGCCTGACCGGCGTGGACTACTTCTCCACCCTGGGCTACCAGCCCGGCATCGCCGCGATCGCCGCCGGCAATCTGGCGCCCGTCGCCACCCTGGTGCTGGTGCTCATCACCCTGCTGGGTGCGCTGCCCATGTACCGCTGCGTCGCCAAGGAGAGCCCCAATGGCGACGGCTCCCTGTCGATGCTGGAACGGCTGCTGAGCTTTTGGCCCAGCAAAGTGCTGGTGCTCAGCCTGATCGGCTTCATCGCCACCGGCTTCATCTTCACCATGACGCTCTCGGCCGCCGACGCCACCGCGCACATGGTGGAGAATCCCCTGCTGAAGGATGCGCTGGAGGGACGCCAGGTGCTGGTCACCCTGATGCTGTTGAGCCTGCTGGCAGCGGTCTTCCTCAAGGGCTTCAGCGAGGCGATCGGCGTCGCGGTGCTGCTGGTGGCCTGCTACCTGGGGCTGTCGGTCGTGGTGATCGTGCGGGGCCTGATGGAGGTGGTCACCCACCCCAGCCTGCTGTCCACCTGGAGCACGGTCGCGGTGCAGGACCACGGCAACTGGCTGGGCGTCTTCGGGGCCGCCATGCTGGTCTTCCCGGCGCTGGCCTTGGGCCTGTCCGGCTTCGAGACCGGCGTGCTGGTGATGCCCCAGGTGAAGGGTGATCCCAGCGACACCCGCGGCAACCCTGCCGGACGCATCCGCAACACCCGCAAGCTGCTGGCCACCGCCGCCGTGATGATGAGCGTGTTGCTGATCGGATCCTCGCTGGCCACCACCCTGCTCATCCCCGCGGCCGAATTCCAGCCAGGTGGTGAGGCGAATGGTCGTGCCCTGGCCTATGTGGCCCACGAATTCCTGGGTGAGGGCTTCGGCACCGCCTACGACGTCGCCACCATCGCCATCCTGTGGTTCGCCGGAGCCTCGGCCCTGGCCGGCCTGCTCAACGTGGTCCCCCGGTACCTGCCACGCTTCGGCATGGCCCCCGAATGGGCCCGCGCCGTGCGGCCCTTGGTGGTGGTGATCTGGGCCGTCGCCTCGCTGGTGACCATCATCTTCCGAGCCAGCGTCGACGGCCAGGCCGCCGCCTACGCCACCGGGGTGCTGGCCCTGATGACCTCCGCGGCCGTCGCCGTCGCCCTGACCGAGCTGCGCCGCAGACACTGGCTCAGCGGCGGCTACTTCAGCCTGATCAGCGCCATCTTCGTCTACACCTTCGTGCAGAACGTGCTGACCCAACCCGGCGGATTGTGGATCGCCCTGATGTTCGTGGCCGCGATCATGGTGGTCTCGCTGTGGTCCCGGGCCAGCCGTTCCACCGAGTTGCGCGCCCCGGCCGTCACCCTGGATGCCGACGCCGAACGCATGCTGCGCGAGGCGGTGCAGCAGGAACAACCGCTACGCTTCATCGCACACAAGCGCCACCGCGGGCACCTGGCGGAGTACGACGCCAAGGCGCTCGAGGTGCGGCTTGACAACCACATTCCGCGCACCGCCTCGGTGATCTTCCTGGAGGCCTCCATCGGCGATGCCTCTGACTTCGAGGCGCCCGTCGAGGTCACGGCCGTGCGGGTGGGCCGTCATCGTGTGCTGCGCGCCAGCGGCACGGCGGTGCCCAATGTGTTGGCCGCGGTGCTGCTGGAGGTCAACCGACGAACCCCCGAACCTCCCCACTGCTACTTCGAGTGGTCGGAGCGCAGCCCGATGCAGAACATGACCCGCTTCCTGGTCTCCGGCGAGGGTGACACTCCCCCATTGGTGCACGAGATCCTGCGCAAGGTGGAGCCGGAGGAGCGCTGGCGGCCCCAGCTGCACGTCGGATGAGCCGGGCGGGCCTCAGCCGGCCAGCACCTGGTCGATGCGTTCCAGCTCCTCCGGGGCGAAGTCCAATCGGTCCAGGGTCGCCAGGTTCTGCTCCAACTGGGCCAGCGAACTGGCACTGACCAGCGTTGAGGTGACCCGCTCGTCGCGCAGCACCCAGGCCAGTGCCATCTGCGCCAGACTCTGCCCGCGCTCGTGCGCGATCTCGTTGAGGGCCCGCACCGTCTCGAGGGTGCTCTGGTCGATCTGCTCGGCCAGGTGCGGGGTGCGCGCGGCACGGGAGTCGGCGGGGATGCCGTCGAGGTAGCGGTCGGTCAGGATTCCCTGGTGCAGCGCGCTGAAGGCGATGATGCCCATGCCCTGGTGCTCGCACTCGTCCACCAGGCCGTCCTCGACCCAGCGGTCCAGCATCGAGTACTTGGGCTGGTGGATCAGCAGCGGGGTGCCCAGCTCGGTGGCGATCCGGTTGGCCTCGCGGGTCTGGTCCGGGCTGTAGGAGGAGATGCCGACGTAGAGGGCCTTGCCGCTGCGCACCGCCTGGTCGAGCGCCATCATCGTCTCCTCCAACGGCGTGTCGGCGTCGAAACGATGGCTGTAGAAGATGTCGACGTAGTCCAGCCCCATCCGGGTCAGCGACTGGTCGAGGCTGGACAGCAGGTACTTGCGACTGCCACCGCCCTGACCGTAGGGGCCGGGCCACATGTCGTAACCGGCCTTGGTAGAGATGACCAGCTCGTCGCGGTAGGGCTTGAGGTCGTCGGCGAAGAGCCGACCGAAGTTCAGTTCCGCCTGGCCGTAGGGCGGGCCGTAGTTGTTGGCCAGGTCGATGTGGGTGATGCCCGCGTCGAAGGCGGTACGCACCACCGCGCGCTGCGTCTCACCGCTGGTCAGATCACCGAAGTTGTGCCACAGGCCAAGGCTGAGAACCGGGAGTTTCAAACCCCACTTGCCACAGCGGCGGTAGGGCATGCGTTCATAGCGGTCGGGGGCAGCGAGGTATCCGGTCATGACGCCATTGTGCCCCCGAAAAATCGGTTGCACGCCGCGGGGACGGAGCCGCATCCTTGTCAGGTCGCCCCGGCAGGCAGCGCAACCGGACATCCCGGAAGCTCGCGTCCTGCACATCGCCGTCGGCGACAGGCTGAAACCGATCAGCTCTGGCATCCGGGGGTTCGAGTCCCCCACCGCGACGCACCGCCCGGGACAGCCCCGGCCAAGGCCTTGTGGCGGCCCTGCTCCCACCAGCAGGGCCCGCCCCGCCACGGTCGCGGCCCGGGCGGTGCCTCCCCGAAGCGATGACCGGTTGCAGCATCCATTCCATTGACAGCAACCCTTGAAGGGGGTCGAAGACCATGAAGAGAAGGCTCAGGCACGTCATCGTCGAAAGCCGTGAGGCGGTGCTCAGCTACCGTCACGGACGGCTCGAACAGGCCTTCGGCCCGGGCCGGCACCGCATCGTCCGGGGACGGGACCTGGTCAGTGTCGACACCGGTGTGCAGGTGCTGACGCTCAAGACGCAGGAGGTTCCCTGCGCCGACGACATCGCGGTGAAGGTGACATTGGCGCTGCGTTGGCGAATCATCGACCCCGTCGCCTGGCATGAGGTCTCTGCCGCTCCCCTCGACCTGGTCTACCTGGCCGCCCAAGTGGCCCTGCGTGACGAACTGGCGCGGCACCAGGCCGAGCAGCTGTCCTCGACGCTCCGCACCGATCCCGAGGTCCTGGCCCGCCTGAGCGAAGCCTTGTCCCCGGTGGCTGCCCAGGTTGGCATCACCATCGAGCAGCTGGTGGTGAAGGACCTGCGCCTTCCGTCCGAACTGCGGGAGGCCGTCGCAGCGACCGTCTTGGCGCGACACCGCGGTCAGGCGAAGCTCGAGGAGGCCCGGGCCGAGACGGCCGCGCTGCGTTCACTGGCCAATGCCGCCAAGCTGCTGGAGGCCAACCCTGCCTTGGCGCGCCTGCGGATGGTGGAGGCGGCCCACTACGGGTCGACGCTGGTCGTGGGTGACCTCGATGCCAGGCATGCCACCCCGATGACCCGGTGACTGTTCCGCTGGTGGCTGGTCTGCAGGTGGCTCGTCTGCTGGGGCTTGGGCCGTGGGTGAGTCAGTCGCGCTGGGCGCGCAGCACCGGCACCTGCTCGCGGACCTTGCCCACCAGGTCCAGGTCGAGCTCGGCGAGGAGCAACTCCTCGTCGGGCCCGGCCTCGGCCACCACCTCACCAAGCGGCCCCGCGACCAGCGACCGGCCGACCCCGAAGCTCAACTTGGCCTCGGGATCGAAGGCCTGGTCGCAGCCCAGCACATAGGCCTGCGCGTCCATCGCACGGGCTCGCACCAGCAGATTCCACTGTTCGGCCTTGCGCGGACCGTCTGCCCAGGCGGTGGGCAGCACGACCAGTTCGCATCCTTCCCGCCCCAAGTGGGTGAATTGATCCGCGAAGCGCACGTCGTAACAGGTCGCCAGCCCGATCCGGGTGCTGAGCGCCTCGGTGTGCACGTAGGGCTCACCGGGTTCGGTGTGGTCGGACTCCTTGGTGGAATAGGCGTCGAACAGGTGCACCTTGTCGTAGTGGCTCTGGACCGCCGCCCCATCGGTGACCACGACACGGTTGCGTACCCGCCCGTCCTCGGACGGGACGAAGATCCCCACCGCCAGCAGCACGTCGTGCTCGCGCGCGATGCGGGGAAGTTCGGCCACCCAGCGCTCGGCCCATCGTTCGGCTGCGCTGCGCGGATTGGCACCGAAACGCACCATCGTCGCCTCGGGGAAGACCACGATCTTGGCGCCCTGCTCGGCGGCTCGAGCCGTCCACGTGCTCACCTGCGACAGGTTCTGCTCGGGGTCATCGGTGGCGCGGATCTGGGCCAGCGCCACACGTACCTGATTGCCGTCCATGCCTGCAGCCTAGCCAGCCGGGACCGCACCACCACTTCCTCGTGGGTGGGCGTAGACTCGATCCGGCCATCGACGATCGTCAATATCAGGAGCACGTGTGCGCAGCCTCATCCGCATCCTCACCACCGTCAAGGAATTGCGTTGGTACTACTGGGGCATCATCATCTGCTCGCTGTTGACCGCCGGCACCGCCCTGCTGACCCCCTTCATCATCAAGGAGGCCACCGACGAGGTGGTTGCCAGCCTGCAGGGTCGCGGCGGCGGTCTGTCCGTGGTGATCTGGCTCGCGGTGGCCCTGTTGCTGGCCGATCTGGCCAACACGATCATCAGCAATGTCGGCGGATATCTGGGTGACGTGATGGCGGCGCGGCTGCGCACCCGGCTGAGCCAGCTCTACTTCCACAAACTGCTGACACTCCCCCAGCGCTACTACGACACCGCCTTGACGGGCACCGTGATCAGTCGCCTGAACCGATCGATCACCGAGACGACCCAGTTCCTGCAGAGCGCCAGCAACAACTTCTTCCCGATGCTGCTCACCCTGGTGGCCTCGCTGGCCATCACGGCCTGGTACTCGCCGTGGATCTCGCTGATGCTGCTGGTGGTCTTCCCCACCTACATGTGGCTGACCACCCTCACCAGCAAGAAGTGGCAGAAGCTGGAAGGCGAGAAGAACACCCACGTCGACATCGCCGGTGGCCGCTTCGCCGAGGTGATCGGGCAGATCCGCGTGGTGAAGTCCTTCGTGCAGGAGAAGCGTGAGCTGGCCAGCTTCAGCCGTCACTTCGACGCGACGGTGGGCTTGACCCGCACCCAGTCGCGCTACTGGCACTCGATGGACGCCGCCCGCCGCGGTGCCATGAACCTCATCTTCTTCGGCATCCATGCCTTGATCTTCGTGCGAACCATCCAAGGTGTCTTCACCGTGGGTGTGATGGTGCTGCTGATCCAGCTGGTGAACCTGGCGAAGCAGCCGGCCACCATGATGAGCTACTTGGTCGACACCGCACAGCGCGCCATCGCGGGCAGCAAGGACTACTTCGAGGTGATGGCCGAGGCCCAAGAGCGCGAGGGCCTGGCGGATCCGGTGGTGGGCGCCCGCAAGCAGTTGGCGCCCGGACAGCCGATGATCGAGTTCCGGGAGGCGACCTTCGGCTACGAGGACGGCGACAACGTGGTGCGCGGCGTCAGCTTCGACATCGCGCAGGGTGAGCGGGTGGCCTTCGTCGGCGAGTCCGGCGGAGGCAAGACGACGCTGGTCAGTCTGCTGCTCGGGCTCTACCAGCTGCGCTCGGGACAGGTGAGGGTGGCCGGTCACGACATCACCGAGACCCCCGCCGAGCTGCTGCGCGGCAGCGTGGGCGTCGTCTTCCAGGACGCCAGCCTGTTCAGCGGCACGGTGCGCGAGAACATCGCCTACGCCAACCCCGATGCCACCGACGAACAGATCGAACGCGCCGCCCGCGAGGCCAATGCCCACGACTTCATCATGGGTTTCGAGCACGGCTACGACACGCTGATCGGTGAGCGCGGCCTCAAGCTCTCGGGCGGACAGAAGCAGCGCATCGCCGTCGCCCGCGCCATGCTCAAGGACGCCCCGATCCTGGTGCTCGACGAGGCCACCAGCGCCCTGGACTCCAAGAGCGAACGCCTGGTGCAGCAAGGGCTCGACCGGCTGATGCAGGGACGCACCAGCGTCATCATTGCGCACCGCCTGTCGACCATTGCCAGCGTCGACCGGATCGTCACGCTGCGCGACGGGAAGGTGGACGAGATCGGCACGCCCGAGGAGCTGGCCCAGACCGGCGGCATCTACGCCGAGCTGCTGGCCCTGCAGTCGGGCAGCAAGCGTGACCGCAAGAAGCTCAAGGACTTCGACATCACGGCCTGAACCTGCGGCATTTCGCCGGACCCTGCGGCATCCCGCTTGGCAAGCCGGCCCGGCGCCGCGCCGCTGGCCAGCGGGAGAGGGCTACTTCTTGCCGCCCTTGGGACGCACGATCTTGTGCCCCTGCCAGTCGGGAGCCAGGTTGGCCGGCGCGGTCAGGGCAAGCCCAGCGGTCTGGGCCCCCTCGGCCAGCTCGGTCGGGTCGATGTAGCCGTCGCGGCCGACCTTGGGGGTCATCAACCAGATGACCCCCTTCGTGCCCAGGTCGGTCAGCGCGTCCACGAGGCCGTCGACGACGTCACCGTCGTCCTCGCGCCACCACAGCAGCACCATGTCGACCGCTTCCAAGGCGTCCTCGACGAGATCGGCATCGATGGCGTCCATCACGTCGTTGCGCAGGTCTTCGTCGACATCGGTGTCCCAGCCGATCTCCTGCACGGCCATGCCCTCTGTGACGCCCATCTGCGCGATGCGCTTGGCCGTGTCGTCCTTCTGCCCCGGCTGTGCCGCGGTTACCACCGTCAGTTCCCACTTTCCTGGTTGGCCGGGTCTCTCCCGGCAGTCCTACGTGGTCCAAGCCTGCCAGATCAGCGGCCACAGGTGGTAGTGGGAGTCCCTCACGACGGCGATGCCCGCCCCGGAGAGTCCGGGGCGGGCATCGTTGGTGCTTCGGCGGTTGGGCGACTCAGGCGTCGCCACCGGCGTTGCCGGAGGTACCGGCATTGACGTCCAGCAGCTGGTACTTCTCCGCTGCCTGCAGCGGCCACTCGGCCGGAACCTCGCCCTTGGCGGCCAGCATCTGCAGGGCGCGCACGGCGATCGAGGGACCGTCGATGTGGAAGAAGCGACGGGCAGCCTGACGGGTGTCGGAGAAGCCGAAGCCGTCGGCACCCAGGCTGATGAACTCGCCCGGAACCCAGTTGGAGATCTGGTCCTGCACCGCACGCATGTAGTCGCTGACCGCGACGACGGGGCCGGGACGACCCTCGAGCTGCTGCGTGACGTAGGGAACCTTCTTCTCCTCCTGCGGGTACAGGAAGTTGTGCTCGTCGCACTCCAGGCCGTCGCGGCGCAGCTCACCCCAGCTGGTGACGCTCCACACGTCGGCGACGACGCCGAAGTCCTTCTTCAGCAGCTCCTGCGCCTCCAGCGCCCACGGGACGCCCACGCCCGAGGCCAGCAGCTGCGCACGACGAGCATCCTCGCCGACTCCCTCGAAGCTGCCCTCCTTGAGCAGGTACATGCCCTTGAGGATGCCGTCGGTGTCGATGCCCTCCGGCTCCTTCGGCATGACGATCGGCTCGTTGTAGACCGTCAGGTAGTAGATGACGTCCTCGGGATCCTCGCCGTACATGCGACGCAGACCGTCCTTGACGATGTGCGCGATCTCGTAGGAGTAGGCCGGGTCATAGCTGACGATGGCCGGGTTGGTGGAGGCCAGCAGCGGGCTGTGGCCGTCCATGTGCTGGGTGCCCTCACCGGTCAGCGTGGTGCGCCCCGCGGTGGCACCCACCAGGAAGCCACGGCCCAGCTGGTCGGCGACGGCCCAGATCGAGTCGCCGGTGCGCTGGAAGCCGAACATCGAGTAGAAGATGTAGATCGGCACCATCGGCACGCCGTGGGTGGAGTACGACGTGGCCGCGGCGGTGAAGGCCGCCATCGAACCGGCCTCGTTGATGCCCAGGTGCAAGATCTGACCGTTCTTGGCCTCGCGGTAGCTGAGCATCAGCTCGTGGTCCACCGGGGTGTAGTTCTGGCCGTGCGGGTTGTAGATCTTGATCGTCGGGAAGAACGAGTCCATGCCGAAGGTGCGGGCCTCGTCGGGGATGATCGGCACGACGTGGGGAGCGAACTCCTTGTCGCGCATCAGGTCCTTCAGCAGGCGCACGAAGGCCATCGTCGAGGCGATCTGCTGGTTGCCGGAGCCCTTCTTCACACCGGCATAGGCCTTCTCCTCCGGCAGCTTGATCGCGCGGGTGGCCTTGCGTCGACGCTCGGGGACGAAACCGCCCAGCTCACGACGACGCTCCATCATGTACTTGATGCGCTCGTCGTCGGGGCCCGGGTTCACGTACGGCGGCTGGTAGGGATTCTCCTCCAGCTGCGCGTCGGTGATCGGCATCTGCAGGCGGTCGCGGAAGCCCTTCAGGTCGTCCAGCGCCAGCTTCTTCATCTGGTGCGTGGCATTGCGACCGGCGAAGTGCGTGCCCAAGAAGTAGCCCTTGATGGTCTGGGCGAGGATCACGGTCGGCGCGCCGGTGAACTCCGTGGCGCTCTTGTAGGCCGCGTAGACCTTCTGGTAGTCGTGGCCGCCGCGCTTGAGGTTCCAGACCTCCTCGTCGCTCCAGTCGGCAACCATCGCCGCGGTGCGCGGATCCTTGTTGAAGAAGTGCTCACGCACGTAGGCGCCGTCATTGGCCTTGAAGGTCTGGTAGTCGCCATCGGGCGTGGCATTCATCAGGTTCACCAGGGCGCCCTCGGTGTCCTGGGCCAGCAGCGGATCCCAACCACGGCCCCAGATGACCTTGATCACGTTCCAGCCGGCACCGCGGAAGAAGGCCTCCAGCTCCTGGATGATCTTGCCGTTGCCGCGCACCGGTCCGTCGAGGCGCTGCAGGTTGCAGTTGACGACGAAGGTGAGGTTGTCGAGCTCCTCGTTGGCGGCCAGCTGGAGCATGCCGCGCGACTCGGGCTCGTCCATCTCGCCGTCGCCCAGGAAGGCCCACACGCGCTGGTCGGAGGTGTCCTTGATGCCGCGATTGTGCAGGTAGCGGTTGAACTGCGCCTGGTAGATCGCGTTCATCGGGCCGATGCCCATGCTCACCGTCGGGAACTGCCAGAAGTCGGGCAGCTGGTGCGGGTGCGGGTAGGACGGCAGGGCGCGGATCTTGCCGTCGACGATGTGGCTCTTCTCCTGGCGGAAGCCGTCCAGGTCGGCCTCGCTGAGGCGGCCCTCCAGGAAGGCGCGGGCGTACATGCCGGGGCTGGCGTGGCCCTGGAAGAAGATCTGGTCGCCGCCACCGGGGTGGTCCTGTCCACGCCAGAAGTGGTTCAGGCCGACCTCGTAGAGGGTCGCCGCGGAGGCATAGGAGGCGATGTGGCCACCCACACCGATGCCCGGACGCTGGGCGCGGTGCACCGTCATGGCGGCATTCCAACGCAGCAGGCGGCGGTAGCCGCGCTCCAGCTGCTCGTCGCCGGGGTAGCTCGGCTCCTGCGACGGGGGGATGGTGTTGACGTAGTCGGTGCTGGTCAGCGACGGAACGCCGATCTGGCGCTCGCGGGAACGCTCCAGCAACTTCAGCATCACGTAACGGGCCCGGTTGCGGCCCTCCGCATCGATGATGCCGTCCAGCGACTCCAACCACTCCGCGGTCTCCTGCGGATCGGCGTCGGGGAGATTCGTGGGCAGGCCGTTGATGATCGGGCCCGGTTCCTCGCGTGGGATCACGCTGCGTCCTTTCTGTTTCCGAACGTCACCTCGCACACCGCGGTGCCGCTCGGTTCATCTTCCACCCACCGCAAACTTTTGTCACGGTCGGGGCATTGTCAATTGCCTGCAGCTGTCTGGTCCAGTCTGTCAGATTTCACAAGTCACCTCACGGGTGTCATCGGTGATCCAGTCCGACCACGACCCCGCATGCAGCCACAGTCCGTCCACGCCGGCGGCCTGGCCGGCCAACAGCACTCGGGTGGCGGTCAGGCCAGAGCCGCAGGTCAGCACGTCGCCCTCCCGCAATTCCCCGATGCGCTGGCCCACCTGGTCGGCGGGCAGGTTCACCGCGCCGGGGATGTGGCCGGCCACCGGATCGATCGGTTCATGCTCGCCGCGGAAGCGCTGCTCGGCGCGGACGTCGACCACACGGTGCCCGGCATCCTGCATCCCCGGCAGGTCGTCGGAGGAGACCACGGGCAGGCGACCGGGAAGCGCCACGAAATCACCCTCGGCGGCCTGCACCGGCTGCTGGGTGAGCTCTCCCCCGGACTGCCGCCAGGCCTCGATGCCTCCCGCCAGCACCCGCACCCTGTCATGGCCGTGGTGCCGGAGCAGCCACCACAGGCGGGCGGCACCCATGCAGTCGCCGGAATCGAGGGCGACCACCGGCTGGCCGACACGAAGCCCCACCCGGCGCATCACCTGCTGGAAGTCGGTCTGGCTCGGCAGCGGGTGGCGTCCACCCCGCCCATCGGGCCGTGGTGCCGAGAGCTCATGCTCCACGTCGACGAAGACGGACCCGGGCACGTGAGCGGCGCGGTACTGGGCCAGTCCCCAGTCGGGCTGGCCCAAGCGAAAGCGCACGTCGACGACCAGTGGAGCATCCGGCTGCCGCATCCGTTCCCGCAGCTCGACGGCGTCGATCAGCACGTCATGCCTGGTCATCGTCGCCCTCCTGGAAGGGAAGTTGGTCGGGTCGCAGCTGCTGCGCCGAACGCTTCTTGGTGAGCTGCTGGCGGTGGTGTCGTCGGCACAACACCTCATAGCGAACCACGCTGCCCGGCCGTCCGGAAGCCTCCTCGGTTTCGGCCACGTCGCCCACGACCACCTGGCTGCCCTCCACGACCATCACCCCGTCCACGGTTCGGGCATTGTGGGTGGCACGCTGGCCGCACCAGCACAACGGCTGCACCTGCAGCCGCTCCACCCGGTCGGCCAGCTCCACCAGTCGCTTGGAACCGGGGAACATCTCGGTGCGAAAGTCGCTGAGGATGCCGAAGGCGAACACGTCGATGCCCAGCTCGTCGACGATGCGGGCAAGTTCGTCCACCTGGGCGGGCAGGAAGAACTGGGTCTCGTCGCAGATCAGGTAGTCGAGGCGCCCGCCGGCGGTCAGGTGGCCGACGACGTGCTCCAGGAAACTGAACTGGTCGTCCACCTCGGTGGCGGCCTGCGACAGGCCGATGCGGCTGGTGATGACCGCCTCGCCCGCACGGTCGAAACGGGTGAACAGCTGCCCCACCCGGTCATGCGAGCTCTGCGTGTAGTCCATCTGCAGGGCCAGGGTGGACTTGCCGCAGTCCATCGGCCCGGTGAAGAAGACGAGTTCTGCCATCGGCCTCACCAACTCGCCGGGTGGTCGACGAGCAGCGGCACCTGCATCTCGGCGGGAGTCAACGAGCCGTGTTGCCCCACCAGGCCGAGTTCGCGCGGCAGTGCGCGCGTCATGACGGCCCAGTCGTCGCGCATGGCCACCAGCACGTCGCCGAAGCGATCACGAAGGCTCGCATCCATCGGGCCGAACCAACCGGCCTCGACGGCCTGCACCCGGCTCACCACCAGGGCACGCTCCCCCAGCTCGGCTTCCCACCGCCGCTGCACCGCGCCGGGTTCACTGGTCCACAACTGACGCAAGCGGCCCTCACCAGCGAAGACGTCGACGCCCTGCAGCAGGGCGGGGCTGTCCTCCACCAGGACGTGGCGTTCGGCGGACACGTCGATCATCCCGTGGTCGCCGGTGACCAGCAGGCACACCTGGTCATCCAGCGCCTCGCGCAGCTGGGCGGCGAAACCGTCGATGCTGGTCAGGGCGTCCAGCCATTCCTGCGAGGCGACGCCCTTGCCGTGCCCGGTGTGGTCCAGGGTGCGCTCGTAGACGTAGACGACATTGCGGGAGCCTTCCCGGCTGGCGGCCACGCTGGCCTCGATCCGGGCAGGGTGGTCCAGTTCGTCGACGCCGACGAAGCGGGGGCCCCGCAGCGCGGTGGTGGTCAGCCCCGAGCCGGCGAAACGCTCCAGACCCACCGACGTGACCGTCACCCCGGCGGCCGCGAGGCGTTCGAACATGGTGGCCTTGGGCTGGAAGCCCAGCAGGTCGTCGGGGCCTCCTTCCCAGGTGAGGGCATTCATCGCGTGGCTGCATCCGGGAGCGCGGAAGGAATAGCCGGCGGTGCCGTGCTGCCCCGGCACCAGTCCCGTGCCCAGACAGGTCAGCGAGGTGGCCGTGGTGGAGGGGACGCCGCTGGTCAGCCGCACCGCGTCGCCGTAGACCTCGCTGAAGTATTCGGTGTGCTGCAGGCTCTGGCGCAGCAGCTGGTCTCCCAGGCCGTCCACCAGCAGCACCACATAGGACTCGGCCGACGGCAGGCCCAGCACGTCCCGATCGCAGCCCGGCACGCCCAGGTGCGCCCCGATGCTGGGCAGCAGGTCACTCAGCGCCGAGTGGCCGTAGCGCGGCAGGATGAAGTCGTCGGGAATCTGCACCTGGCTCACCGCTGGGCCCCCACCAGCTGTTGCAGCGTGGTGGCGAAGCTCACCAGGCGGGTCACCTGCTCGGCACCGTCGGCGGTGACGCTCATCCGCACGGTGATGTCGTCCCCCACCACGCTGCCGGAATAGCCGTGGTCGGCGGTGCAGGACTGGTCGGCGCAGGCCGCCGGTTCCAGGTCGATGCGGCGCATCGTGCCCCAGCCCAGGGTCAGCCAGGTCTCGACCACCTCGGACCCGGGCGTGCCGAAGGTCTGGGGGCGGGAGACCACGCGGCTCAGCGAGACCTGTGAGACCGAACGCAGCGGCATCGCCTCACAGCTGGTCACGGCCCGGTCGCTGGGGGTGGGATGGCCCAGCGCGTCGGTGGCCGGACCGTCGTCGGTGTGCACCACCAGCAGTCTGGTGTCGGTGACCACCAGGACGGTGACGTGGCGATGGATCTCGTCGTGGGCGAAGGTGGCCTCGTGGTGCACCAGGTGGGTCACCACCTGCTCGTCTCCGAGCGCCAGCGCCACCGAGTCGGTGACGAACTCCGGAAAGTAGCCGCAGTCGGCGATCTGGGCCCGTAGCTCGGCGGGCAGACAGGAGGCATTCACCCGGCCATGCTCCCATGTCGGTACAGTTCGACGCATGTCGACCAGACCATTCCTCGGAGCCCGCGCCGAGGAGTTTGCCCGCACGCGCATCAACCGGCGTCTCGAGACGGCCTCCTGGCGCCCGACGGTGATCCCCTACGTCGGCTACGGAACCAGCGACCACATCCGGGTGCTGGCCCGGGTGGTGCTCACCCCGCGCGATGCCCGCAGCCAGCTGGGTCAGGCGGCCGAGGGATTCCTGCAACAACGAGGCTGGCGCAACTTCCTCAGCGCCCCGGTGCCCCGCGCCGAGGTGACGGTGCAGATGAAGGGCTCGCGCATGCAGGTGCGCGCCGACCGCGGTGGTTATGTGGACATGCGGCTGACCATCGAGGGGCTCGAGCCGGGTGTGCACGAGGCCGAGGTGATCACCGGAGACGGGCAGGTCTCCAAGGTTCCCGTCCAGGTGGTCAGCAGCGAGGAGACCTTCGGCCTGGTCAGCGACCTGGACGACACCGTCATCTCCACCTCGCTGCCCCGACTGTTCATCGCGGCCTGGAACTCCTTCGTCGTCACCGAGGAGGGACGACGTGCCGTTCCCGGCATGGCACGGATGTACCAGCAGATGCTGGCCGAGCACCCCGGCGCCCCGGTGATCTATGTCTCCACCGGCTCGTGGAACACCCACGCCTTCCTCAACCGCTTCCTCACCCGGCACGGCTTCCCCAAGGGCGCCATGCTGTTGACCGACTGGGGCCCCACCCACACCGGCTGGTTCCGCAGCGGCCCCGACCACAAGCGGCTCTCGCTGCGCGAGCTGGCGCGCGACTTCCCCAACATTCGTTGGGTGCTGGTGGGTGACGACGGCCAGCATGACCCCGGGCTGTATGCCGAGTTCGCCGAACTCCAACCCGACCGGGTGCGCGCGATCGCGATTCGCGAGCTGTCGATGACCGAGCAGGTGCTGGCCCACGGCTCCACCACGGTGCTCAGCGACGACGACCACCTGGCCTGGCGTCCACAGCGGGCGCCCGAGGTGCGCGGCCGTGACGGCGACGAACTGTGGCCCAAACTGCAGGCCGTGCTGGCCCAGAACCCAGACTGAACGGCAATGCCCGTCAGAAGTTGGCCTCATACGGCGTTGGACACGTTCAAATTTCCTTGGCGCGCGTTTTTCGACCAACTTCTGACGGGATTTTCCGCGCCGGGCCTCAGGCGTCCTCGGAGTGCGGGCCCACTCCCCAAGATCGTCCAGTTCCTCAGACCGTCCATTTCCCCAAATCATCAATGTCCCCGGCCCCTTCACCGCCCTGGGCCGCTCATCCACCGCCTCCGCACGGGCCGTCCCGGCGCGCCGTGCGAGGCGAGCGCCCGTCATCGGTGAAAATGTGGGGTCACGCAAGACCCGAAGGAGCATCCCGCCTTGGCGACCAGGAAGACCCGTTCCACCGACGAGACCGACGAGGACTACACCGAGCGGATCGTCGACGTCGACGTCTCGAGCGAGATGGAGACCAGCTTCCTCGAATACGCGTACTCGGTCATCTACGCCCGCGCCCTGCCCGATGCGCGCGACGGTCTCAAGCCGGTGCAGCGCCGCATCCTGTACTCGATGGACGACATGGGCGTGCGCCCCGACAAGGGCCACGTCAAGAGTGCCCGCGTCGTCGGCGAGGTGATGGGCAAGCTGCACCCGCACGGTGACACCGCGATCTACGACGCACTGGTGCGCACCGCGCAGAGCTGGTCGATGCGCCTGCCCCTGGTGGACGGGCACGGCAACTTCGGTTCGCTGGATGCCGGCCCGGCCGCGATGCGTTACACCGAGTGCCGGATGGCCCCCTCGGCGATGGCGATGACCGCCGGGCTGGACGAGGACACCGTCGACTTCAAGCCGAACTACGACGGCAAGCAGACCGAACCCTCGGTGCTGCCGTCGGCCTTCCCCAACCTGCTGGTCAACGGCGCCACCGGCATCGCGGTGGGCATGGCCACCAACATGCCGCCACACAACCTGGTGGAGGTGGTGCAGGGGCTGCGCCACCTGATCAAGCACCCCGAGGCCAGCCTCGAGGAGTTGATGCGCTTCATCCCCGGCCCGGACCTGCCCACCGGAGGCAAGATCATCGGGCTGGACGGCATCGCCGACGCCTATGCCACCGGCCGCGGCTCCTTCAAGATCCGCGCCACGGCCCGCATCGAGCAGGTCAGCCCCCGCCGCAAGGGCATCGTGGTCACCGAGCTGCCCTACACGGTGGGCCCCGAGAAGATCATCGAGCAGGTGAAGACCCTTGTGCAGAACAAGAAGATCACCGGCATCGCCGACATCAAGGACCTCTCCGACATCAACAACCCCACGCGCTTGGTGATCGAGGTCAAGAACGGCATCAATCCCGAGGCGATGCTGCAGCAGCTCTACAAGAGCACCAAGCTGCAGGACTCCTTCGGCATCAACAATGTCGCCCTGGTGGACGGCCAGCCCAGCACGCTGGGACTCAAGGACCTGCTCGAGGTCTACCTGCAGCACCGCTTCGACGTGACGCTGCGCCGCACGAAGTTCCGGCTGGGCAAGGCCACCGACCGGCTGCACATCGTCGAGGGCCGGCTGCTGGCCATCGTCGACATCGACGACGTCATCGCCATCATCCGCAGCTCCGACGATGCCAACGAGGCGCGCACCCGCTTGATGGAGGCCTTCGAACTCACCGAGGTGCAGGCCAACGACATCCTCGACATCCCGCTGCGGCGCCTGACCAAGTTCAGCGTCATCGAGCTGGAGAAGGAACGCACGGAGCTGGAGCAGACCATCGCCCGGCTCACCGAGATCATCGAGGACCGTGAGGTGCTGGCCGCCCTGGTCAGCGACGAGCTGGCGGAGGTGGCCAAGACCTACGGCGATCCGCGCCGCACCGTGCTGCTGGCCAGCTCGGGTGAGGTCACCGGCGCGCAGGCGACCCCGCTCGAGGTGCCCGATGCGCCCTGCTGGGTGATGATGAGCGCCACCGGCCTGCTGGCCCGGATGGACACCCCCGACGAGATCTCGATCGGGGGCGGCCGAGCGCAGCACGACGTGGTGGTCAGCGCCATCCGCACCACCAGCCGTGCCGACTTCGGCGTGATCACCAACCGGGGCAGGCTGATCCGGGCCCGGGCCATCGAACTGCCCACCGTGGTGCCCACGGCCAGCTCGCCGAACCTCAAGGGCGGTTCCCGTGCCACCGAGCTCTATGCCTTCGACAAGGACGAACGTCCCATCGCCCTGACCAGCCTGGACGAGAAGTCCTTGGGCCTGGCAGTCGGCACCCGTCAGGGCGTGGTCAAGCGCGTCAATCCCGAGGTCTTGAACAAGGACTCCTGGGAGATCATCCGGCTGGCGCCCAAGGACGAGCTGGTCGGGGCGGTGGAGCTGGGCGATGAGAACCAGCACCTGGTCTTCGTCTCCAGCGACGCGCAGCTGCTGCACTTCGCCGCCAGTGCGGTGCGTTCTCAGGGCCGTGCCGGCGGCGGTGTGGCCGGCATCAAGCTGGGCAAGGACGCCCACGCCATCTGGTTCGGTGCGGCCCCCGCCCAGGGCTCGGTGGTGGTGACGGTCTCCGGATCCTCCGATGCCATCCCCGGCACCGAGGCCGGTTCGGTGAAGGTGAGTCCCTTCGATGAGTACCCCGCCAAGGGGCGTGCCACCGGCGGTGTGCGGTGTCATCGCTTCCTGCGCGGTGAGGATGCCTTGGTGCTTGCCTGGGCCGGGCCGGAGCCCGCGGTGGCCTGCGCCGCCAGCGGTGCCGCCGTCGATCTGCCCCCGGCCACCGGCCGGCGTGATGGCTCGGGCATCCCCAGTGCCCAGCCCATCGCCGCGGTCTCGACGCGGGCGCTGGGGCGTCGCACCGGCGCGGGCGATGCCGCAGACCAGGCCGAGGACCGCCAGGACGAGGTGGCCGAGGACTCCGATGACCAGGACACGCTGATCTGACCCCGACCGGTGGCGGCGGCTGGGGATTTTCCATGCTGGTCATCGGCGCGTCACGGGCTCGCCAGGAGTAGGTTTCTTCCCATGGGTGACTTCAACGACCTGCTGGAAGCAAATGATCGTTATGCCGAGGATTTCCACGACGGGGGCTTCGACGGCATCGCCAGGGCTGGCGTGCTCGTCATCACCTGCATGGACTCGCGCATCGAGCCGCTGAGCATGCTCGGCCTGAAGCTGGGCGACGCCAAGATCCTGCGCAGCCCGGGTGGTCGGGTCACCCCCGACGTGCTGACCGGCTGCATCGTCGGATCGCACCTGCTGAACGTGAACCGGATCATGGTGGTGCAGCACACCCGCTGCGCCATGGCCTCGGGCACCGACGAGGAGGTGGCCGACAAGATCATCGAGGTGAGCAAGATGGACCTGCGCGGCATGACCTTCGGCGCCAACCCCGAGCAGGACCGCACGCTCGACTTCGACACGCGCCTGCTGCGCTCGCACCCGGCGATCAAGCCGCGCACCAAGATCGGTGGCTTCCTCTACGACGTGGACACCGGCCGGCTCAGCCACGTCTACTGAGCCACGCCCCGACCCCTGAGCGACGCCCCGACCCCTGAGCGACGCTCTGCCACAACGACGGCCCCGTCCCGGTGAACTGTTGCCCAGTTCACCGCGTCGACGGGGCCGTTTCGCTGCCGGCGCAGGCCCATCCCTTGATCCGGGCAGGCTCCACCACCAACAGTGGAGACATGAGCGCATCCAAGGACCGAACACTCGATTTCGTCACCCAGGGCTACCTGTGGACCACCCGTCTGCGAGCCGGCAGCAGCGATGCGCAGGCTTCGCGTCGCCTCCCCATCAAGGTGCTGGGCAGCCAGGCACTGTTGGTCAACGGCGAGGAGGGGGTGCGCCTGTTCTACGACCAGGACCGCATCCAGCGCAGCGGCGCGATGCCGAAGGTGGTCGGCGGGGGCCTGTTCGGCAAGGGGTCGGTGCACGGTCTGGACGGTGACCAGCACCGCGTCCGCAAGGCCATGTTCATCCGCGCAGCGATGGACCGTCCCCGCGTCGACGCCCTGCTGGCCGACGCCCAGCAGGAGTGGCAGAAGATCGTCGAACTGTGGCTGCAGGGCGAGAAGCTCAGCGTCTACGACGCCGCGGTGCTGGTCTACGGACGCAGCATCGTGCGGTGGGCCGGGCTGCAGGTGGACGACCAGACACTGGACTGGATCGCCACCACCCAGGCCGAGATCGTCGACGGCTTCGCCGTGGTGGGGCCGGCCTGGCTGCGGACCCGCAAGGACCGCGAGACCATGGACGAATGGTTCACCGAGCAGGTCCGCAAGGCCCGGGCTGGTGAGATCGAGGTGGCCGATGACTCGCCCTTCCGGATGGTGCTGGACCACGTGGAGGCCGACGGGTCCACCATGGACGACCACCTCACCGGCGTCGAACTGCAGAACCTGATCCGTCCCACCATCGCGGTGGCGCGCTTTGCCGCCTTCGCCGCCGTCGCACTGGCCGAGCACCCGCAGTGGCGTGACCGGATCCGCGCCGAGACCAGCGAGCGCGGCACCACCATCGAGGGCCCGGTGGCCACCGCCTTCGCCGAGGAGGTGCGCCGTCACTTCCCCTTCGTCCCCCTGCTGCCGGCCACCGCCCGGAAGGACTTCGTCTTCGAGGGCCAGCAGGTGCGCAAGGGCCAGAAGATCCTGCTGGACTTCTACGGCACCAACCACGACGAGGCCAGCTGGGAGCGCCCCAACACCTTCGACCCGCAGCGCTTCCTGGACGATCCGTCGCACCGTGAGTCCGACCACTTCATCCCGCAGGGTGGTGGCACCGCCGAGACCGGCCACCGCTGCCCCGGTGAATGGATTGCGGTGGGTCAGCTGGCGCTGACCGTCGCCGAGCTGGCGCAGCTGACGATGGAGATGCCGGCCGACCAGGACTGGTCGATGACCCGGATGCCCACCGCGCCGAAGGACGGCGCACTGCCCACCTCGGTGAGCCGCTGAGGCTCCACGCACGGAGCCTGCCACAGGGGCACGATGCACCGGCGCTGGTTCGCCACGTCAGCGCCGGTGCGTCACGCCCACGATGCGCAGCGGGAGGAAGACGGCCAGCCCCATCACCAGGGTGGCCACGATCCCCATGATCCCCCACCGGGCGCCGAAGGCGGCCGTGAAGACGCCGATCAGGGCGGGGGCGATGAAGCTGACGACCCGCCCCACCGTGGCGTAGAGGCCGAAGGTCTCGTTCTCCTCACCGGCGGGGATGATGCGCGTCAACAGGGTGCGGCTGGCCGACTGTACGGGCCCCACGAGGAAGGCGATCAGGATGCCGCAGACCCAGAAGACGGCGCTCTGGTTCGCCACCACGATGGCCAGGCCCTGGGCGATGATGGCCAGCAGACTGCCGATGATCACCGGGCGTGGCCCCAGACGGTCGTCGAGCCGACCGAAGATCCAAGTGCCGATGGCTGCCGAGACGCTGGCCGCGAGCCCGAAGTAGATCACCTGGGAGGGGCTGAAACCATAGGCGCTGGCGGCGATGACGCCCGCGAAGGCGAAGACGGCATTGAGACCGTCGCGGTAGATGCCGGCGGCCACCAGGAAGTGCAGTAGGCCCCGTTCGTCCCGCCACATGTGCGCGAGGCGTCGGCCGATGTCGCGATAGGCGCCGACAACGCTGAAGCGGGGCCCGGGCCGGGGTTCACCGTCGGGCCCCAGGATCATCACCGGGATGCTGAAGGCGAGCATGAAGACGGCACAGAACAGCGCCACCGCGCGCACGTTGAAGGCTTCGGTGGTGGGCAGGCCGAGCATGCCGCCCTCCAGGATGAAGCCGAACAGTGCCGCCACCAGGCACAGGACGCCTCCCAGGTAGCCCAGCGCCCACGCCGTCCCCGAGATCCGGCCGATCGTCGCGGGGGTGGAGACGTGCGGCAGCATGCCGTTGTAGAAGACCCCCGCGATGTCCTGCGCGACGCTGGCGAAGGAGAGCAGTCCGGCCCCCAACAGCAGGTAGGAGTTCTCGGGCTTCACGAAGAAGCAGGCAGCCATGCAACCGACGGTGACCAGCGTGCTGGCGGCCAACAGCAGGCGGCGTTGCCGCACCCGGTCTGCCCAAGCCCCCATCAGCGGGGCGAGCAGCGCCAGGGTGAGGCCGGCGGCCGTCTGGAAGTTCGACCACACCATCTGGCCGTGGGCCTTGTCGTCGGCCACCGTGCCGGTGACGTAGACGGAGAAGACGAAGCTCAACATCACCGTGTTGAAGGCATTGCCGCCAAAGTCGTAGGCGCTCCAGGCGGCCACGACGCGGCGCGGGGCGGAGGCTTCGTCGAGGGCGCCCGTCGCGAGGGGCCGAGCAGCTGGGTGCTCCTGAGTGGTCACGCCCCGACGCTATCCTGCGGCGGCGTCAGCCAGGCCGAAGGCCACCACGCATTGTCCGCCAACCGCGTAAGTGCTTGGGATGGCGCCAGGGACGTGGTTGCGTGGAGCCATGACCGAGATTGCCAAGACCACTGCAAGCCGCGAGATCAATGCCACTCCGCAGGAGATCTTCGACCTGCTGAGCAACCCGGCACGTCACAACGAGACCGATCCGGCCGGTTCGGTCGTCTCCACCGACAAGGGCGAGCGCCTCAAGCAGGTGGGCGACACCTTCCGGATGAACATGGTCAAGGGCGACGGCTCCGAGTACCAGACCGAGAACAAGGTCTTCGCCTTCGTCGACGACCGCGTCATCGGCTGGCAGAACCTGAAGAACCTCACCAGCGACGTCGAGGTTGGCTCAAAGTGGCTCTACGAGCTGGAGCCCATCGACGCCACCACGACCAAGCTCTCGCTGACCTACGACCCCAGCGAGATCGCCAATCCGCAGGTCCAGGCGCTGGCGAAGGAGAAGTTCGCCATCGAGTCGAACCTGGACGCCTCGCTCGCGAAGATCGCCGAAGTGCTCGGCTGATCCTGCCGTTGTCGCCACATGAGAGTGCCCGGCTCCCCGAGGGGGCCGGGCACTCTCATGTCCCTTCGCGCGTCCCTTCGAGGGTGAAGAGCTCCCCCGGGGTGCACTCCAGCGCATCGCAGATGGCGGTCAGCGTGGTGAAGCGCACGGCCTTGGCCCGGTTGTTCTTGAGGATGGACAGGTTCACCACGCTCAGGCCGACACGCTCGGCCAGCTCGGTGAGCGTCATCCCACGGGCGGCCAGAAGCTCGTCAATGTGACAGACGACGCGATGCTCGTCGGCCGGCATCAGATCACCTCGTCGAGCTCACCCTGCAGCTCCGCCCCACGACGCAGGACGAGCTCGAAGGCCAGACAGAGGTAGAAGCCGAACAGCGGGATGAACATGTCCCCCACCCGGGTGGACGTGGACAAGCCTGCATCCAGCCCGCCGAGGGCCCAGTTGGAGCCCAGCACTCGCAGACCGTAGGGAACCACGGCGAGGACCATCAACAGCCAGCGGATGGCCGCGACCCGTCGCGCCACTCCCCCGTCGAAGATCGTGAGGGGAACTTGGCCGACAGGTGCTGCCTCGACGAGCTCGGCCGACGGGAAGAGTCAGGTGTCGATCTGTTCCGCGTCCAGGCGGTAGGCGCCCTCGACGATGAACTCCTTGCGCGGGGCCACCTCATTGCCCATCAGGATCTCGAAGGTGCGCTCGGCGGCCTCGGCGTCGTCGACGGTGATGCGACGCAGCGCGCGGTGCCGGGGGTCCATCGTGGTCTCCTGCAGCTGGTCGGCGTCCATCTCACCCAGACCCTTGTACCGCTGGGGCTCCTTGAAGTTGACGCCCTTCTTGGTGAGCTCGGCAAGCTTTCGCTGGTACTCGGCGTCGGAGTAGGTGTAGATGTACTTCTCCATCCCCCGCTTGGGGTTGATCAACTCGAAACGGTGCAGCGGCGGGACGGCGGAGTAGACCCGACCGGCCTCCACCAAGGGACGCATGTACCGGAAGAAGAGCGTGGCCAGCAGGCAGCGGATGTGGGCGCCGTCGGAGTCGGCGTCGGCCATGAAGATCACCTTGCCGTAGCGCGCCTGGTCCAGGTCGAAGGTGCGGCCGGACCCGGCGCCCACCACCTGGATGATGGAGGCACACTCGGCATTCTTGAGCATGTCGCCCACGCTGGCCTTCTGCACGTTGAGGATCTTGCCGCGGATCGGCAGCAGGGCCTGGTACTCGGAATTGCGGGCCCGGCCGGCGGTCCCCAGGGCCGAGTCACCCTCGACGATGAACAGCTCGTTGCGCTCGCCGTCATTGCTGCGGCAGTCCTTCAACTTGGGCGGCAGCGTCGAGCTCTCCAGCGCATTCTTGCGGCGCTGGTTCTCCTTGTGAGCCCGGGCGGCGACGCGGGTGCGCGAGGCCCCGATCACCTTCTCCATCACCTGACGCGCCTGCGCCTTGAGGGCCGGCTTGGTGGAGGCCAGGAAGTCGCCCAGTTCACGTTCGACGACGCGCTGCACGATGCGGGTGGCGGGCGGGGTGCCCAGCACCTCCTTCGTCTGGCCCTCGAACTGGGGTTCTGCCAACCGCACCGTGACCACCGCGGTGACGCCCTCCAGGCAGTCGTCCTTGATGATCTCGTCACCCGACTTCATCAGGCGGGTGCCCTCCATCGCCTTGGTGAAGGTGCGGGTGAGGGCACGTTCGAAGCCCTGCACGTGGGTGCCGCCCTTGGGCGTGGCGATGATGTTGACGAAACTCTTGACCGTCGTGTCGTAGGAATTGGCCCACCGCACGGCAATGTCGACGTGCAGCTCGCGCTCCACGTCCTGCGGCGTCATCGAGCCGGTGGCAGGGTCGAGCATCGGCACGGTCTCGGTGAACTTGTCCCCGCCTTGCAGCCGGAGCACGTCGGTCACCGGCGCGCCCTGAGTGAGGTAGTCGCAGAACTCGCTGATGCCGCCCTCGTGGTGGAAGACCTCGACGTCGTCGGCGCCGTCGCGATGGTCGGCGACGGTGAACTTCAGCCCCGGCACCAGGAAGGAGGACTGCCGGGCACGAGCCCGCAGCGACTCGATGTTGAGCTGGGCGTCCTTGAGGAAGATCTGGCGATCGGGCCAGTAGCGCACGCGGCTGCCGGTGACGCCGCGCTTGGCCTTGCCCACGATGCGCAGCCCGCTCTGCGGGGTGAAGGGGGCGTCGGGGCCCTCGCCGTCGAAGACGCCGGGGGTGCCGCGCCGGAAGCTCATCTCGTAGGTCTTGCCGGCGCGGTCCACCTGCACGTCGAGCCGGGAGCTGAGCGCATTCACGACCGAGGCGCCGACGCCGTGCAGGCCGCCGGTGGCGTTGTAGGCACCGCCGCCGAACTTGCCGCCGGCGTGCAGCTTGGTGAAGATCACCTCGACGCCGCTCAGCCCGGTGCGGGGTTCGATGTCCACCGGCATGCCTCGCGCGTGGTCGTCCACCTGTACCGAGCCGTCGCCGTGCAGGTAGATCTCGATCGCGTCGCCGCTGCCGCCGAGGGCCTCGTCGATGGCGTTGTCGATGATCTCCCACAGGCAGTGCATCAGTCCCTTGGTGTCGGTGGAACCGATGTACATGGCGGGGCGCTTGCGCACCGCTTCGAGTCCTTCCAGGACGAGCAGGTGCTTGGCCTCGTAGTCACGCCCCGGCTGGGCGGCATTCTTGGGCTGGCTGGTGGTTGAGGAAGACACCCCGAAAGGGTACTCGTCGGCTGCGACAAATCACGTCTCCACGCCGCGTCGTCGTGCCTGCCCCACGGGGCCTGCTGGCTGGATAGGCTGGAGCTGGAACAAAGCACCGAGCTTCGGCGTTGGTACAGACGTCCGCCCAACGCAGGCACCGCCTGCAGAACCTAGGAGGCCACTGTGACCACCACAGTCATCGAGGACCGCTCGCTGGACGCGACGGACCGTTGCGACCGTTGCGGCGCCCAGGCCTACCTGCGCGTCATCCTCACCTCGGGTGGTGAGCTGCTCTTCTGCGCCCACCATGCCCGCGCACACCAGGACAAGCTGCAGCAGGTTGCCCTGAAGATCCAGGACGAGACCGCGAAGATCTCCTGACACGCGGCTCCAGACGCCGCGAGCGCCCCCACCATTTCGGTGGGGGCGCTTTGCTGTGGCCTCGACAGGCTCGGCCACCGAGAACGGGCTGGCTCGGCCATCGAGAACGGGCTGGCTCGGCCATCGGGAACGGGCTGACCCGGTCCTCGCGAACGGCTCAGCAGCAGCGGGCGGTCGGCGACGTGGACTCGTGGTCCCACTTGGCGCGGTAGAACTCGCCCCGGCTGGGGGCCGGCATCTCCGGGTGCGCGTGACGATGGTGGGCCAGGTAACGCTCATAGGCGTCCAGGCCGCTCATGCCACGCAGCACCCGCAGCACCATGTGCGAGAACCCACGCACGCTCATGAGGTCGCCAACTTGTGGGCGTGCTCCGAATGGTCCAGGTGTTCGCCGGTGGGGTCCAGCCCGGCCTGCTTCCATTCGGCCAGCACCTCCTTCTCCAGGGGTGTTGCGATGAAGCTTGAGGGCGCGAAGATCTCGGATTGGACGCCGGGGGTCTCCGCATCGGGCAGCCCGCCCTGGCGCCACGCCTTCCAGCTGATCCAGGCGCCGATGCCCACCACGGCCAGCACCAGCACCGCGTAGAGGATCGACAGGGTGCCCTGGACGGCGGTGTTGCGGATCACCATGTCGATCTCGTGCGGCGTCTTGGCCGTCAGGTAGCTGGTCTCCCCTGCATCACGGGCAGCCTTGGCGGCGGCATGGTTGGCCCAGTAGCCGATCTTGACATTGCTGCTGAAGATCTTCTCGAAGCTGGCCCACATGGTGATGAACAGGTCCCAGGCCAGCGGCAGGCCGGGAATCCAGGCCCACTTGAACAGACCCTTCTTCATCACCACCACGAAGACCAGGGTGAGCGCGATGGCGGCCAGCAGCTGGTTGGCGATGCCGAACAGCGGGTAGAGCATGTTGATGCCACCCAGCGGGTCGGTGACGCCCATGACCACGATCGATCCCCAGGCCACCACGGTGATCAGCGTGGTGATGATGGCACCGGTGCGCCACGACGGGTCGCTGAAGCGCTTCAGGCCGGGGATGTTGGCCAGCATGTCGCTGATCATGAAACGTGCGACGCGGGTGCCGGCGTCAATGGTGGTGAGAATGAACAGCGCCTCGAACATGACGGCGAAGTGGTACCAGAAGGCCTTGGCGGCGCCGATCACCGGGATCTGGCCGAAGATCTGGGCCATACCGAAGGCCAGCGTCGGTGCGCCACCGGTGCGGCTGATGATGCTCTGCTCCCCCACCTCGTGGGCGGCCTGGGTGAACATCTGCGGGGTGGCGTCGGGCAGCGGCTGGCCTCCGGGCGAGACCAGGCCGAGTTCGTTGGTGTACTTGGCGACCGTCTCGGGAGTGCCACCGGTCAACCCCAGCGGGGCATTCATGCCGAAGTACATGTGCTGGTCGATGACGCAGGCGGTGATCAACGCGGCCATCGCGACGAAGCTCTCGGTGAGCATGCCGCCGTAGCCGATGATGCGGGCCTGCGACTCCTTCTGGATCATCTTGGGCGTGGTGCCCGAGCTGATCAGGGCATGGAAGCCACTCAGCGCGCCACAGGCGATGGTGATGAACAGGAAGGGGAACAGGTTGCCGGCGAAGGCCGGGCCGGTGCCGGTGTGGGCGAACTGCGTGACCGCCGGCATGCTCATCACCGGCAGCACCACCAGGATGGCGAGCGCCAGGAAGACGATGGTGCCCACCTTCATGAAGGTGCTGAGGTAGTCGCGCGGCGCCAGCAGCAGCCAGACGGGCAGCACGGCGGCGAAGAAGCCGTAGATGGCGATGGCATAGGCCAGCTGCACCGGGGTCAGGGTGAACCAGTCGGCCAGCGTGGGATGGGTGCTCACCCAGGAGCCGGCGGCGATGGCGGCCACCAACAGCACGATGCCGATCAGCGAGGTCTCACCCACGGCTCCCGGCCGGATGTAGCGCATGTAGATGCCCATCAGCAGGGCGATCGGGATGGTCATGGCGATCGAGAAGACGCCCCACGGGCTGGCGGCCAGGGCACCGATGATCACGATGGCGAGCACCGCGATCAGGATGATCATGATGGTGGTCACCCCGATGATGGCGAACCAGCCTCCGACGGTGCCCAGCTCGTCCTTGGCCATCTGCCCCAGCGACCGTCCGCGGCGTCGGATCGACAGGTGCAGCACCATGTAGTCCTGCACCGCGCCGGCCAGGATCACGCCGAAGACGATCCACAGCGTGCCGGGCAGATAGCCCATCTGGGAGGCGAGCACCGGCCCCACCAGCGGTCCGGCGCCCGCGATGGCCGCGAAGTGGTGCCCGAAGAGCACCACCCGGTTGGTGGGCATGAAGTCCTTGCCATTGGCGAATTCCTCGGCCGGGGTGGCGCGGGAGTCGTCGGGCTTGTGGATCTTGCGCTCGATCAACTTGCCGTAGAAACGCAGCGCCAGCACATAGCTGCCCACCGCTGCCAACACGAACCATGCCGCGCTGACGCTCTCGCCGCGCTGGACGGCGATCATGAACCAGGCGACCGCGGCCACGATGGCGATCGCGCCGAAGATGATCTTCTCCTTGCCCGTCAGTCGATGTGACTCGTCGACGCCGACGGGAGGAAGGTCTGGGTTGGCCCGCAATCTGCGGGAATCCGGGGCGGAGGGTGCGGAACTGGACACGGTAATCCTTCGTGTGGTCATCAATGACCCCCGGAGAGTATGACCAGCCCCGGCACCCCGCGCCGGTGTCTCAGTTGCCGGTCAATCCCATGGCGGCCACGTCGGCCAGCGTGTCGATGCGGGTCTGCACGTCATAGGTGGTGGCGGCCAGCATCAGTTCCTGCACCCCGGTGCGATCCAGCAGCGACTGCAGCTGGGGACGCACCGCCTCGGGCGTGCCGACGAACTTGGTGGCCGGCAGGTGACCCATCATCTGCTCGTCCAGCGGCGAGAGCCCGCGCTCGGCCGCCGTCTCGGGAGAGATCACCGGGGCGAGCCGATTGGTGCGCAGCGCCAACGCCATGTGCTTGGCGGGGCCGGCCAGGTACTGCGCCTGCTCGTCGGTGGGGGCGGTGATCACCGAGGTGCAGATCATGGCGTGCGGCTCGGACAGGGCCGCGGACGGCTCGAAGCGGCTGCGATAGGCCTCCATCACCGCTTCCTCGTCCATCTGGCCGAAGTGGTGCGCATAGCAGTAGCGCAGGCCGAGCATGCCGGCGAGCTGGGCCGAGTAGGCCGAGCTGCCCAACAACCACACCTCGGGGTGGCTGCGGGCGGCCGGGGTGGCGGCCAGGGAGGCGGACAGCGGTTCCTCGAGGCGGTTGTCGCCCAGCCAGCTCATCACCTCCAGCACGTGGTGCGGGAACTCCTTGACGCCCAGCGCGTCCGGGTCACGACGCAGGGCCGAGGCGGTGCGCTGGTCGGTGCCAGGAGCTCGCCCGATGCCCAGATCGATCCTGCCCGGGTACAGCCCCTCCAGCAGGGCGAACTGTTCGGCCACCACGTAGGGCGCGTGGTTGGGCAGCATCACCCCACCCGAGCCGACGCGGATGCGTTCGGTGTGGGCGCCCAGGGCGGCGATGATCACCGGCGGGCTGGTGGAAGCCACGGCGGGCATGTTGTGGTGTTCGGCCACCCAGAAGCGCTGGTAGCCCTGCTCCTCGGCGGCCTTGACCAGGGAGATGGAGCGCTGCAGGGCGCTCGGGGTGTCGGACCCCTCGGTGACGGTGACCAGGTCCAGGACGCTCAACGGGATGGGGGTGCTCATGCCGGTACAACCGTGCCCGGCAACGGACTATTCCTGTCGTCAGGGCCTTGCTGGCAGGCTGGGGGGCATGTGGCCAGTCACCAGCAGCAAGGTCGTCTACTCCAATCCCTGGATCAGCGTCCGGGAGGACCAGGTGGTCCGCCCCGACGGCAGTCCCGGCATCTTCGGGGTGATCGGGGTGCAGCACGAGGCGGTTTTCGTCGTGGCGCTCACCGACGATGACCGGGTGTGGATGGTCACCGTCGACCGCCACACCACCGGGAGCTCGCTGGAGCTTCCAGCCGGTGGCACCGACGGGCAGGATCCGCTGGTCGCGGCGCAGCGCGAGCTCGCCGAGGAGACCGGCCTGCAGGCCGAGCACTGGCGTCGCATCGGGGGCATGAATGCCCTCAACGGCGTGGCTGTCGCCCCCGAGCACGTCTTCCTCGCCACCGGCCTGTCCCCCGCCGACGGACTGGCGGAGCAGGATGCCGAGGGCATCACCTCCGCCGAGGCCCTGCCCTGGGCCGAGGTGATGCAGCGAGTGCGCGACGGCAGGATCGCCGACGGGGAGTCGATCGCCGCCTTGATGTTCGCAGCGCTGGAACTGGACCGGGTCCACTGACAACCAGATCCCCTGACAACCGGGGAACTGACATCGCCCCACCGAGGTGTCTGCTGCAACTAGAGAGCTGAGAGGCCTTCATTGCCACCATGGCAATGAAGGCCTCTCAGCTCTCTGATTGCAGCGCGAAGGGCGGGCAGCGGGGCGCTGGTCACCTCAGTTCATGCGGCACACGCTCGTCCGCGCGGACTGGTTCGGGCGCGGTGCCGTCGCCGAAGGGACGGCCTCCCAGCGCCTCACGCCCGTGCGGGGTGAGCCACCCGCTCAGGTCTGGCCCCTGGGGCACGATGGACAGCGGGTTCAGGTCGGTGTGCACCACGTAGTAGTGCTGCTTGATCTGCTGGAAGTCCACGGTGTCGCCAAAGCCCGGGGTCTGGAAGAGGTCACGGGCATAGGCCCACAGCACCGGCATCTCGGCCAGCTTGTTGCGGTTGCACTTGAAGTGCCCGTGGTAGACGGCATCGAAGCGCACCAGCGTGGTGAACAGCCGCACGTCGGCCTCGGTGATGCTCTCCCCCATCAGGTAGCGACGCTCCGCGAGCCGTTCCTCGAGCCAGTCCAGCGCGGTCCACAGCCGCTGGTAGGCGGAGTCATAGGCTTCCTGGGATCCGGCGAAGCCGCAGCGGTAGACACCATTGTTGACCTCGGTGAAGATGCGCTGCATCACCTCGTCCATCTCCTGCCGCAGGTGCTCGGGGTAGAGGTCGGGAGCGCCCTCGCGATGGTGCTCGGTCCACTCGGTGGAGAAGTCCAGCGTCATCTGCGCATAGTCATTGGTGACCACGGCTCCGCTGACGGTGTCGACGAGCACCGGCACCGTGATGCCGCGGGGGTAGTCGGGGTCACGCTTGAGGTAGGCGTCCTTGATCCTGGGGATGCCCAGCACCGGGTCGACTCCCCCGGGGTCCAGGTCGAAGGTCCACGAGTCAGCGTCGTGGGTGGGGCCGGGCAGTCCCAGGCTGATGGCGTCCTCGAGCCCCAGCAGGCGACGCACGATCAGCGTGCGATTGGCCCATGGGCAGGCCCGCGCCGCGACCAGACGAAAGCGCCCCGCCTCCACCGGCACGGCGTCCTCACCCGGCAGGACCTCTGCCTTGATGCGCGTGGTGATGTAGCGGGTGTCGCGTTCGAAGGGCTTGCCCTTCGATGAGTAGACCCCGCCCGTGCTGTGCTCCGGAAGCTCTTTGTTGACCATTCAACTAGTATAGCCTCGAAAGGTCCTCCCTCCAAGAGCCGTCGGGGACGGGGCGGAACCCTCACCGAACCAACAGCTGCCCCACACCCTCGCCACAGCAGGCAATCCCTAAAATGGAGGGCGATGCAGAAACTCCTCGCCCGCCTCCTCGACGCCCTATGGCCCACCCGGCCCGTGGGGCGACGCGAGACCGTGGCGCGCCTGGTGCCGGCGCTGGGGAACATGGGCAAGCTGACCATCGCGTCGGTGCTCGCTCACCTCCTCACCCGAGCCCTGGTCGATGGCCCGATGGACCTGACCAGCTCGCTGACCGCACTGCTGGTGATGCAGGCCAGCGCCGCCCGCACCTTCAAGAAGGGTGCCCTGCGCGTGGTCGCGGTCACCTCCGGCGTCGGGTTGGCCCTGGGCACCACCTACTTGTTCGGCATGCATTGGTGGAGCCTGGGGATGGTGATCTTCAGCGCCCTGTTCCTGGCACGTGTGCTGCGACTGGGCGATTCCGCGCTGGAAATGCCCATCTCCGCCATGTTGATCCTTGGGCAGGGCACCGACGTGGCCGCCGAGACCCGAGTGGTGGCCACCCTGATCGGAACGCTGGTGGGCGTGGTCTTCCCCCTCGTCTTCCCGCCCGCGGTGCCCCTGCGATCGGCCGCCTCGTCGGTGCGACGGGTGGCCGCCGACCAGAAGGCCCTGCTGGAGCGCGCCGCCGAGGCCATGGAGAACCAGACCATCTCTCGTCCCATGGTCTCCTCGTGGATCGACGAGGCCCGAGGCCTCACCACCCGCATCAGCTCAGCGCACAGCCAGGTCAGCCGCCTGACGGACGTGCGCAAGTTCAATTCCCGCGCGGTGGGCGTGGCCGACATCTCGCCCATCCTGGTCAGCGGACTGAACTCGCTGGAGAGCTGCCTGCTGAGCCTGCGCGCGATCTTCCTGGAGATGGAGCGCCACGCTCCCCCGCCCACGCACCCCTCGGCGGGGCCCCACGCAGGCCAACAGCCCTTCGACGCCGACATCCAGCACGTCGTCGCGATGATGCTGCGTCGGCTGGGCGACTGTCTGGATGCCTTCGGGACCATGGTGGAGGCCGAGGCCAATGGCAACGAGGAGGCCGCCCAGAAGGCCTTCGTCGTCAACTACCGCCAGCTCCGCGATGCCCGGGCCGCGATCGCGGAATTGATGGCCGCCGCGGACACCTTCGACGAGGAGTGGCAGCTGACCGCCAGCGTGCTGTCGTCCCTGGACCAGGTGCTCGCCCAACTCGACATCGATGCCCGGGTCCGGGTGCGCGAACGCTGGAAGGCATCGCAGCTGGGAAGGCGCCTGCCGCAGGGCCAGATCGGCCCCCGCACCACCACCGTGGATCGCTTCCGACACTCCCGGATGCGCGCCCGCCAGCTGCGACGGCCGCAGGCCCCACAGCCGGTCGTCGACTTCATGGACGACGACGAGACCACCCAGCAGCTGCCCCGGCTGGACGCGGAGACGCTCGCCCGTCTGGAAGACCAGAAGGCAAGCCGCCGAAGGCGCCGCTGAGCCCTCCGGTGCTGGTCAGTCCTCGTCGGTGTGACGGACCATGCGCAGCTCGGTCGCGTCGAACTCCTGGCTGTGGCGGCTGGCGCCGTCCAGCTCGAAGCCGTTGCGGCGGTAGAAGGCGATGGCGCGCTCATTGCCCTCCAGCACCCACAGGTAGGCGTCCATGTCGCCGATGGCCATCTCGAGCAGGCGATCGCCCGCGCCGGTGCCCTTCACCTCGTCGGTGAGGTAGAGCTGGGCCAGCTCCAGCAACTCGGGGCCGTCGAGCTCGCGACGGGGGCAGGCATTGGCGACGCCCACGATGCGACCATCCCGCGAATCCATCAGCACCCAGAACCAGATGCCCTCCTGACTGGCCAGCGCCCAGTCCATGGCCCGCTTGGCCTGGGCGCCCTCGTGCAACCGCGCCTCGATCAGCTGGTCTGCCAGCAGGCCCCGGTAGGACTGGTCCCACGCCTGGGCCTGGGCGGCAACGGCCCCTTGGAGCTCGGCAGGGTGTTCGGCACGCTTGATGCGGTAGGGCGTCTTCGACATGGCGGTGATGCTAGCGAGCCACGCCCCGGACAGGGAAAACGGCCACCCGGATCAACCGGGTGGCCGTTCTCACGAGCTCGGGGCCTCGACCTCAGTCGAGGTAGTCGCGCAGCACCTGCGAGCGCGACGGGTGACGCAGCTTGCTCATCGTCTTGCTCTCGATCTGGCGGATGCGCTCACGGGTGACGCCGTAGACCTTGCCGATCTCGTCGAGGGTCTTGGGCTGGCCGTCGGTGAGGCCGAAGCGCATGCTGACCACGCCGGCCTCACGCTCGGACAGCGTGTCGAGCACGTCGTGCAGCTGCTCCTGCAGCAGGGTGAAGTTCACCGCGTCGGCCGGGACGATCGCCTCGGAGTCCTCGATCAGGTCGCCGAACTCGGAGTCGCCGTCCTCGCCCAGCGGAGTGTGCAGCGAGATCGGCTCGCGGCCGTACTTCTGCACCTCGACGACCTTCTCCGGGGTCATGTCGAGTTCCTTGGCCAGCTCCTCCGGGGTTGGCTCCCGACCCAGGTCCTGCAGCATCTGGCGCTGCACGCGGGCCAGCTTGTTGATGACCTCCACCATGTGCACCGGGATGCGGATGGTGCGGGCCTGGTCGGCCATGGCGCGGGTGATGGCCTGCTTGATCCACCAGGTGGCGTAGGTGGAGAACTTGTAGCCCTTGGAGTAGTCGAACTTCTCCACGGCGCGGATCAAACCCAGGTTGCCCTCCTGGATCAGGTCCAGGAAGAGCATGCCGCGGCCGGTGTAGCGCTTGGCCAGCGAGACCACCAGACGCAGGTTGGCCTCCAGCAGGTGGTTCTTGGCGCGGCGGCCGTCCTCGGCGATCCACTCGTAGTCGTCGATGACGGCGGGCTTGAGCTTGGCGCGAGTGGCCTCGTCGTTCAGCTGCTCGTCGGCGAACAGGCCAGCCTCGATGCGCTTGGCCAGTTCCACCTCCATCTCGGCATTCAGCAGGGCAACCTTGCCGATCTGCTTCAGGTAGTCCTTGACGGGGTCGGCGGTGGCGCCGGCCACCATGACCTGCTGCTCGGGCTCGTCGGTGTCGTCGTTGTCGCTGACGACGAAGCCCTTCGACTCCTCGACGAGCTCCTTCTCCTCCTTGGCCGTCTCCTCGGGCTTGAAGTCCTTCTCGTCGACGTCGTCCAGGGTGCGCTTCTTGCCGCCGACGGTGAGCACGACGTCGTCGCCGTCGCGCTTGACCTGCACCTCGAGGCTCTCGCCGGTGGCCGCGCCCGCGATGGTCACGGTCTCCTCCGCCGGGGCAGCCTTCTTGGCCGCGCGCTTGGTGGTTCGCTTGGCAGCGGCCTTGGTGGTCTTCGACGCGGCAGCGGTGGTCTTGCTCGCGGTGGTCTTGCGGGCCGCCGTCTTGCGGGCCGGCGCCTTCTTGGCCGTGGTGGCCTCGGCGTCGTCGGTGGCCTTCTTGGAAGAAGTGGGCGTCACAAAGGATCCTCTCGGGAGTCCGGGAAAGCTCTCCGCACCGCAACCGCGGGTACGGTTTGCCATGGACATGCTCCGGTTCAGGGCAATACGTATGGGGCGTGTCATTTCAGGGCGTGCTCAGGCCGGTGAAAGTCAAGAGTACTCCCGGGTTCATTCTGGCACGCAGACCTCCGGCAACCAAACGCAGTGCCAGGAACTGCCTGCCACTGCCCCTACTAGGGTGGGTCCATGCCCAGCCCGGACTCCCCAGCAAGCAGCGCCCCCGTCGCCGCCCGTCGCCCCGTCACCCGGAGCTTCCACGGCGACGACTTCGTCGACGACTACGAATGGTTGCGCGACAAGCAGTCTCCCGAGGTCATCGCCCATCTGGAGGCCGAGAACGACTGGACCCAGGCGCAGACCGCCCACCTCGAGGGGCTGCGCCAGGAGATCTACGACGACATGGCGGCCCGCACCCAGCAGACCGATCTTGGCGTGCCGGCCCGGGCCACCCACACCGACGGCGGCACGACCAGCAGCTGGTGGTACTACTCGCGCACCGTCGAGGGCCAGGACTACCCGATCCGTTGCCGCGTGGCCGACACCACCGGCCAGCGGCCCGACCCCAGCACGGTCAATGCCGGCGAACAGGTCTTGCTGGACGGCAATGTGGAGGCCCAGGGCCAGGACTTCTTCTCGCTGGGCGGTTTCAGCGTCTCCCCCAATGGCCGGCTGCTGGCCTGGTCGGTGGACCACCGTGGCGACGAGCGCTACTCGAGCTATGTGCGCGACCTGGAATCGGGCCGGGACTTCGGGCCGATCCACGAGGACCTTGCCCACGGGCTGTGCTGGGCAGGCAATGACCACTTGGTCTACACCCGCGTCGACGAGGCGTGGCGCCCCCACCAGGTGTGGCGCCACCGGATCCAGACCGATCCCGTCGAGGACGAACTGCTGCTGCAGGAGGACGACGACCGTTTCTGGCTGGGAGTCGACGAATCACGCGACCGCAGCCACCTGGTGCTGATGGCCGGCTCCAAGCTCACCAGCGAGTGCTGGCTGATGCGCGTCGACGACCCGCAGGCGCGGCCGCAGAGCGTCGCCGGTCGCGTCGAGGGCGTGGAGTACGGCGTCGAGCTGGCCGGCGAGCAGGTCTTGGTGCTGCACAACCGGGACTGCAAGGACTTCAGCCTGGCGACGGCCCCGCTCCACAGCCCCGGCGCCGACCACTGGCAGGACGTGGTTCCCGGCAGTGAGGGTGTGCGGCTCGACGGGGTGAGCGCCTACGCCGGACATGCGGTGGTCACCGGCCGACGAGACGCCCTGAGCGCGGTGGGTGTGATCGCGCGCGAGGGTGACGGCTGGGGCGAGCTGCAGTGGGTGGACTTCGACGAGCCGATCCACGAGGTGGCCGCCTACGACGAGCCCGACTGGGGCAGCACCACCACGCGGCTGCACTACACCTCGTTGGTGACCCCCGCCTCCGTGCTGGAACTCGACCTGGAGAGCCGCCAGACCTCCCTGCTCAAGCAGACGCCGGTGCTGGACCACCCCGTGCACGGCCCCTATCGCCGCGAGGACTACCGCATGGAGCGGCTGTGGGCCACCGCCGAGGACGGGACACGGATCCCGATCAGCCTGGTGCACCACAAGGACATTGCCCCCGACGGCAGCGCACCGTGCCTGCTCTACGGCTATGGCGCCTACGAGATCTCTGCACCGCCGCGCTTCTCGACGATGCGGCTGAGCCTGCTGCAGCGCGGCATCGTCTACGCCATCGCCCATGTGCGCGGTGGCGGCGAACTGGGCCGCGCCTGGTACGAGGGTGGGATGCAGTTGACCAAGCCCAACTCCTTCAGCGACTTCGTCGCCTGTGGGCGGCACCTGGTGGATCAGGGATGGGCCAATCCGGAGCGCCTCGCCGCCGAGGGAGGCAGCGCCGGTGGCCTGCTGATGGGCGCCTCGGTCAACCTGGCACCAGACCTGTTCCGGGCCGTGCACGCAGCAGTCCCCTTCGTGGATCCCCTCACCAGCATCCTCATGCCCGAACTCCCGCTCACCGTGGTGGAGTGGGAGGAGTGGGGCAATCCGATCGAGGATGCCGAGGTCTATGCGTGCATGAAGTCGTACTCGCCGTACGAGAACATCGAGCCACAGCGCTACCCCGCCATCCTGGCCACCACGAGCCTCAACGACACCCGCGTGCTCTACGTGGAACCTGCCAAGTGGGTGGCACGGTTGCGCGAGGTGGTGCAGCCCGACCCCGATCGCCAGGTGCTGCTGCGCACCGAGATGGTCGCCGGGCACGGCGGGGTCAGCGGCCGCTACGCCAGCTGGCGGGAGCAGGCCTTCGAGCTGGCCTGGCTCATCGACCAGATCACCGACTGAGGCGACGGCCCGTCCCGGGAGCCTTCACTCGCGCCGCACGACGCCCTGGCGGGTCAGGGTTTTCCCTGACCCGCCAGGCTTTCCAGCTGCGACCATGGGCTGGCCTTGTCCGCTCAGAGCGTGATTCGAGCACTTTGCGCGATCTGGTGGATCGTTTTGGAACCTTCGTGCGTTGTCCTAGGTGAAGAACGCTGAAAGGTGGTCATTGGAGATGGATTCCCGACGCATTCGCAGCATCGAGGGCATCGACGGCAAGGATTCCGTGGGTCTGTACCTCGAGTCGATCGCGCGCACTCCCCTGCTCACGGCAGAGGACGAGGTGTATCTGGCGCGCACCATCGAGCTGGGGCTCTATGCACGCAAACTCCTCGACGGTGAGGAGAAGACCCGCAAGAAGGTGAGCACCGAGGAACTCGAGCTGATCGCCGCCGAGGGGGAGGCTGCGATGCAGCGCTTCGTCCAGGCCAACCTGCGCCTGGTGGTCTCGGTGGCACGCAAGTTCAGCCGGGCCCAGATGCCGCTGCTCGACCTGGTGCAGGAGGGCAACACCGGGCTGATCCGCGCGGTCGAGAAGTTCGACTACACCAAGGGCTTCAAGTTCTCCACCTATGCCACGTGGTGGGTGCGTCAGTCCATCAGCCGCGGCATCGCCCAGCAGGGACGCATCGTGCGCCTGCCGGTGCACGTGGCCGAACAGGTGAACCAGGTGAACGCGGTGCGCCGCAACCTGGAGCGCCAGCTGGGCCGCGAGCCCGAGGTGGCCGAGATCGCCGACGAGCTGGGGCTGGAGCACGACCGGGTCGTCGACCTGATCCGCTACAGCCGGGAACACATCAGCCTGGACGCCCCCGTTGAGGAGTCCGGCGACACCTCGCTGGGTGACCTGATCGCCAAGGAGACCGCCCCCGGCCCGGACGAGATGGTGCTGGACGCCGAGGACCGTCAGGCCCTGGAGGACATGCTGGACGGCCTGGACGAGCGCTCCGCCGACGTGGTGCGTCGTCGTTACGGGCTGGCCGACGGCCGCCAGGCGAAGCTGGCCGACATCGGCGCCGTCTGGGGCATCACCGCCGAGCGGGTGCGCCAGATCGAGCGCAATGCGCTGGCCCAGCTGCGCGACGCTGCCTGATGGCCTGATTGCCCCGGGCCGGGACCCGCGATTCCTGAGCCTTTCGCTTGCGCGCCGCTCACCTACGGGTGAGCGGCGCGTTTGCTTTCGGAGTGGCCGTCATCTCCTGCTGGCAGATCAACGCCGCCCTGCTGGCGGGAGGCCGCCTCTGCGCTTCCCGGGGCGGGCACGCATCGTCGCCGCGATGGAGCCGAGTGCGGGGAGCAGGGCCAGGAGTGTGGGGAGGATCCATGTGCGTGCATCGCCCGGCAGGACGAGGAATCCCCAGTACGCCACTCCGGGCGCGACGCGGGCAAGGGTGACCGACGTCACGAAGATGGCCACGATGGGTACCGAGGAGAGAGCTCCCGCGCCGAGGATGAGGGCGAATGCGGTCAGGCCCGTGGCCGCGATGACGGACCGGGCATACATCAGTGTCGGGTCCGTGGCGAGGCTGACGACCAGCGCCGGCAGGACCACTGCCGCGACGGCGAAGCCCAGGTGCGCCACCGGCAGGGGGCGGCTTGAGAGGGCCTCGTGTGAGAGTCGTGGTTGCAGCGCCCAGGCCAGCAGCGGCGAGGTGGCCACCCCACACACACTGACCAGGGGAACCAGTTGAAGACCGACCAAACCGATCATGGGCAGCAGTCGGCTCGACAGCAGCAACGCCGCCAGATGCAGCAGGGCCAGGGCGACAAGGGCGTGGGTCCAGCGATGCGTCTTGGCGTGGAGATGCCAGTTCGACAGGCCGCTCACGTCGGAGGCTCGACTCCGCAGCGGCTGCGCAGGGCCATCGTCGTGCGGAACCACTGCTGCTGATCAGCGGTGGGCCGTGCCAGGACACTGCGCAGGCGAGGACTCGGTGAGACCGCCTCGGCAGGGAAGTCGGAGCGAAGCCAGATCCACGTCGCCAAGTCGTCCAGGGCCTGCTGCATGGGCCACGGATTGGTTCGGGCGCAGGCAGGCATCGGAACACTGGCGGCACCGGATGTGACCGCGACACGCACCAGGCGAGGATCGTCGGAACGAGCACCGGCGCCGTAGAACCAGTGAGCCCGGGAATCGGCAGACATCTCGTCCGGCACTGGGACGCCGGCAGTGCGCAACGTGTTTGCCACCGTGTGCGTGACGGCCGTGATCTGTTCACGTGCGAACTCTTGCTCTGGCCACAGACAGACACGGGGATCGGCTCCGGTGCAGACCTGTTCGGCGCGGTCGCGGGGAAGGGTGCCATCAGGGTCGTCGACCGTCTCGACCAGCGGGACCACCGCCCTCCAGACCAGCGCGATGCCCACCGCGACCAGCAGCAGGCGCCACCAGCGGGGACGCGTCAAGACCCACCACAGCAGGCCCGCCACCAGCGCGTAGAAGACCAGCGGTGCCAGCAGGATGCCTATCGGCGCCACCCGGTCCAGCTGGCAGCATGAACCATGCAGGCCCAGGACATGCCGGGGGACGAAGGAGGTCAGGGCTGGGGGGTAAGCCACCACGACGAAGGGGATCAACATGCTGAACGGCACGCTCAGTGCCACCGGCAGCAAGGCTCCCAGGACGGCACCGGCGAGCACCCACACCGCCAGTTGCGCCACCGTTGCAGGCAGCAGCAAGAGCTCCTCGGGGCGCGGCAATCCGTGCGACTGGCTGCCCATCCACAACAGCGCAACCAAGGGCGCCAGAACCACGGCGAGAAGACCAGGCGAGTACCAATCCAACAGCAGCTGCGTGACCGGACGCACACTCACCGACAGGGACTGGCCCAGACGCTTCCAGCGATGAGAACGCCACGCAGCCCACGCCATCAAGGCAGACGGCAGCAAGGTGAAGGCCGACGACAGGTTCAGCAGGGCGCTGTGCCACGTGCGGATGGTGGGCCACCCCAAGTTCGACGAACGGAGCAGAACGGACAACACTGCCACACCAGCGAGCAGGGCGAACCCGGTGGATTCCCTGCGCAGGAAGCTCACTCGACCTCCCCGACAATCGAGCGATACGCCCGCAGAGCAGAGCCGCCACCCTCACCGTCAGCACCGCGCTGCAAGAACTCGGCGGGACTTCCACCGAAGACCAGCTCACCCCGATCAAGCACCTGGATGCTCGTGGCCCGCACCGCCAGATCCTCGGTCTGATGGGTGGAGATCACCCAGTCGATCTCCGTCTGCCGGGCAATCACGGCGTGGAGGCGATCCCGCTGCACCGGATCGAGCCCCGCGGTGGGCTCGTCCAACAAGACGACAGAACTGTCGTGCACCAGCGCCGAGGCGATCGCCATGCGCCGTGCCTGGCCACCACTCAACGCCGTGGCGCGCTCCGATGCCTTCGACGACAGATCAACCCGCTCGATGGCTTCACCCGCTCGATGGCTTCACCCGCTCGGCGCACGGCCTCAGCCCGGCCGAGGCCCTTGAGCCATCCGCAGTAGGCAACCTGCTCCAACACCGTGAGCCCAGCAACCTGCTCGGCCTGCTGCGGAACCCAGCCAATCCGGCGACGCCACTCCCGACCAGCCTTCCTCTTGGACGGGCGCACGCGCCCGTCCAAGAGGATCTGACCGTCCTGAGGTTCGAGGGCCCCAATCAAGAGCTTCATCAATGTCGACTTGCCGGCACCATTCGGCCCCAATAGGAACGTCACGCCATTGTTCGTGGCCCAGTCAAAACCCTCAAAGACAGGCCGAGCACGGCGCCCATAGGAAAACGAGACACCTCGACACTCAATCATCAGTACGAGCCACCATCGACCATCGGGCCCAAGACCTACTCCACCACCCGGATCATGCCCTCTTGGCTGCAGGAGGCGACCAGCGCATTGCCTTGCACCAGTCGGCCCGTCGAGAAGCCCAGCGCGTTGCTGGCCGACGGCGAGACCTGGTCGTAGAGCACCCACTCGTCGGCGCGCACCGGCCGATGGAACCACATGGCGTGGTCGATGGAGGCGATCTGCATTCCGGGCGACAGGAAGACGACGGGATGCGGGACGGTGGACACGCTCAGCAGGGTGATGTCGCTGAGGTAGGCCAGGACGGCCTGGTGCAACCGCTGGTCGTCGGGCAAGGGGGTGGTGGTGCGCACCCAGACCCGCATGTGGGCCTGGTGGGCGCCCGCCTCGATCGCCTTCGAGGCACCGGAGTCGCCGGCGAACCGCACGTCGAGCGCGTCCCATTCGCTGAAGTACTCCGAGCTGGCGCCAAAACGCTCTTGCATCAGCTTCGACAGCGAGGGGCAGTCCTCGGGTGCAGGCACATTGGGCGGCATGGGGTCGGAGTGGTCCAGGCCCCCTTCGGCCACGTGGAAGTTGGCATTCATGGTGAAGATACGATTCCCACCCTGACGCGCAACCACACGTCGAGAGGAGAAACTCCCGCCATCGCGGACATTCTCGACGTCGTAGATGATCGGCTTGTCGGGCATGCCGCCGCGCAGGAAGTAGGCGTGCAGCGAATGACACATCCGGTCCTCACCCGCGGTGCGGTAGGCGGCCATCAACGACTGGCCCAGCACCTGCCCGCCATAGGTGCGCTGCAGCTTGGTCTGCGGCTGGGCGCCCCGGTAGAGACCGATCTCGATCTCCTCGAGGTCCAGCAGGGTCATCAGTTCTTCGGTGGTCTGTGGCACGAGACATTCCTACCACTGCCAGACCGGCTCCGAGTGTTCCTGAGATGCCAGGGTCAGCTGACCAGCAGTACGCCCGAGAGCGCCAACCCGGCCACCCAGACCGTGCTCAGCAGGCCCAGCAGGAAGGGCCGCGGCCCCACGCCCAATAGCTGGCGCACCTTCACGCCCAGCCCCAGCGCGAACATGGCCGCCGCCAGTAGGCCGGTCTGCACGGTCTTGACCACCGGCAACCAGGCCGCGGGAACCAGGTGCAGTGAGGCCACTGCCACCATCAGCACGAAACCCAGCACGAACAGCGGCACCAGGGGTGGGCGGTGGCCGCCTGCCTCGACGCTGTGGTGGCGACGCATCCGCCAGCCGATCACCACCACCACCGGCGCCAGCATCAGCACCCGCGCCAGCTTCACCACGACGGCCACCTTCAACGACGCCGGGCCCAAGGCCGCTCCCGCCGCGACCACCTGCGCCACCTCGTGGATCGAGGCTCCAGCCCACAGCCCAGCGGGCAGCTCCGCCAGGCCGAACAGGTGGACCAGCAACGGCACCGTGGGAATCATCAGTGTTCCGTAGAGCACCACCAGGGCGATGGCGGTGGCCACGTCGTCCTCCTCGGCCTCCACCACGCTGTTCACGCCCGCCACCGCTGCGGCACCACAGATGGAAAATCCCGAGGCGATCAACAGACGCTGTGAGGCCCGCACCCCCAGCAACCGGCCCAACGCCAGGCTCCCGAGGATGCCACCGGCCACCACGGCCACCACCACCGCGATCATGCCCGCCCCAAGCCGCAGCACGTCGCCCAGTACCAGCTGCAAGCCCAGCAGCACGATGCCGATGCGCAACACGCGTTTGGCACTGCAGGCGACGCCTGGGGCGAAGATGGTTGGCAGGCTCACCAGGTTCGTGACGGCCACGCCCAGCAGGATGGCCACCAGCAGGGCGCTCAGGGTGGGCACCGCGCGGTTCACCAGGACGGCGGCGGCAGCACCGGCGGCACACAGCAACAACCCGGGCAGCAGGGAGGAAGATCGTTTCACCCGTCAATCCTGCTGACGGGGGGCGACGCTGGGAAGAACGCAGCTGACATCGGGTCATATCATGTGAGCATGACCAGATGGCCCGAACTGGGCGTGCTCGAACTGCTGGCCGCCACTGGCCGCACCGGCAGCCTCACCGCCGCCGCACGCGAACTGGGTATCGCCCAGCCCAATGCCAGCAGGGCCGTCGCCCGTCTGGAGCGACGTCTGGGGCTCTCGCTGCTGGTGCGCAGCCACACCGGATCGGTGCTCTCCCCCGTCGGTGAGCGGATGGTCGAGTTGGGAAGACCACTGCTCCACCAGGCCGCCGCCTACCAGGAGGAGGTGCAGGCGCTGGCCACTCCACTCACCCGCCAGATGGAATTTGCCGCGAGCCAGACCATCGCCGAATACCTGGCGCCGATCTGGCTGGCCCGGCTGCACCAAGTGGATCCCCGCGCCGAGTGGCACATGAATGTCACCAATTCGAGCACCGTCATCGCGCAGGTGCTCACCCACCAGGTCTCGCTGGGCTTCATCGAGACGCCCGACCTGCCCGCGGGGATCACCGCGCGCACCGTGCACACCGACCGGCTGTGCGTCGTCGTCGACCCCCAGCACCGCTGGGCCCGTCGCCGACGCCCCCTGCCGCTGGACGAGCTCGCCGCAACCTCGCTGGTGGTGCGCGAGGTGGGCTCAGGCACCCGGGAGACACTGGACGCCGGCCTGGCAGGGACGCGCGTGGCGGCGCCGAGTCTGGTGCTGAGCAGCAACACCGCGGTGCTGGGCGCCTGTGCCGCGGGCGCCGGGCCCGCGGTGCTCAGCGAGCTGGCGGTGAAGAATGCGCTCGCACAAGGGCGGGTGCGTCGAGTCGAGCTGGCCGAACCCCAAGTGCTGGCACGTCAGCTGCGGGCCATCTGGATGGGCCGCTCCCCGGAGCCACTGGCGCGGGAATTGGTGCGGGTCGCCGCCGAGGGCACCTGATCGCTCACAGCAACCCCACCTCGACGTCGGTGGTCATGGGCCGCAGCGTGTGCTGCGGTGAGTCGGGAAAGTGCACGGTGTAGAGCCGGCTGCCGTAGCGGATCGCGCGCTCCGCCTGCAGGGCCCGACCCAGCGGCGAATCGTCCAGCGCGGCCACCAGCAGGTAGTCGCGGTGGCTCTCTCTCCAGCCGACGCCACGCAGCAGGGTACTCAGCAAGCCCGGATCCCCTCCGCGAGCCCAGGGCAGGCAGATGGCTGCCTCATCGGCCACGGCGCCCGGCCGGGGCATCCGGGGCAGGTCCACCAGGTGCATCGGCAGTCGACGGGCCAGCGACATCGCAGAAGAATAGCTCGTCACCACGTGCTGCTTGTGGTGACGCTGGTCCCACACCGCGCAACCGGCCAGCGCCCCGCCTCGACGATCGCGCAGCAACCACGCGTCTTGCCCGCCCAGGGCCGGTGGTGCGGTGAGCAGGGCCAGGTCTGCCAACCCGTCGTGTTCACGGGCCGCCAACAACTCCTCGAGCGAGCCACGGACCAGTCTCAACCGGTCCTGACGCAATTCGGGTGGGCGCCAGTGGCGGTGCAGGGCACAGGTGGTGACATGGCCCACCCGGCGGTACTCAGGCATCCCGCGATGGCCCTTCTCCAACAGGGTGATCGCCGCGCGGTTCTCGTCGAGGATGGTGGTGGTGAACAGCTCCACCTCGGGAACCTGGCGCTGCAGGAAGCCGTACATCGCGGGCATGGCGGCCAGGGCCAACGGACTGCGTCGAAAGCGTGGGACCACCTTCAGCCCCGTCAGGTAGCCGACGGTGACCATCCTTCCAGCCACCACGCTGGGCCGGATGACGCAGGCCCCCATCCCCACCGGCGAACCGGAGGCCGCCTCCCGCACCAGCGGAACCACCACTCGATCCCCCTCCTGCCCCAGGGAGGCCAGTGGATTGCTCCCCCGGCGAAAGCTGACCGCAATGCGGCCGGGGAAGCCGTCGTCGCTGGCATAGATCGCCGCCAGGTCCGCGGCGTCGTCGGGCCCGGCCAGCTCCACCTGCAGGCCGCGCCCTGCACTCACCACGGCCTCACTTGGGCCACTCGTCAAGGTTCTGGCCCAGCGGGACGGCGAACTTCTGGTCCACCTCCCGGCCGATCCGGGCATTCATCATCCAGTAGATCGGCCAGGCCGACAACCGTCCCCGTCGCCCGGCGGTGATCCCGCGACGCAGCGTCGAGGCCGGTGACATGAAGCTGTTGCGCGCCTGGCGGCAACGTTCGGCCACCTCTCCCGGGTCCATCCCCACCGGCTGGTAGGCCAGCTGGCCGTAACTGTGGGCCGAATCCAACCACCACTTCGGGGACAGCAGCCGCCCCTCGGCCTCCAGCCGGGTGTAGAGCCGGGTGCCGGGGAAGGGCAGCAGGTGGTTGAAGGCGGCGGTGTGGAACTGGGCGCGCCGGGCGAACTCCAAGGTGGCGTCGAAGGTCTCGGGTGTGTCCCCGTCGTAGCCCAGCACGAAGGTGGCATAGATCCCGATCCCCGCGTCGTGGATCTGGCGGACCAGCTGCTCGCGCTCGCCCAGTGCCGTCGACCAGCGCTTGCCCATCGCCTTCAGGCTGGCGGGTTCGACGGATTCGAAACCCACAAGGATCAGCTCGCAACCGGCGGCCTTCAGCGCCGCCAGCAGCTCCGGGTCCTTGGCCATCTCCAGGGTGCCCTGCGCCGCCCACAGCACCTTCAGCGGTTGGATCAGGCGACAGATCTCCAGGATGTGCTCCCGGTGGGCGATCAGGTTGTCGTCCACCAGGAAGAAGGTCTTGTGCGGGGCCTCGGCGACGTCGCGCGCGACCGCCTGCGCCGAGCGTGGATGGTAGTGGGCCCCGTAGTAGCCGGCGATGGCGCAGAACTCACAGAAGTGGCCGCAGCCTCGGCCGGTCTCCACCAGGGAGATCGGCAGGTATTTCTTGCCGGCCAAGATCGAGCGGTCCGGCGGCAGGTCGAAGCTGCCCTCGGCGGGGCTGACCCCGCCGTCGTAGCGCGGTTTGAGCCGACCGGCGGCGGCATCGGCCAACAGCTCGGTCCAGACCTGCTCGGCATTGCCGGTGACCACGCAATCGGCGTGTTCGGCCGCCTCCTGCGGCACCAGGGTGGTGTGGTAGCCACCCAGCACCACCGGGATCCCGCGTTCTCGGAAGCGCGCCGCCAGGTCATAGGCCCGACGGGCGGTGTAGGTCTCCACCGGGATCGCCACCAGATCGGTGCGGGCCTGGAGGTCCACCAGCTCGATCCGGTCGTCGAACAGTTCGGTCTCCACCTCGGGTGGGGTGAGTGCCTTGAGCACCGCGATGGTCAGCGGCTCCATCTTCCAGGTGCCGATGTAGCGCTGGCCGGGCTTCTTGCCGATCGCCGGGACGATGAAGGTGACCTTCATGAGCCCACTCCCGCCCCTGCTGGCCGACGGTCCACGCGCGGGATGTCGGAGTTGTCGGTCATCACGTCGCGGGTGAACTGCTGGAACTTCTTGGCATAACCCATGTAGCCGACATTGGTGAGCAGTCCGGGCAGCGGCGCGTGGTCGAAGGGGGCCAACCGCTGCAGCACATTGCGGGTGCGGTAGGTCTCCTGCCAGGCCCAGACGGTGCCCTCGTACAGCTCGTCGACGCTCATCTTCGCCGGTTGGTAGACCACGTGTTCGACGTCGTACATGGCCCAGTGCCGCTCGAAGATGCGGCCCTGCTCCTCCAGCTGCGCGTAGTAGGCGGTGCGCGGGAAGGGGGTCAGGATCGAATAGCGCGGCAGGTCCACCTTGATCTCCTGCACCAGCTCCACGGTGCGCTCGAAGACGCTCGCGTCCTCGTCGTCGCCGCCGAAGGCGAAGCAGCCCTGCACCGCGATCCCGGCGTCGTGCAGCTTGGCCATCAGCGCCGGATAGCCGCCCACCTTGTTGACCCGCTTCTTGAAGAACTTCTGCGACTGTTCGTTGACCGACTCGAAGCCGATCAACAGGCCCTTGCAGCCGCTGCGCTCGAAGAGCTGGATCAGGTCGTCGTCGTGCCCGATGGCCGATGTGACCAGCCCGAACCACTGCTTGCCCAGATGGGACAGGCCGGTGAAGAACTCCTCGGTGTAGGCCCGGCCGGTGAGCAGGTTCACGTCCGGAATGCAGACATACTTGCCCGGGAGCGCCTCGATCTCGTCGAGCACCTCCTTGACGGGGCGCTTGTGCACAGTGGGTCCGAAGGCCGTCGGATAGGCGCAGAAGGTGCACCCCAGGGCGCAGCCGCGCACCACCTCGACGGTGTTGGTGGTGATGTAGCGGCGCCTGGCCAGCAGGTCTCGACGCGGGATCGGCCGCCCGACGATGCTGTAGTCAGCGGCCTGGTGGTAGCGGGGCTTGAGCTGACCGGCGACGAAGTCCCGGCACAACTGCGGGAAGCTCTGCTCGGCGAAGCCGGTGACCACCGCGTCGGCATGCTGGGCGGCCTCATCGGGCAGCATGCTGGCATGCACCCCGCCGATCACCACGGTGCGGCCCAGCGCCCGGAAGTAGTCGGCAAAGGCGTAGACCCGCTCCGCGGTGCCGGTGATGGCGGTCAGGCAGATCAGGTCGGCATCCAGGTCCAGCGGGATCGGCCCGGCCGTCTCGTCGTGGATCACCAGCTCGGCGCCCAGCTCGTCGGGAACCAGTGCCGCCAGGGTGGTGAGGGTCAGGGGTGCGTAGTGCAAGGTCACCCCGAAGCTCCCGCCGTGGCGGTGCATGGCCCCGGCTGGGGCCAGGAAGGCGATCTTCATGGCGGACCTCCCGCTGTGGATCGGCGAGGCCGGGGCCTCGATGTGGCCCCAGCCTAGGCGGGTAGGCGGTCAGCCGGGCGGCCTTGGTGGATCATTCGACCAGGAAGGCCAGGCTGCCGCGCGCCAGGGCTGGCGTCTTCACATCCCCCAGCCGCTGACCGGCACGCCGTCGCGCCTCGAGCAGGCGACGATCCGCGTTGGCGCCGGCCACCACGGCACGCACCGGCCCCAACTGTCCCAGCCTGCGCGCATGGTCATAGTGGAAATTGCGCCGCAGCAACCGCTCCAACCCCGCCTCGAGGCCGGGACGGGGCTCGCCCAGGTAGAGCGCGTAGTGGTCCTGTTCCGGCGCGAGCACCGCGAAGCAGTCCACGTCGAGTTCCCGCAGGCAGACCGCGACGAAGGCCTCCGAGAGCTTCTCCCCCACCAGGTCACTGACCGCGTCACAGCGCCCGACCAGGCGCAGCACGGGCAGCGATCCGTGCCACCCGGTCACCTCCACCTCGTCCCCCAAGCGGTAGCGGTGCAGGCCGGCCGAGGTGGTCAGCAGCACCTCGTAGCGCTCCCCTTGGCGAAGCTCATGGCCCAGCACCACCCGATCCCCCTGCTTGAACTCGACCAGGTGGGAGCGCGCGGCCAGCACCGCGCCGTCGGCCGTCTCGACGGGGATCGACACCACACCCTCGGTGGCCAACAGTCCCTTGGGCTGCAGGCGGGCCTGCGGCAGCAGTGACTGCAGCTGGCCGGCGGGCCTCGCGGCGTGGGCGTCGGCCCAGCAGGAGACCAGCCGCAGTCTGGGCCAGACCGCCTCCCAGTCGCCACGAGCCGCGGCGCGGGCCGCCGGGCGTCGGGAGGCCGGCAGCTCGTCGGCGAGGCTGGGCGCCAGCTCCGCGACCTGCTCCAACAGCAGGCTGAGGTAGCTGGGATTCCAGACCGAGACCAGGCACAGGTCGTCGGCCGCCAGCAGGCCACGGGCGGTGCGCCGGTAGAAGTCCGCCATGGTGGTGCTTCGTGCCACGCCGGACTCGACGGCGAAGACCCGACGCAGCAGGTGCGCCCGCAGCGCCCCGGCATAGGCGGCATCGTCCTCGAAGCCGATCGGCACCGGGCCGGCGGCCTGGTGGGAGCTGGCCGCCGCAGCCGGTGTCACCGACCAGTAGCTGCGACCGGTCAGCAACCGCGGATCGGCCACGGCAAGATCGGCCAGCCAGGCACCGATGGCCCGCTGGAATTCCCGTTGTGAGCCGCGTGTGGAGGGCACCAGCTTGGTGGCCGCGGTGGATCCCGACGAGGGCTCCAACAACCGGACCCTCTCCCCGCCCAGGACCTGCTGCTCCCCCATGGCGATCCGCTCCACGTCACCAGCCAGGTCGTCCCAGGTGACGATGGGCACCCGCTCGCGGTAGTCCGCGTGGTTGCGGATCTGGGCAAAGCCGTGGCGTCGGCCATACTCACTGTCGGCGTCGCGACGAAGGATCCGGCGCAACAGCGCCTCCTGGCTGGCCGCCAGGTCTCGGATGCCGAGCAGCCTGGCACGCTCCGGTGCGCCCGCGGCCAGCACGGCCAGGTTCGCGAGCGTGGTGATCATGGGCCCAAGAGCCGGGCGCGCAGGGCCGGGCGCAGGTTGCTGGGGCTCAGCCTGGCCAGGCAGACCAGGTCGTGGCCCTCGACATAACCGGGGTTGAGCCGCTCGAAGTGGACCGCGTCGGGGTGCCGGGCGGTCTGCTCCCGGCGCACGTACTCGGGCCGAAGCCGGTCCTTGGGCGCCCGATAGGCCAGCACTCCCCGGGCGGCGTCGTGCTCGGCGCCGAAGAGCTGGCTGGCATAGGCATCCATCACCTGCTGTTCCCAGGCGGGCGTGGGGCGTCGCCGGTCGGGGTAGAAGTCGCTGAAGAAGAGCGTCATCATCCGGTAGGTGCGGTGCCCCTTGCTCACCAGGAACCACCATCTGGACGGCTCCTCCACCACATAGCGCCGGGCGAAGGCCTGGAAGAGGTCCGGGGATCCCCAGTGGTCGGGATGCACCACGGTGTCGCCGGAGAAGAGCCCTTCGACCCGTTGCCCCTGCAGCTCGACGTGCACCACCTTCTGGGTGGAGAAGCCCACCAGCCTGCCCGCGGGGGTCCACAGCAGGATGCACTCGTCCTTGTCCGCCAGGTCCCGGTGGAAGGCCCGCTCGTCGACGCCTTCGTAGACCAGCTGCATCAGCGCGAGCATCTGGGCGCGCAGCCGCTCGTCGACGGCCCCCACGGCCACCACCTCGCTGCGCAGTGGTCCGCTCATCGCGACGCCGACGCCTCGGCGATCGCCTTGCGGATGCGCTTCGGCGAGACGGTGACGGCCGTGCGCAGCTGCTGCGCGAACTGCTGCACCCGCAGCTCCTCGATCAGGAAACCGATCTCCTCCACGGCTGGGGGCAGCGGACCGTCGGGCTGGGCATGGCACAGATCGGCGTAGTCGTCCTCCAGTTCGTCCACCACGTCGGCGCGCTGCTGGTCGCGGGTGGGGCTGGCAGCGGCCGCGGCCAGGCGCAGCGTGATGCCCTTCACGTAGCGAGGCAGGTGGTCGTACCACGGATCGGGGGTGGCGCTGATGAAATTGGTGAAGATCAGGTTCTCCAGCTGTGCCGTCACGTCGTCCAGGGCCGCACCCGCCGCCGCGCTGCCCATGGCGAGCTTCGCCTCCGTCTGGTTGCGCAGGGTCTGGGCCGCGGTCGAGACCACCGCACGCATCGCATCGGCCTGTTCCTGGCGCACGTACAGCGCCAGCTTCTCGTAGGCCTGGGCGTCACGGACCTCGTCGAGTGAGGTGCGGTTCTGCTGCGCCCACTGGTGGGTCAGGCGCTCGGCCGTCTTGAGCCGGGCATCGGCCAGCAGGGCGGGGACGCTGGCATAGGGCGAGTTGCCCAGGGCCAGCTTGTCGGCATTGGACAGGTGCCCCACCACCCATTTGGTGGGATCGGGCAGGGTCAGCACGAGCAACCGTCGCAGCCCGCGCGCATGCGAGAGGCTGGCCCGCTCGGCCGTGTCGAGCACCTCGACGCCAACGCTGCTGCCCTCGTCCTTCAGGGCGGGATGACCGACGGCCCGGGTGCCATTGCGCTCCACCTGCAAGGTGCGGTCGATGGCCCCCATCGTCCAGCTGGTGGCGCCGGTGACGGCCTTCTTGGCGCTCGCCTTGGTCAGGGTCTGGCTGACCTTGCGCGCCAGGTCCTGGCGCAGGTCGGAGAAGTCCTTGCTGCGGCGGGTCGGTCGGCCATTCTCGGTGATCTGGAAGGCCACGCGCAGGTGGTCGGGAACCGCCTCGGGATTCCACTGTTCGGGCGCCACCGTGACGCTGGTGATCTGGCGCAGGGCCCGGCCCAGCTCGTCGCAGAAACGCTTGGAGTGGTCCGCCCCCTGACCGACCTTGGCCATCTCGTCGAGCCACTCCAGAGCGGCGCGGGCGTGGTTGGGGGCCGGCACGAAGCTGGTGCGCACGCTCTTGGGCAGGGCGCGGATCAGTTCGGTGGCCAGTTCCTCCCGCAGACCGGGCACCTGCCAGCTGAAGGGTTCGGCCTTGACCTGGTTGAGCTGTGCCAGGGGAATGCTCACCGAGACGCCGTCATGCCCCGATCCGGGGTCGAAGACGTAGTCGATCGGCAGTTCCAGCTCTCCCCCGCCGCTGGCGGGCACCACCCAGTGGTCGGGGAAGGCATCGGCGTCCACCTCGTCGGCCTGCGGGGCGAGCAGGTCGTCGAGCTCCATCTCGAGCAGCCGCTTGTCCTTGAGCTGGCGCAACCAGGTGTCCAGGTGGTTGACGCTGACCACCTCGGCGGGGATCCGCTGGTCGTAGTAGTCGAAGATCGCCTGGTCGTCGACGGTGATGTCGCGGCGTCGGCTGCGCTCCTCCAGCTCCTCGGCCTGCTCGCGGACCTTGCGGTTGTGGTGGAAGAAGTGGTGCCGGGTGCGCCACTGCCCTTCGACCAGCGCCGAGCGGATGAAGATCTCCCGGGCCGCCACCGGATCGATGCGGGCATAGCCGACGGGGCGTTCGGCCACGATCGGGACGCCGTAGAGGGTGACCTTCTCGTAGGCCACCACGGAGCCGGAATTGGTGGACCAGTGGGGTTCGGAGTACTGCCGCTTCACCAGGTCACCGGCCACCTCCTCCACCTGCTCGGCGGTGATGGCGGCCACCGTGCGGGCCCACAGTCGGCTGGTCTCGACCAGTTCGACGGCCATCACCAGCGGCGGCGGGTTCTTGGCCAGCGCAGACCCGGGCTGGATCGCGAAGCGTGCCCCGCGGGCCCCCAGGTATTCGCGCGGACCGGGGCGGCGACGCTTGCCATTGCGGTCCTTCTTCGGCTGGTCCTGCTCGCGCAGGTCGGCCAGGCCGATGTGTCCCAGCAATCCCGAGAGCACCGCGGTGAGCACCTTGTCGTCGGGGGCCGGGCTGGTGTTGCGCTGCAGCCCGATCTCCTTGGAGATGTCACGCAGCTGGGCGTGCAGGTCTTCCCATTCCCTCACCCGCAGGAAGTGGATGAACTCGTCGCGGCACATGCGACGGAAGGCATTGCCCGAGAGGGCCTTCTTCTGGGCGCGCAGGTAGTCCCACAGCCGCAGCATCGCGATGATGTCGCCACCGGAGTCGGGCTCGCCGCCGCTGCTGGTCACGCGGTCCGCCGCTCTGGTGTGGGCGGTGTGGCGCTTCGACCCCTCGGGACCCCTCGACAGGCTCGGGGAACGGGAGTCCGACGAGCTCGGGGCCTCGGGCATCGTCGGGGTCCAGAAGCGACGGTGCAGCTGGTCGGCCTGTTCCCGCTTGTCGCTGGGGCGTTCCCGAACGTCGGGGATCGCCAGCCCTGCCACCAGCACCTGCATCTCGCGCACGCAGCCCTGGCGTTCGGCCTCCAGCAGCATCCGGCCCAGTCGCGGGTCGAGCGGGATCCTGGCCAGCCGATGCCCCACCCGGGTCAGGCGAGGGTGCGAATGGTTGCCGGGCTTCAGCGCACCCAGCTCGTCGAGCAGGCGCAGGCCGTCGGTGATCTGGCCCCGGTCGGGGGCCTCGACGAAGGGGAAGGAGCCGATGTCGCCCAGCCCCGCCTCGGCCATCTGCAGGATGACGCTGGCCAGGTTGGTGCGCAGGATCTCGGGCTCGGTGAACTCGGGACGGGCGAGGAAGTCCTGTTCGCTGTAGAGCCGAATCGCGATGCCGGGGGCCACACGGCCACAACGGCCGGCGCGCTGGTTGGCGCTGGCCTGGCTGACCGGCTCGATGGGAAGGCGCTGCACCTTGGTGCGCGCCGAGTACCGGCTGATCCGTGCCGTTCCGGGATCGATGACATAGCGGATGCCGGGCACCGTGATGGAGGTCTCGGCCACATTGGTGGCCAGCACGATGCGACGCCCGGTGTGGGCGGTGAAGACGCGGTGCTGTTCGGCCGCCGACAGGCGCGCGAACAGCGGCAACACCTCGGTCTGCGGCAATTTAAGAGCGTTGATGGCCTCCGCGGCGTCCCGGATCTCGCGCTCACCGGAGAGGAAGACCAGGATGTCGCCGGTGCCCTCACGGGAGAGCTCCGTGACGGCCTTGCAGATGCCCTGCACCTGGTCACCGTCGTCCGGATCCTCGCCCTCGCCCACCAAGGGCCGGTAGCGCATCTCCACCGGAAAGGTGCGCCCGCTCACCTCGATCACCGGCGCCGGGTTGCCCTCCTTGTCGCTGAAGTGTTCGGCGAAGCGGGCCGTGTCGATGGTGGCCGAGGTGACGATCACCTTCAGGTCGGGCCGCTTGGGCAGCAGCTGCTTCAGGTAGCCCAGCAGGAAGTCGATGTTGAGGCTGCGCTCGTGGGCCTCGTCGATGATGATCGTGTCGTAGCGCTTCAGGTTGCGGTCATGGGTGATCTCGGCCAGCAGCACGCCGTCGGTCATCACCTTCACCCGGGTGTCCTTGCCCGCCTTACGAGTGAAGCGCACCTGGTAGCCCACCAGCTCACCCAGTGGGGTGTCGATCTCCTCGGCGATGCGTTCGGCCACGGTGCGGGCGGCGATACGTCGCGGCTGGGTGTGGGCAATGCGCCCCAGGCCCAGGCGCAGGCAGATCTTGGGCAGCTGCGTCGTCTTGCCCGATCCGGTCTCGCCGGCCACCACCACCACCTGGTGGTCCCGGATCAGTTCGGCGATCTGGTCGGCATGCTCGGCGATCGGCAGGGCCGGGTCGAAGTCCAGCCGCGGTTCGCGGGTTCGAGTGTCGTGGTCAGCTGCGGTCATGGCCGTCCCAGCCTACGTCGCTCGACGCAACCGTGCGGCAAGCAGCGACTAGCCTCGTGGCATGCACATCGCCCCGTTGCGCGCCCGAGACCGGTTGAGGATTGCCGAGCTGCTGCGCCATGACCACGGCTATGCGGTGCGCGTCAACGGTGTGCCCAGCGACGAGAGCGACGTGGACGACCTGTTGACCAGCCGGCCCGCCGGCACCTCTCCCGACCAGCTGCATTCCTTCGGCTTGTGGCTCGACGAGGCGAGTCTGGCCGCGCTGGCGGTGGTGATGGTCGACTGGCCGCAGGCGGGCCAGAACTGGGTTGGCCTGCTCCAGGCGGATTCTCGCCACAGCGGCCAGGGCCATGGCCGTCGGCTGCACGACGAGCTGCTGCGGCGCTTGCCGAGCGCCTGCTGGCGGCTCGCGGTGGTGGACAGCAATGCCGAGGCGATCTCCTTCTGGGAGCGGCTGGGCTATCGCCTGACCGAGGAACGCAAGCCGTGGACCAGTCCCGCCGGTGAACAGCGCACCGCGCTGATCATGGAGCTGTCGATCCCCCAGACCGACTGACTGCGGCCAGGGCGTGGGTGCCCCGGCCGCAGCCGGCCAGGATCGGGCAGGTCACTTGACGAGCGCCACCGGAGACTGGGCATGGGCCAGCACGGCCCGCATCACGCCCCCCAGATGGATGCCGAGCAGCTTGGTGCGCTGCACGCCCATCACCAGCAGGTCCACGTTCGCCGAGGTGTCCACCAGTTCGTCCACCGGCGCGCCACCCGCGATGCGCACCTCGACGGGCACCTCGGGATGCTGGGTGCGCAGGGGCACCAGCATCTGCTCGATGCCGTCCTGGGCGGCGGCGTGCACCTGTTCGCCCACCACCCGGGTCTCGTCGCTCTTGGCCACGTGCACCACCTCGAGGGTGACGCCGCGGCGTTCGGCCTCGGCCATCGCCCATTCCAGGGTGGCCGGGGAGTGGTTCTGCGCGTCGATGCCGACCGCGATCCGTCCCAGACCACCGGTGGGTCCGGGGGTGGCGGCGGCCGAGATGACCACCACCGGGCAGTGCGCGGCATCGGCCACTGCGACGCTCGTGGAACCGATGAACATGCGCTCCAGGCCGCTGACCGAACGCCGACCGACCACCATAAGCTCGGCACCCTCGCTGAGCCGACTCAGCACCGCGGCCGCATTGCCCAGCACCACCTCGGCGTGGATCCGGTCCTCGGGCAGTCCTGCCTCGCGGGCCAGCTGGACGGCGGCCTGGTTGGCGTGTTCACCCGCCTGCTGCAGTGCGCTCGGGTCGTAGACCACGCCCCAGGCACCGGCGAGCACCGCATCGTCAACGGCATGCACCAGGTGGAGGGTGGCACCGCGCCGCTCAGCTGCACCGACCCCGTAGCGGACGGCGCGCAGACCGTCCTCGGAGCCGTCGACGCCGACCAGGACGCGGGGGCCCGCAATGGGATTGTCGTGGTCGTTGGCTGCTGCACTCATGGCCATCATCTCCTCGCTCGTTCCCGGCGTCGGTGCCGGGTGCGTCTTGGGTCCATTCTTCCATTCCCGCAAGCCGAAAGCGCTGGTGGGTCGAAAGGCGTGCCGCTCGGCGCGTCCTCAGCCCTTGGCCACGGCCCGGCCGTCCAGCCGGTCCAGGCTGATGCCCCGCACCAGCTCGCGCTCCCCCGGGACGAAGGGGGTCGGGGTGGTGAACTCCGCCGTGAGCTGGTCCTCGGAGACATAGACCAGCCGCCCCCGCACCAGCACGCTCCAGCCATTGGTGCTCTGGTGGTCGTGGTCGTCCACCTCGAAGGCGACCGGCGCCTCGTCGGGCAGCTCAGCCAGCTGGGTGCCACCGGCGGTACGCACCACCACCAGGTCGCCGTCCAGGGTGTAGGCCAGCGGGAGGATCGTCAGGCCGTCGGGCCCCTCGAAGGCGAGCCTGCCCACCGTGCCCTCTCGCAGCAGCTGGCGGCACTCGTCCTGGTCCAGCACCTCGAAATGTCCTTCACCCATTGCCTTGTCCTCCTCCTGGCGGCCAGCGCCGGTCCGTTCGCTGATTGTTGGTCTGGTCTGGTGCTTCGAGCGGCCCCGTCAGGCCTCGTCGGTGAAGGTCACCCTCCCCCGCAGCTTGGCGGCCAGTTCATCGTCGATGCCGTCGGCGATCTGGCTGATGACGGTCACCCCTTCGGTCAGGTGCTGGGCGACGAAGGGCCGCGCCAGCAGGCTCATGCTGACGAAGACGCGATCCTTGTACAGGGCGAAACGCCCGAAGCGCGACTCGCAGTTGAGGTCATTGAGCACCTCGACGGCGCGGCTGCGTCCCTCCAGGTCGTGCACCAGCACGGAGAAGAGCAGCACTTCGCGGGCGTCGGCGGTGCAGCGGACGAAGACCATCCCCGAGCCCACCCGGATCGCGAAATCACCCTCGTCGTCGCGCAGCGGCTCGTGGCCGAACATCTGGGCCAGTTCCGCCCGTACCAGTTCCACCAGCTCGTCGCGGTCGGCGGGCAAGGTGGCCCCCACCGGTGGGCGCGCGGCGGAGCCCGGACGAACGGGCTCCTCCGCCGCTGGAGCCGGGGCAAGGATCTCGGCCAACTGGTCGGGGGCCAGGAAGACGGGGTGCTGCACCCCGAAGACGTCACGCAGGGTGGCGACGGCCAGGTCTGCCAGATCGCTCGACTCGTCCTGCACGTGTTCGGCCCAAGGATTTGGATGCTCTTCGTCGGCCTCGCGCCACCCCAGCCCGGCCAACTGCCGCAGCTGGTCTTCACTGAGCCGGAAACTGTCAGTCAGTTCCTGGTTGCCCGAGGCCTCGGCCACCACCATGGGCAACTCCTCGCGGGCGGTGCGCACCCCGCAGGTGAAACGCACGAAGGGCGCACCCTGTTCGGCGCCTCCGGTTCCCACCACCAGGCTTCCGCCGTCCTCGATCACCGAGACCACCTCGGCCAGGCGTTCTGCGAACAGGACCCAGGCCTGGCTGGTGCTTGCATCGAAGTCGAATTCCTCCGGCACCAGTTGCTCCGACATGACTTCCCTTCGCCAGCAGTGCGGCGTCACCACGCCCCTCGCCTCCAACCTAGACCACCTGCGTGCCGTCCTGGCCAGCCCGGGCTCAGACCACCACCACGGCCATCGTGATGATGGTGGGGATCGAGGCGATGGAGGTGATGAAGACCACATCACGTGCCAGCACCACCGAGGTCTGGTAGCGCACCGCATGGCTGAACACGTTCTGGGCGGTGGGCAGGCCCGCCAGCACCATCACGGCCAGCAAGGTGGTCTGGTCCAGGCCGAACAGGCGGCCCAGGATCAGCGCCAGCATCGGCTGCACGAACAGCTTCAGCCCGCTCAGCACCAGGGTCTCGTTGAACAACGGCCCCCGGCCCGGCAGCGGGCCCAACCGCAGCGAGACCCCGAAGGCGACCAGCATCGTGGGCACCGCCAGGCCAGCGAGCATGGTCAGCGGTTCATTGGCCACCGGCGGGATCGTCCATCCCAGCAGGTTGATCGCCAGGCCCAGCAGCACTCCCACCGTCATCGGATTGCGCAGCGGCAGGGTGACATTCTTCAGCCGGGAGGCGGCCACGCCCTGGCGTCGGGCGGCCTCGATGTCCAGGAAGGCCAGCCCCAAGGGCTGCAACGCGGCCACCTGTACCAACAGCAGGGGCGCGATCCAGGTGATGTCGCCCAACACATAGGCCGCGATCGGCAGGCCCATGTTGCCGGCATTGACGTAGCAGGAGGTGAAGGTGGCGATCACCCGGTGCCCCAGGGTGTGCGGCCGCCCGTTCTCGTCGCGCAGCACCCACTGCAACAGGGCAAGGCACAGCAGGCCGGTGGCCACCGTCGCCAGCACGCTCACCAACAGGTTCCACGCGAAGATCCGCTTCAGGTCTGCCGTGGCCATCATGGTCATCAACAGCGCAGGGCTGCCGACGAAGAAACTGAGCTTGCTCAGGATCAGTTGCGAGCTGGCATCGAGCACTCGCCAATGGGCCAGCACCCACCCGACGGCAACGACCGCCCAGATGGTGAGGAATCCACTCAGGACGCTGACCATGGGGCACACCCTAACGTGATGGCGGCATCCCCGGTCACACTGCGATTCGCTGTTGGGGGAATCGGTCGTCGTGGCGTCCGACAGCTGCTTTGCTGGAGGCATGAAGATGTCCAAGGAACTTGAGTCGCTGTTCAATGCCCAGATCACCCTGGAGCTCGAGTCGTCGACGGTCTACCGCCAGTTGGCCATCGAGATGGATGCCCAGGACCTGCCCGGAATGGCCGCCTGGCTGCGTCATCAGGCCGACGAGGAAGTGGTGCACGCCAACAAGTTCATCGACCACCTGCTGGACCGCGACAACCATCCCAAGATCGGGGCCGTCGCAGCGCCCAAGACCAAGGCCTCGATGAGCCCGCTCGACGTGTTCAACATGGCCCTGGAGCACGAGCAGAAGGTCTCGGAGTCCATCCGCAACCTCTACCGGGAGTGCGACAGCGCCGGAGACCTCGACTCGCGGCCCCTGCTGAACTGGTTCATCAGCGAACAGCTCGAGGAGGAGGCCACCGTCAGCGAGATCATCGGCCGCATCACGATGATCAATGACGACGGCCCGGGGCTGCTGCGGCTGGACCAGGAGCTCTCGCAGCGCCCCACGCAGAGCACCGAGAACGCCGCGCAGTGAATCGAGTGCCCCCGGCCGGAGCCGGGGGCACTTTCTCGTTCGGGTCAGGCCATCTGCAGCGTGGTGAGGCAGGTGGGGCTGTCCTGGGCGGTGGCGAAGGGCACCGTCCCACTCTTCCCGTCCATGGTGGCGGTGATGGTGCCCTGCACGTCTCGCGGCAACCAGAAGCCGACGAAGCCATTGGTCCCGGTGGTGACGTCCTCGTCCACCAGCGTGCTTCCGTCCTTGGCGGTGATGGTGATGTGCATCTGCTTCTTGGCCTGCTCGCCCTGGCAACCGGACAGGCTGTGCGCGAAGCACTCGTGGGTCTGGGTCAGGTAGGGAGCCACCGAGAGGTAGAACTTGTCGTCGGGAATCGGCAGGGTGCGTTCTCCGCGATCATCGGTGAGCACCAGCTGGTCGGCCTTCACCGAGGCCTTGAGACCTTCCATGGGGCGCTGCTGCTGCGAGGCGTCCAAGGCGTCGATGATCGCCACGGCGTCGGTGCCCTGCAGCGCCTCCTGCTCTGCCGACGAGGCGGAGGCGGCAGGGGCCGGAGCGGGGCTGGGCTCGGCACCCGAACAACCGGCAGCCAGCACCAGGCAGGCCGTCAGCGCCAACAGGCTGGCTCGGGTGGGGCGGGAAGGCTTGGTCATCTGGCTGCTCCTCGGGGATGGGACATTTCCCCTGAATCTACCGTGGCAAGGCTGTGCGCCTGACAGCACCCTCTGGCCGAGCCCGATTCCGTTGGGATCCGACTGTTGGGATCCGACTCTGCTGGGATCGGATTCGACGCGACACGAGGCTGGAGCGAGATGATGGACCCATGAGCAACGAACCTGCCGTGCACTCCCCCTCCAACCTCTCCCCCACCGCACTCGCCGAGCTGGAATCGGTGGCCCTGGAGGTGGCCCGGGCCTGTGCCCGACTGGTGGTCGACGAACGTCCCGAGGCGCTCGGGGTGGCCGCCACCAAGTCCTCGGCGACCGATGTGGTCACCGAGATGGATCGTCGATCGGAGGAACTGGCCTCCACGATGCTCCATGAGCTGCGTCCCGGTGACGGACAGTACGGCGAGGAGGGGCTGCGCAGCGGTTCGCCCGACGGCATCACCTGGGTCGTCGACCCGATCGACGGCACCGTGAACTACCTCTATGGGCAGGCATCCTTCTGCGTCTCGGTCGCGGCCGTGATCGGTGACCCGTCGGTTCCGGGCGGATGGCAGCCGCTGGCAGGAGCCGTGGTGGCTCCCCTGCTGGAGGAGTCCTTCGCGGCGTATCAGGGCGGTGGCGCACGTCGCTCCCGTCGCGGAGAGGAGACCACCCTGCGGATCTCCGCGGCCCAAGGCCTGGACCAGTGCCTGGTGGGCACCGGTTTCGGCTATTCCGCCGAGCGTCGCGCGGAGCAGGCGCGCGCCCTGGCGGTGCTGCTGCCCCAGGTGCGCGACATCCGCCGGGCTGGCGCGGCGGCCCTGGACCTGTGCCATGTGGCGGACGGCCAGTTGGACGCCTACTACGAGCGCGGAGTCCATGTGTGGGACATCGCCGCCGCCACCATCATCTGCACCGAGGCTGGCGCCGTGGTTCGCGGCCTGGACGCGGCCCCCGGCGAGGACATGACCATCGCGGGCCCCGCCCAGACCGCGAACGAACTGGCTGACCTGCTGCGCGACGTGCATCGCTGACCCCGGCCCCCAACGGTCGAGCCTGTCGAGGCCCCTTCCCGACGGCGCCCCTGATCCCCGACGGCCGAGCCAGTCGAGGCCTGGACGCGCATCGGCGCGCCTCCTGTGGCAGGAGGCGCGCCGATGAACTCGATCCGCTGGATCAGCTGCAGCCGCTGGTGGAGCCGCAGCCCTCGCAGACGTAGCAGGATCCGCTGGGACGCATCTTGGTGCCGCAGGTCATGCACAGCGGGGCATCGATGGCGTGGCCGGTCAGGCCCTCCATCATCTCGGTGGTGGTGTGGGCAGACCCGACGGTCTCCTGCTCCACCCGCGGCGTCGCCTGGATCAGCGACGGCTGCACCGGGCCACCCTCGTCGGTGCGGATGTCGTCACCGGCATCATTCTTCAGTGATTCCGACTCCGGCAGGGAGGCCTCGTCCTCCTCGCTGATGTAGGAACCGGTCTCCACGTAGCGGGCACGCTCCGCGGAGGTGTAGATGCCCAGCTCCGAACGCTCGTCGAAGGACAGGTAGTCCAGCGCCAGACGGCGGAAGATGTAGTCCATGATCGACTGGGCGATGCGGATGTCCGGGTCGTCGGTCATGCCGGCGGGCTCGAACTTCTGGTTGGTGAACTTCTGGACATAGGTCTCCAGCGGCACCCCGTACTGCAGGGCGATGGAGATCGCGATCGAGAAGGCGTCCATCACGCCGGCCAGGGTGGAACCCTGCTTGCCCAGCTTCAGGAAGACCTCGCCGAGCTGACCGTCGGGGTACTCGCTGGAGGTCATGTATCCCTCCGCGCCGGCCACGGTGAACGACGTGGTGCGCCCCGCGCGGCTCTTGGGCAGGCGACGGCGACGCGGGCGGTACTCGATACGCACCTCGGGCTCCGGCACCGCTGCGGCCTCCACCACCTCGGCCTTGCCGGAGTCCTTCTTGCCGTCGGACAGCGGCTGGCCCACCTTGCAGTTGTCCCGGTAGACGGCCAGCGCCTTGAGGCCGAGCTTCCATCCCTGCATGTAGACGTCGGCGATCTCCTCGACGGTGGCCGACTCGGGCAGGTTGACCGTCTTGCTGATGGCACCGGACAGGAAGGGTTGGACCGCAGCCATCATCCGCACGTGGCCCATCGGCTGGATCGCCCGGGCACCCATGGCGCAGTCGAAGACCTCGTAGTGCTCCGGCTTGAGGGCCGGGGCGTCGATCACGTGGCCGTGCTCGGCGATGAAATCGACGATCTGCTGGGCGTCGTCGGTGCCGTAGCCCAGGTTCTTCAGCGCGCGCGGGATGGTCTGGTTGACGATCTGCATCGAGCCGCCGCCGACCAGCTTCTTGAACTTCACCAGGCTGAAGTCGGGCTCCACGCCGGTGGTGTCGCAGTCCATCATGAAGCCGATGGTGCCGGTGGGGGCCAGCACGGAGGCCTGCGCATTGCGGAAGCCGTTGGTGGCACCCAGCGAGACGACCTGCTCCCACTGCTCGGTGGCGGCCTTGGTCACCAGCTCGTCATTGCTGTGCATCGGCTTGAGGGCGTCATTGGCCGACTGGTGCTTGCGCATGACGCGCTGGTGCGGCTCGGCATTCTCCGCGTAGCCGTCGTAGGGGCCGACGACGGCGGCCAGTTCCGCACTGCGACGGTAGGAGGTGCCGGTCATCAGCGAGGTGATGGCGGCGGCCAGCTTGCGGCCACCCTCGGAGTCGTAGCCCAGGCCCAGGGCCATCAGCAGGGCGCCCAGGTTGGCATACCCGATGCCGAGCTGGCGGAACCTGCGGGTGGTCTCGCCGATCGACTCGGTCGGGAAGTCCGCGAAGCAGATGCTGATGTCCATCGCGGTGATGATCAGCTCGACGGCCTTGGTGAAACGTTCGGCGTCGAAGACGTCGTCCTCTCCCAGGAACTTCAGCAGGTTGAGGCTGGCCAGGTTGCAGGACGAGTTGTCCAGGCTCATGTACTCGCTGCACGGGTTAGACGCGGTGATCGGCCCGGTGTTCGGGTTGGTGTGCCAGTCATTGATCGTGTCGTTGTACTGGACACCGGGATCGGCGCACTCCCAGGCGGCGCGGGCCATCTTCTCGAACAGCTCCTTGGCCTTGACCTCCTCGATGACGCGACCGTCACCGCGGGCCTTCAGCCCGAAGAGCCCGTCGGCCTCTACGGCCTCCATGAACTCGTCGCTGACGCGCACCGAGTTGTTGGCGTTCTGGTACTGGACGCTGGTGATGTCCTTGCCGCCCAGGTCCATGTCGAAGCCGGCGTCACGCAGGGCGCGGATCTTGTCCTCCTCCCGCGCCTTGGTGTCGATGAACTCCTCGATGTCGGGGTGGTCGACGTCGAGCACCACCATCTTCGCGGCACGACGGGTGGCACCGCCCGACTTGATCGTGCCCGCGCTGGCGTCGGCGCCGCGCATGAAGGAGACCGGGCCCGAGGCGGTGCCACCGGAGCTGAGGAGTTCCTTTGAACTGCGGATGCGCGAAAGGTTCAGGCCGGCGCCGGAACCGCCCTTGAAGATGAAGCCCTCCTCCTTGTACCAATTCAGGATCGAGTCCATCGAATCGTCGACGCTGAGGATGAAACAGGCGCTGACCTGCTGGGGGCTGGAGGTGCCGACGTTGAACCACACGGGCGAGTTGAAGCTGAAGTATTGGTGAAGCAGCATCCAGCGCAGCTCGTCCTCGAAGACCTGCGCATCCTTGGGCGTGGCGAAGTAGCCATGCTCGAGGCCGGCCTTGGAATAGGTGTTCACCACGCGGTCGATGAGCTGCTTCAGACCGGTCTCGCGCTGTTCGGTGCCGAGCGCGCCGCGGAAGTACTTGGTGGTGACGATGGTGGAGGCGTTGAGGCTCCAGAATTCGGGGAACTCGACGCCCTTCTGCTCGAAGACCGTCTCGCCGGTCTTCCAGTTGGTCTGCACGACGTCGCGCTTCTCCCACGTGACCTCGTCATAGGGATGGACGCCGTCGGTGGAGAAGACACGCTCGATGGTCAGACCCGTGCCCTTCTTGGCTGTGCGACGTGCCGTCCTGGTGTTCTCGGTCATGCTGGCCTTCCGCCTTGTCTGGTTTTCCTGGGGGTTTCTGTCTTGCTTGCTGACCGTGGCCAGCGAGGGGTCACGCGGCAGGGCGCCGGCGACCAGGGTCTGTGGGTGTTCAGTCGGTGCCGGAGGCGCCCGCCTGCTCACGCAGGTGGGCAATCGCGGCCTCGAAGTCGTCGACGCTCTGGTAGTGCTTGTAGACACTCGCGAATCTCAGGTAGGCCACGGGATCGAGCTCGCTCAGCGGAGCCAGGATGGCCACCCCGACCTCATCACTGGGAACCTCGGCGAGGCCGGAGGCCCGGAGGGTCTCCTCGACCTGCTGCCCCAATCGGGCCAGGTCTGCCTCGCTGACGGGGCGCCCCTTGCAGGCCTTGCGCACGCCCGCGATCACCTTGTCGCGATGGAAGGGTTCCACCACGCCTGACTTCTTGACCACCACGAGCTGCATCTGCTCGATCGTGGTGAACCGGCGCTCGCAGGCCGGGCACTGTCGCCGACGTCGGATACTGCAACCGTCGTCGGTGGCCCGCGAGTCCAGGACTCGGGTGTCACCATGGCGGCAAAATGGGCAGTGCACCGTCGGCTCTCCTCTCGTGCGCACAAGCGGGCGACACGAGGAGCCCACGAAGGCACTCCCGGCGTGTCGCCCGAGAATTGGCAGTCTTGCAGGGTAAGGGAGCCCAACCACTATCAGTGGGTGAATTACATCCCCGCAACCACAAGATGTAGATACCGTAGGACGCCCGCCCCCCAAGGGTCAAGCCAAGGGAGCGCAGGCCCGACGCGCCACCCGGGAGCCCAGGAAAGACCGGCCGACACACCCCCAGGAGCTTGACCGGGCCGCCTCAGTCGACCCGACGAGTCGACCCACTCACAACCCCGAACCGACCCCATTCTGCGAGGCGGGAGCCGGCAGCGGCTCCTCGCTGATCGCCAGGAAGCGCCCCACCCCCACGGCAACGCTGGCCGCGACGATCAGGGCCAGCAGGCAGGCGATCAGGGCGATGCCGCGATCAGTCAGCTGCACCCCCGCCGGGCGAGCCGGCGACGAGATCTCGGCCGGACGAGCCTGCAGCCCGACCGGCGCCCCACTGAGCCCCGCCAAGCCGGGCTGCACCGGACGCCCCACGGGTGCTGCGAGCTGCTGCGGGCGCGCCACTGGGCCACGCTGCTGGTCGCGCCCACGTCGACGCACCTTCGCCGGAGTGACGGCGGAGTCCTGGACGAACGTTGCACTCATGACTGCTCCTCTGGTAGTGGCGAACCGGTCCAAGGCGCCATCCGCGCCTCGAACAACTGTTCGACCCAAACAGTAGCTCCATCGAACACAGCAATCAAACTTTTGTTCTAATGAGCCTCGTGTCGTGGCCTGTCCGCGACACGATTCGAGTCAAACAGCCGCCTCTGACAAAAACGGGTGGGCAGCCTCGGGGGTGGGTTGCCGCGGCACATGGACGAGTAGTGTGACCCTTCAGCGAGAGACAATCTCTGACGACTGATTGGGGACCTGGGGGCCCCAAGCCCTCACGGGGGCGTCGTCGAATCCGAGGGGGACACTGGATGCGCACATCGTTGAATGATCTGGCCGGACAGCGGGTATTGCTGGTGGCCAGCACGGGGGGACACCTGCAACAGCTGTCTCGGCTGGCTCCGCGACTGGGGCTGGGCGAGGGCTGCGAGTGGGTGACCTTCGACACTCCGCAGAGCCGCTCCCTGTTGGCGGGCCAGACCGTGCACTACGTGCCCTATGTGGCCCCCCGCGACTGGCGGAACATCATTCGTGCGTACCGGGCCACCCGCACCCTGCGGCGGGAATTCGACGCGACCCTGTCCACCGGCGCGGGGCTGGCCCTCGGCGTGCTGCCGAGCATGGCGGCCAAGGGCAAGAAGGCGGTCTTCATCGAGTCCATCTCCCGCGTCCAGGGGCCCTCGGTGACCGGACGGATCCTGTCCCGGCTGCCACGCATCGGCCTCTACGCCCAGCACGGCTGGGCCTACGGCCCGTGGCGCAAGGGCCCTTCGGTCCTTTCCCTCTACCGCGCGAGCGAGCCGGCCGACGCCCCCAGGCCCGCTCGTCGCATCTTCGTCACCCTGGGCACCATCAAGCCCTACCGCTTCGACCGCCTCGTCGAGCTGGTCACGGCCTACGCCTCCCAGCACGAGGACGTCGAGGTCCGCTGGCAGCTGGGCTGCACCACCCGCGATGACCTGCCGGGCGAGGTGCACACCCAGATGGGCAGCGACGAGTTCGCCGAATCCATCGCCTGGGCCGACGTGGTGGTCTCCCACGCGGGTGTGGGCATCTGCATGAACATCCTCGACGGCGGCAAGATCCCGGTCCTGCTGCCTCGCGAGGTGGCCCGCGAGGAGCACGTTGACGACCACCAGCGTGAGATCTTCGACTACCTGCTGGAACGCAATCTGGCCGCCGATGCCCGCGAGGCCCTGGCCTCCCGCGAAGCGCTGGAGCGCGTGGCAGCCATCACCGTGGTGAGCAATGAGGAGGACATGATGGACCAGACCAACGCCCAGCAGCCCGAGACCCCGCAGGCCAGCGCGGAGCACCGTGCCGGGCAGCCGGTGGTGGAGCACCTGACGCGCTTGACCGACCCGCTGCGCAACACCCTGCGCCCGCTGCACCGCCGCATCGCCGCCTCGCTGCCGCTGTACTGGCGACGCCAGTACCTCTACTTCGCCGCGATGCTGCACTTCGGGCACTTCAACAACCCGCGCACCTACACCGAGAAGATCAACTGGCGCATCATCCACGATCGTCGCCCCGAGCTGGTGCGCGTCACCGACAAGTTGGAGATGAAGAAGCTGGCGCGCGAGCTGGTTCCCGATCCCGAGCGACTGCGCATCCCGGAGACGCTGTGGGTGGGCACCAATGTCGACGAGATCCCTGACGAGTTGCTGAGCCAACGCCTGGTCCTCAAGCCCAACGACGGTTGCGGCGACGTGCTCTTCCTGCCCGCCACCCGGGACGAGGTGCGCGAGGCCACCGCCGACTGGCTGGATGGCGAGCAGAGCGAGCAGCTGGGCGAATGGGCCTACTCGCAGGCCCGCCGCCTGATGTTCATCGAGGAGCGGGTGCCCGGTGAGGGCGCCCCCAATGACTACAAGTTCAAGGTCTTCGACTCCGAGGCCGTCGAGGTGGAGGTGCACACCGGTCGCTTCGACGACCACCGGTGCAGCCACTACGACCGCGACTGGAACAAGTACGACGTGGAGGCCAGCTACATCCCGGCCGCCGGTCCGCTGCCCCGCCCAGCCCTGCTGGACGAGATGTTCCAAGTGGCCTCGGATCTGGGCAAGGGATGGGACTTCATGCGCGTCGACCTCTACGAGGCCAACGGCGAGATCTGGTTCGGGGAGTACTCCTGCTACCCCAGCGGTGGCGTGATTCGCTTCGTCCCGAAGTCCTTCGACGACTGGATGGGCTCCTTGTGGACCCTGCCCAGCCTGGACGAGGTTCGTGGATGAGCAGCAAGCGCCCAGTCGTCCTCATGGTGGGCCCCGACACCCAGGCGATCGGTGGCATGGGGTCGGTGGCGGTCACCCTGGCCCGCACCGCCGAGGAGCGCGGTGACTTCGACGTGCGCCTGCTGGCCTCCGGCGGCGGCAAGGGAGCACGGGGGTGGGCGGCCTGGCCCGGAGCCCTGTGGAGCGCGGCACGCACCCCGGCCAACCTGGTGCACCTTCATGTGGCCAGCCGCGGCAGCACCTGGCGCAAGGCCAGCTTTGCCGCGGTGGCGCGGGCGCGCCGGCTCCCCTACGTGATCCATCTGCACGGGGCCGGCTACGTCGGCTTCCTCGACTCGCTGGACTCCCCTCGCCTGGCCGCCGCGCGCCGTTTCTACGGCGGTGCCGCCCGCACCATCACCCTGGGACAGAACTGGCGTGAACTGGTGATGGAACGTCTGGGCACCAGCCCCGAACGAACGCTCGTGGTCGCCAATGGCGTGCAGGAGGTGCCGCGCCTCCAGCCGCAGAAGACCATCGTCCATCTGGGGGAACTGACCAGACGCAAGGGTGTCGACGTGCTGCTCGAGGCGGCCGCCGGCGTGCTGCGCGAAAACCCCGACTGGCGACTCGAACTGGTCGGCCCCACACCGGAGCCCGACCTGGTTGAGCGTGCCGAGACACTGGGCCGCGAGCTCGAGGGCCGGGTGGTCGTCGTGGGGCCCAAGCATGGCGACGAGAAGCTGCCCTACCTGGGCGCCGCGGGCGTCTTCGTGCTGGCCAGCCGACACGAAGGTCTTCCGATGGCGATGCTGGAGGCCATGTCGGCCGGCGTGCCGGTGGTCGTCACCCCGGTGGGTGCCATCGAGGAGGTCATCACCGACGGGGCCAATGGTCGCCTCGTCCCACCGGCTGACGTCGAGGCGCTGGCCGCAGCCCTGCGCGAGCTGCTCGGCGACGAGGGGCTCCGGGAGCGGCTGGGGAGCTCCGGGCGCGCCACGTGGCAGGAACGTTTCAGCGGCGAGGCCATGCTGGAGGGCATCCAGTCGGTCTGGAGCCAGGTGCTGCAGGAGACCGGTGAGCTGCCGCCCTCGGCCAGTGGCCCGGCCGAGGTGACGGTGGTGATCCCCACCGTGGGCCGTGACAGCCTGGCAGGGGCCGTCGCGTCGGCACTGGCCCAGGACGGCGACGACCTGACGGTTCGGGTCATCGTCGTCAACGACTCCGGTTCCCCCCTCGAGCACGACTTCGACGAACGCGTCCAGGTGATCGACACTGCCGGACGCACCGGTGTCTCGGCGGCCCGCAACCGTGGGCTGGAAGCGGTCACCACACAGTGGTTCGCCTTCCTCGACGACGACGACCGGCACCGGCCGGGGCACCTGCGCGCCGCCATCGACACCCTGCGCGCGAACCAGGCGGACATCTACTTCTGCCGGGCCCAGGTGCACCAGGCCACCGGATCCAGCCGAGTGGAACCGGCCGAGCTGTTGGCGGGACGCAGCCTGGTCGACTACCTCACCGGACTGTCGAACTGGCGCAGCCGCAGCCGTCGCGTCATCACCCCGACGGTGGTGGCGCATTCCCGGTGGGCCTCGCACCGATTCGACGAGTCGATGCGGGCCTCCGAGGACACCTGGTGGCTGCTCACCGCAGAACGCAGTGGCGCCCGCGTGGTGGCCGGCGAAGGGGTGCAGGTCGACGTCCAGGCCGATGCCGGACGCGACCGCTCCCGACGAGCCGGCGCCCCGCACCCCCTGGCGACCAAGCTCGAACAGTCGATGCCGGAGCAGTTGCCCGCCTACCTGGTGGGTCGGCAGGGACGGGCCGCGGCCCGCGCCGGGGATCCCGCCGAGGTGTTGCGCGTGGCCCGCCGGGTACGCCAGGTGGGTGGATCGCCACGACTGTGGCCCGTCCTGGGCGTCGAGCTGGCTGCCTCGGTGGCCGTCGCGGTGGCATCGAAGGTGAGCAGATGATCCTTCAGCGCATCCGGTCCCACTCCGGTGTGCTGGCCCTGGCCTCACGGCTGCTCGGTGCAAGCGTGCTTGCCCAGGTTGCCGTGCTGGCAGCCATCGCGCTGGTCTCGCGAGACCTGCAACCGCGCGACTTCGCGCTGTACGGAGCCGTCAGCGGTGCTGCCGGCATCGCCGCCAGCATCAACACGATGGCCGCCGAGACACGAACCCCGGTGGTGGACGACCAGACCAGCCAGGTGCTCAACCGCGCCGGGTTCACCACCCTGACCGCCATCAGCCTGCTGACCGTGATCGCCGGCCTGGTGGCCTGGCCCCTCTCCCGCCCCGTCGGCTGGGTACTGGTCCTGTCGGCGCTGTGCGCCTGGTGCACCGGGAGCCAACAGTTGCTCAACGGCATCGTGCTGAGACGACAGCTGCAAAAGGTGTTGGCCGACGGTCGGGTCTCGCAGGGCCTCTCCAATGCCGTCCTGCTCATCGTGCTGTGGCAACTGGGAGTGCCCGGCTTCCTGGTGCTGGTGCTGGCCTGGCTGCTCTCCCTGCTCATCGGGGTGGGTGTGGTGTACCACCGCGGGGCGAGGGGGCACCTGCCCCGCGCCATCGCCAGCCAAGAAGACCTGCGCGTGCTGCGCCACCAGGTGGGGGGCCAGCCGGTGGCGAACCTGTTGTCCTCCTCGGTCTCCAGCATGCCGCCGCTGCTGCTTCCCGCCGTGGGACAGCACCTGACGGCCGGCATCTGGGCCCTGGTGAGCCGCTTCCTCAACCCCGTGGTCAACACGACCTTCGCCACGCTCCAGCCCCTCTACTACGGCGAGGCCGCCGAGCACGTCCGGCATGACCGGATGCCGCAGCTGCGCCAGTACCACCGCCGCTGGATGACCGCCATGGTGCTGGCCGGCATCCCCTTCGCCCTGGGCAGCGTGGTCATCACGATGTACCTGCTGCCATTGCTGGGCCCGCAGTGGAAGGTGGGATGGCTGCCGGCGCTGACCGGTGCCATCTACTACACGGCCATGTTCAGCTGCCTGCCGCTGTCACAGACCCTGCAGATGCTCGGCCGGATCCGTCTTGCCCTGCGGTGGACGGTTGTACGGTGCATCGTGAGCCTGGCCCCGCTGGCCCTGATCGGCCTGCTGGGCGGGCAGCGTGCGCTGCTGGGCTGGGCGATCGGCGCGGCCGCCACCTTCTACTGGCAGTTCTGGCTGCACCGCACCAGTCTTCGCTCCGAGCCAGCGCCCCGCCGGCGATCGCTCGCAGCCCATCATGAATCACCGCTCACACAGGAAGAGTCACCAATGTCAGACCAACTCCCCAGCCCGGCCCGATCGCTGGCCGAGGCCTGGCTTCCTGCCATCCGACGCAGTCTGGGCTGGGTACTCGCACTCACCCTGGTGGGTGCCTTGGCCGGTGCCCTCGCGGCCAAGTCAATGCCCAAGTCCTACGAGGCCTCGACGCAGATGATCCTGCTGCCGGCCAGCGGCAAGGACTCGGGCGAGATCGCCAGCAGCACCACCGTGGCCAAGTCGCTCGCCTCCTCCTACGCGCATGCCATCACCTCCACCAGCGTGCTGACCAAGGTGCTGGCCACCACCGGGAGCTCGCAGAGCGTCGCCGACCTGCAGGAGAACATCTCCACCATCGTCCAGGACGACACCGTCGTGATCGACCTGACCGTGGAGGACGAGAGCGCCGAGGGCGCGGCCAAGCTGGCCAATGCCATCAGCACCGAGTTCATCAAGCAGTCCCCCACCCTGATGCCCAAGCAGACGCGCAATGCGGCGGTGCTGGAGCTCAAGCCGCTGCGCGTGGCCACCCCGCCGGCCTCCCCCAGCTCACCCGGCATGCGCGCGCTGGTTCCGATCGGGGCCTTCCTGGGCCTGTCCGTGGGTCTGGCGGCAGCAGTGCTGCGGCCCCGCCCCAAGACCACTCCATGAGCAGTGCCCCTGCCACCCCGCTGGCACATCTGCTGGCGCTGGGCCTGGGAGTCGCCCTGGTGCAAGCGCCGTGGTCGGGCTGTGCCGAGCTGGGGTGCCTGCTGATCCTCGGGGTGCTGTTCTGGCGGCGGCCGCGCTTCGAGGTGGGCAGTCCCCTGCTCTTGCTGCTGCTGGCTGCATGGCTGGGCCTGTCGATGCTGTGGTCGGTCGACGCCTTCGGCACCGTGAAGGCCGCCGTGCGCAGCTGCCTGTTGCTGGCCACCGGGGTGATGCTGGTGCGTTCGCACCGGTGGCGCGACGTGGTCGCGAGCCTGGCGATCGGCACCGGAGGGCTGTGTGCCCTGGCCATGGTGTGGGTGGCCCTCTACCCGTCGGAGGCGATCGACCACAACGGACTCAAGGGCATGACCCCGCACAACAACACCATGGGTTACATCGCCGCGGTGGCCCTGGTGAGCTCACTGCTCGCGTGGGGACTGCCGCGCCTGCTGCGGTGGCCGCTGGTGGCCCTGACGGCGATCACCCTGTTGCTGAGCGATTCGATGACCTCCTGGCTCGCGGCGGCCTCAGGGCTGCTGGTGGCCGCGGTCCTGCCTTGGCTGCGCCGTCGCAGTCAGGCCATGCAGCGCGCCCTGGGCGTGCTCACCGTGGGTTCACTGGTCTGCCTGGCCTACCTGTCCACCGCCGTGCCGGTGACCGCCCTGCTGGGGCGCGACGCCACCTTGACCGGTCGGACGAACATCTGGCCGGCCGTGCTGGAGGTGGCTCACCGGCGCTGGCTCTTCGGTTGGGGTCATGGTGCCCCTTGGCTGGAGGGCTCCTGGATCCGGGAATGGGCCCACTACCGCTTCAATTTCCCCATGCAGACCGCCCACAACGCGATGCTCGAGAACTACCTGCAGCTGGGCCTGGTGGGCACGGTGCTGGTCAGCCTGCTGTGCCTGTTCGCGGCCCTGCGACTGCTGCACGCCTTCCGGGCGACGGGGCAGGCGGTGGCGCTGCTGGCGCTGTTGACCCTGCACCTGGTGCACGGCATGGCCGAGGCCACCCAGTCCGCCTTCCTCGCCTGGCTGGTGCTGGGCATCGTGTGGAGCGCCCGACCGCGGCTGGCCGGGCCCCCGACACCGATGAGGGCAGCCTCAGCGCCCCTCGGCCAGGCGCTCACGGAAGGCGTGCCAGGCAGGCCGGGCGCGCAGCTCTTCGTCCAGTAGGCAGGCCTCGCCCTCACCCTCGATCACTTCCTCCACCCAGCCCCAGCGGTCGCTGAAGGACCAGACGGTGAAGGCCACACATCGGCTCTGGTCCAGGCAGACGTCGAGCAGTTCCCGGTAGGCCTCGGCTTGCTTCTGGTAGGGCTTCTTGCCCTTGGCCGGTACCTTGATGCGCACGTCGGCCTCGGTGATCATGACGTCGAGGTCCAGTTCGGCCACCCGGGCCAGCTGGTCGGCAGCCCCGTCGGGGATTCCCGCACGAGCCTTCTCGTGGCCCTGGAAGCCGACCCCGTGGATCGGGACGCCGTCGCGCTTCAGCTGCGAGACCAGCTCGAACTGGGCGTCGGCCTTGGGCCCGTTGGCCAGGGTGCCGTAGTCGTTGAGGTAGAGCTTGGCCTTGGGATCGGCCTCATGGGCCCAGCGGAAGGCATCGGCGACGATCCCCGTGCCACAGGCCTGCACGAAGGGGTTCTCCTTTCGAGGCTCGCCCTTCTCGTCGAAGATCTCGTTGGCCACGTCCCAGTGCCAGATCTGCCCCCGGTAGCGGCCCACCACGGTGGTGATGTGCTCCCGCAGTATCGTGGAGGCCTGGTCGCAGGAATCGGCATCCTGCTTCACCCAGTCGGGAAGCGAGCCGTGCCACAGCAGGGCGTGTCCCCTGACCTGTTGGTTGTTCTGCTTGGCCACCTTCATCACGGTGTCTGGTCCGCTCCAGTCGAAGCGACCGGGCGAGCCCTGCACCAGCCCCCACTTGAAGGCGCGGTCCGGCGTCACGGAGCCGAAGTTCTGGGCCAGGATCTCGCGATAACGTTCGTCCGCCAGGGCCTTCGGATCGTCGCTGAGCGCCGTGCCCACCACGAAGCCCTCGGGCACCTCCAACGGTGTCACCTCGTCGGTGGTCTCCTCCTCGGGCTGGCCGCAGGCACCGGCAGTGATGGCCATGGCGAGGGCCAGGACAACGGTCAGTGAGCGCGAGGGACGCCTGGAGCGAGCAGAGCTGAACATGCAGGCGATCCTATGTGCCGGACAGGCCCCGCGTCGGGGCCTCCCCAGCTGGCTCTCAACTCCATCGGAGAGGCTGCCGTGGTGACACTACCCACCCAGGTTCCCCTCCCACTCCGCGACCGCCTGCGACCCGTGCACCGACGGATCGCCGCCGCCTTCCCACTGCGTTGGCGACGCCACTACCTGCACATGATGGCGCTCGGGCGCCCGGGCAACTTCGCCCAGCCACGCACCTTCAACGAGAAGATCAACTGGCGGATCCTCAACGACCGCCGCCCCGAGCTGGTGCGCACCTGCGACAAGCTCCAGATGAAGCAGATGGCCCGCGAGCTGGTGCCCGATGCCTCCCAACTGCGCATCCCCCAGACCCTGTGGGTCGGCACCGACCCCGACCAGATCCCCGAGCACCTGCTCTCCCGTCCGGCGATTCTCAAGCCCAATGACGGCAGCGGACAGGTGGTCTTCCTACCTGCCTCACGCGAGCAGGTGCGGCAGCAGACCGCGACGTGGTTGACGGGCGAGCAGAGTGAGCGGCTGGGTGAGTGGGGCTATGGCCAGGCCGAGCGCGTCATGCTGTTGGAGGAGCTCATCCCCTTCGACGACGACCTGCCCGACTACAAGTTCCACGTCTTCGACGGCAAGGCCCAGCTGCTCGGCATCCACACCGGCCGCTTCGGGACCCACTGCTGTTCCTGGTACGACCGGCAGTGGCAGCGGCTGGACCTGCGCACCAACCACATGCCCTCCGCCGGAGAGATCCCGGCCCCCGAGCAGGCGGAACTGATGTTCGAGCTGGCCGAGCGGCTGGGCCAGGGGTGGGACTTCATGCGCGTGGACCTCTACCTCTCCGAGGGGCAGGTGTGGTTCGGGGAGTTCTCGCCCTACCCGAACGGGGGGCTGACCCGTTTCCTGCCCGGCAGCTGCGATGCCGCACTGGGCGAGCACTGGAGTCTTCCCTCGGCCGAACCCCACGACACACCTCGAACAGATGTTTGATTCATTCCTTCGGGAGCACTAGACTTCCCGCATGGCCACAGGGGAGCAGAAGAAGTCCACCACCGCACGTCGCTCCGTCGGACGCCCCAGCGACGAACAGGTTCGGCGGGAGCTGGCGGGCAGGGGCCGGATGAAGGCCTTGCCCGACGGCCCTGCTGATCAGGACGGCCTGACTCCCCGCCAGCGTCGAGTGCTCGAGATCATCCGCGACACCACCGCTCAGCGCGGCTATCCGCCCAGCATTCGCGAGATCGGCGAGGCGGCTGGCTTGGCAAGCTCCTCCAGCGTGGCCCATCAGCTCAAGCAGCTCGAGATCAAGGGCTTCATCCACCGCACCCCCGGCCAGCCGCGCGCCATGGAGGTGCACCTGCCAGAGTCGATGCAGCCCAGTCCGCCCAGGCTTGCAGGGCAGGAGGCAGCCGAGGACATCGACCTGACAGACATTGGTGACGCCTTCCCCAGTGCCGTGAACGTTCCGATGGTCGGCAGGATCGCGGCAGGTGGCCCCATCCTCGCGGAGGAACGCGTCGAGGACGTCTTCGCCTTGCCCAAGCAGTTGGTGGGCGAGGGCACCATCTTCATGCTGGAGGTGCGCGGCGATTCGATGATCGATGCCGCCATCTGCGACGGCGACTGGGTCGTGGTGCGCCAGCAGGACGATGCCAACAATGGTGAGATCGTCGCCGCGCTGCTGGACGACGAGGCCACCGTCAAGACCTTGAAGAAGACCCCGGGGCAGGTGTGGCTGATGCCGCACAACGAGGCCTATTCCCCCATCGACGGCAACCACGCCAAGATCCTCGGCAAGGTGGTCGCCGTGCTGCGCAAGGTATGACGGCCAGCCCTGTCCGCTGCGTCAACGGGGCGGGATGATGGCGATCTTCTGCCACACCTTGCGCGCCATGTCAGAGGTCAGGCCCTCGATGCCCTCCACGGCGTCGAGCACGTCGCCATCGGTGGTGTCCTCGGCGAACAAGGCCGCAGTCTTGCCCACCAGGGACAGCATCTCGGAACACTGTTCCAGATAGGCCCCCAGCTCAGGTGGAGCCATTTCGTCACGTCCGGGGATCTTGGTGAGCTGGTGCATGTCGATCACGTGGGCCAGCGATCGCAACCGGTGCAGCACTCGCAGGATGCGAGCCCTTTCCATCCGTTCGGGAACCGCCAGCAGGAAGAGCACCGCCAGACCACCGAAGACCAAGTTGTTGATGATGGTCTCCAGCAGCGGTAGGAAGTCCACGGCCTGGAACTGCCCACCCCGCACCAGGTCCAACATCGCCAGACCGACGGTCCCGGACAGGAAGGCGACCACCAGCAGCACCGCCAGGCGGGACAGCAGACGAGCCGCTCGAATGCGGCGTTGACTCAACCCGTCCCGGGTGGCCACCTCGTCCACCAGCGCCACCAGTTCGCCGCAGACCTCCCACAGGGTGCGATTGGGAAAACGCTCCCGAACCCGCCCCTGGAGTTCGGCCGTCGCCCTGCGGACCCGGGCATGCTCCAAGCGTTGGAAGTGGCTGCCCGCGGGCGGGCCATCGTCGTGTCCGTCGGGTCGTGGCGTGGTCTGGGCCATCACTTTGCCTCCTGCAGCCGTCGCAGCGCCTGCACGGCCACCTCGCGGTCCTTGGTCATCCAGAAGTCCGGCATCGAGGCACGCAGGAAGCCACCGTAGCGTGCCTTGACCAGGCGCGGGTCCAGCACCGCCACCACGCCCCTGTCCGTGACACGACGGATCAGGCGTCCGGAGCCCTGGGCCATCAGCAGGCCCGCGTGGGTGGCGGCCACCGCCATGAAGCCATTGCCCCCGGCCTCCGCTACGGCCTGCTGGCGAGCCTGCATCAGCGGATCATCCGGCCGAGGGAAGGGGATCTTGTCGATGATCACCAGCTCGCAGGTCTCCCCCGGCACGTCGATGCCCTGCCACAGGCTCACCGTGCCGAACAGGCAGACCTCGGGCTCGGCGATGAAACGCCTGGTCAGGTCGGACAGTTGCGCGTCGCCCTGGCACAGGATGGTCATCTTCGGTAGCTGCTTGCGCACATGGGCCGCCGCCACCTCCGCGGCCTTCTGCGAGGCGAAGAGCCCCAAGGTACGGCCACCCGCCGCCCAGACCAGTTCCGCGATCTCGGCCAGCGCCTCCTGGGTGATCCCCTCGCGTCGAGGATTGGGCAGACTGGTGGCGCAGTACAGGATCCCCTGCCGGGAGTACGTGAAGGGCGTGCCGACGTCCAACGCCCGCCAGGCCAACGGATTGTCCGGGTCGTGGCCTTCACCCTCCAACCGATCCGCCTTGCGCAGACCGATCTGGCCTGCCACCTGGTTGAAGTCACCGCCGATCTTGAGCGTCGCCGAGGTCATGATGGTGGTGCTCTCACCCAGCACCCGCTCGCGCATCAGGCCGGCCACGCTCAGCGGCGCCACCTGCGCCTGACGTCCGAAGCGGTCGCTCTCGCTGACCCACACCACGTCATTGCTGGACAGCTCCGCCATCCGTTCCGCGATGTCGAAGACCTCCTTGGCAGCAGACTGTGCCTGCTGCTGCTCCGGATCCACGTCCTTGCGCGACTTGTCCCCGGACTTGCCACCCAGCCCGCTCACCACACGGCGCGAGACGTCACGGATCGTCTCGAAGGCGGTCGTGGCGCTGCCCGGCTGGGTGATGCGGCCGGGTTCCACGTCGTCCAGCGCCACCCGCAGCATGTCGGCGCTCTCCAGGAATTCCAGGCCCAGCTCGTCGCTCAACCACGGCAGGGTGCGCTTGGCGACGCGCTCCACCAGCTGCGGGCCGAGCTCCGCGCTGGCCGCGCCGGTCACCCGACCCACCAGTTCATGGGCCTCGTCGATGATCACGATCTCGTGTTCGGGCAGCGCCGTGCCGCCGTGCATGGCATCGATGGCGAGCAGCGCGTGGTTGGTGACCACCAGCTGCGCGGCACGCGCCTTCTCACGGGAGGCCTCGACGAAGCACTCCTGCCCGTGGGGGCAGCGCTGCGCCCCCAGGCATTCCCGCACCGGCATGGAGACCAGACCCCAGGCTCGCGGACTGTGGCTGGGGGCATCGTCACGGTCGGCGAGCCCGCCACTGGCCAGTTCCTCCTCGGCCCATTCGCGCAACATCACCACCTCGGCGCCCAGCACCGATTCGGCATCGGCGCTGCCCTGCTTGAGGTCGGTGGTCAGGTCGGCGCCGCCCAGCAGGGTGTCCTGGTCATTGACGACCCCGTCGCGGGTCTTGAGCAGACAGGCGTAATTGGTGCGGCCCTTCAGGATGGCGTGCCCGGGTTCACGGCCGGTGACCTCACGGACGGCCTTGAGCGCATTGGGGATGTCGGTATTGGCCAGCTGGGCCTGCAGCGCCAGGGTGGCGGTGGCCACCACGATGCGCTGCTTGGTGCCCTGGACGTGCAGCAGGGCGGGAGCCAGGTAGCCCAGCGACTTGCCGGTGCCGGTGCCGGCCTGCACCAGCAGGTGTTCCCCGGTGTCGATGGCCTGTTCGATGGCGGCCGCCATCTGTTGCTGGCCTTCGCGCGGCGTGCCACCGATCGCTGCGACCGCCGCCTGCAGGACGTCCTCGGAGGTCACGTCGGAGGCGGGTCTCTGCTGGGCTTCGGGCATCCCTCAAGCCTACCCGGGATGCACCTCGAAGGCCTTCAGCTCGCCTCCCAGCTCGGGGTGCACCCGGGCCACGACGCGGGTCCCCTCCCCGGTGTGCTCCAGGGTGATCAGCTGACCGTGCTTGTGGATCTTGTCCACCAGGTCACCGCGCTCGTAGGGGATCATGGCCTCGATGCTCACCTCGGGGCTGGGCAGCCGACTCTCTGCGATGGCTCGCAACTCGGCGATGCCCTCCCCGGTGCGGGCGGAGACGAAGACGGCCTCGGGGAACTGGGTGCGCAGCATCTGCAGCGCCTCGGGTTCGGCCGCGTCGATCTTGTTGATCACCAGCTGCTCGGGCACCTGGCTGGCGTCGATGTCATTGAGCACGGTGCGCACGGCCTGCACCTGCCCCACCGGATCGGGATCCGAGCCGTCGACGACGTGCAGGAGCAGGTCGGCCTCGTTCGATTCCTCCAGGGTGGACTTGAAGGCCTCCACCAGGTCGTGCGGCAGGTGCCGGACGAAGCCCACCGTGTCGGTCAACGTGTAGACCCGGCCGTCGGGAGTGGTGTGGCGGCGGGTGGTGGGATCCAGCGTGGCGAACAGGGCGTTCTCCACCAGCACACCGGCATCGGTCAGGCGGTTGAGCAGGGAGCTCTTGCCGGCATTGGTGTAACCGACGATCGCGATGGACGGGATGCGGTTGCGACGGCGGTCGGCACGCTTGTTCTCACGCGTGGCGTCCAGCTCGCGCATCCGGCGACGCAGGATCGCCACGCGGGTGTTGATGCGGCGACGATCGGTCTCGATCTTGGTCTCACCGGGGCCGCGGCCACCGATGCCGGCTCCTCCCGCGGCCTGGCCACCGGCCTGGCGTGACAGGTTGCCGCCCCAGCCACGCAAGCGTTGCCGCAGGTACTGCAGCTGGGCCAGTTCCACCTGGGTCTTGCCCTCGACGCTCTTGGCATGCTGGGCGAAGATGTCGAGGATCAGTGCGGTGCGGTCGATCACCTTGACCTTCACGCGATCCTCCAGGTTGCGCAGCTGGGCGGGCTGCAGCTCACCGTCGCAGATCACCGTGTCGGCGCCGGTGGCCACCACCACCTCGCGCAGCTCGTCCACCTTGCCTCGGCCGATGTAGGTGGCAGGGTCGGGCGACTTGCGCCGCTGGATGAGCCCTTCCAGCACCTGGGCGCCGGCGGTCTCGGAGAGCAGCTTCAGCTCGGTCATGGCATTCTCGGCGTCACGCTCGGTGCCCTTGGTCCACACGCTGATCAGTACGACGCGTTCCAGCTGCAGGTCTCGGTACTCGACCTCGCTGATGTCGTCGACCTGGGTGGACATGCCGGCCACTCGCTTGAGCGAGAGGCGGTCGGCCAGGTCCTGCTGCATCCCGTCGGGGTGTTCCTCCGGGTCATCACCCCACGGATCGAGGTCTGCGTCGTCGTAGAGGTCGTCGAAGTCTTCCGGATCGGGGCCGGGCTGCTGGCTGGGGCGTCGTGTCATCGTTGTCCAAGCTTGACACCACAACTCGCCCAAGACCAGCGATTTTCCTCAACGGGCTGTCGGGCCACGTCCGCAGACCAGTGCCCGATCGGTCCTGCTCAGGGCAGGTCCGGCAGGTGGGCCTCTCCGTGGGCCACGATCGCCGCAGGGCCGGTGAGGAAGGCGCCTCCTCGACACAAGTCCACCTCGACGGTCCCGCCAGGCACCTCGACGCGCACCGTGGCCTCCCCCAGTCCGAGGCGTCGAGCGTGGGCGGCCGCGGCCGCCACCGTGCCGGTGCCACAGCTCATCGTCTCGCCCGAACCCCGCTCATGGACCCTCATCCTGATGTGGTCCGGGGCCAGCACCTCCACGAATTCGACGTTCACGCCTTCGGGGAAGGCCGAGGCCGGAAGCCACTGGGGCTGGTGGGAAAGATCGATCTCATCCAACGGGCAGTCCTCGCCCGGGAAGCACACGGCGTGGGGATTGCCCACGTCCACGGTGATGGCCGGCCACTGCCGGCCGTCGCTGCTGATGGTGAGCTCCGGATCGGAGCAGGTCACCTCACCCAGGTCGATCCGGATCCGTCCGTCGCGCTGCGGCCAGGCGTGGCGCAGGCCCGCCCGGGTGGCCACCTGGATCTCCTCGCCCGCGTCGAGGCCCTCCTCCAAGAGGTAGCGCACGAAGACGCGCAGCCCGTTGCCGCACATCTGGGGAATCGAGCCGTCGGCATTGCGGTAGTCCATGAACCACAGGTCTGGGTCTCCGTCCCATTCCGGGATCGAGGAGGCAAGGGTGACGCGCAAGAGGCCGTCGCCGCCGATGCCGGCCCGGCGGTCGCACAGGTGGCGCACGTCGGAATCGGTGAGTTTGAGCATGCAGTGGCGATCACGCAGGATCACGAAATCGTTGAGCGTGCCGTGCCCCTTGGCGAACTTCCAGGTCCTCATGCCCGTCCACGCTACCGAGAATCCACCACGATCGTTCACTTGCCCACAGTTTCAGCAGGCGAAGGGTCGCAGGTGCCTCACCGTAGCGCCGCGAGCACCTGGTCGACGATGACGCCCCCATTGCCCGGGTCGCCCGCCGGCAACCACTGCACCCGGGGATCGCGACGAAACCAGGCCAGCTGTTTGCGCGCGAAGCGTCGGGTGCCGCTCTTGGTCCGCTCCTTGGCCTCCTGCTCGGTCAGCTCGCCGTCGAGGAATTGCAGCACCTGCCGGTAGCCAAGGGCGCGGGAGGCGGTCAGCCCCTCGCGCAGGCCCTGCGGCAGCAGGCCCCGCACCTCCTCGACGAGCCCGTCGGCCCACATCTGGTCCACCCGGACGTCGATGCGCTGGTCCATCTGCTCACGATCCAGCTCCAGCCCGAACTGCAGGACGTGCTCGAGGGCATAGCTCCACTCGGGAAGCTGCGGCGTGAAGCCACCGGTGAGCTCCAGCACCTCCAGGGCCCGCACGATCCGACGGCCATTGCCGGGAAGGATGGAGGCAGCAGTCTGCGGGGCACGTTGCGCCAGCTCGGTATGCAGGGCTTCGGGCCCCACCTCGGCCAGACGCGCCTCGTAGCGGGCACGCACCTCGGGGTCTGTCCCCGGGAAGGTCATCTCGTCCAGGATCGCGTGCACGTAGAGCGCCGAGCCCCCCACCAGCACCGGAATGATCCCGTGTGTGCGCAGCTCGGCGATGACCTGCCGGGCCTGCTGCTGGAAGTCGGCCACCGAGGCGGTCTGGGTGACATCGTTGGTGTCCACCAGGTGGTGCCGGACCAGGGCCAGTTCCTCGGCGGTGGGCTTGGCGGTGCCGACGTCCATCCCGCGATAGACCAGCATGGAATCGACATTGACGATCTCACTGGGACGTCCGGCCTCCTGGAGACGCAGGGCCACGTCGATCGCCAGGCTCGACTTTCCGGAGGCGGTGGGTCCGTTGATCACGACCAAGGGCAACTTCACCTCGCCATTGTCCCCTGCCACGCCGGTCGGCGCGATTCAGCTTCAAGCGCACACCACCCACCGCCCTTGCCCCCGCCGCTGCACGGCAGGCAGTGTGGAGACGTCACCACGAAACCACCCCACCGGGGGTGGACAACGAGAGGACAGACATCATGGGCATCTTCGACAAGGCCAAGGACGCGCTGGGCGGCAACCAGGGCAACCACGCCGACAAGGCGCGCGAGACCATCAACCAGCACGAGGCCAAGGTCGATCAGGGCATCGACAAGGCTGGCGACGCCCTCGACAGCAAGACCGGCGGCGCGCATGCCGACAAGGTCGACCAGGGCCAGGACTTCCTGAAGAACAAGACCGGCAACCTCTGAGCCACGCCCGTCTGACGACGAGGGGGCGGCCGCAGCATTGCTGCGGCCGCCCCCTTCTCATGTCGCGACTGTCATGTCGGGGCCTGTCGGGCCCGGGGCCGGGTCAGGCCTTCGGCGCTCCGATGCTGGGCATCCCCAGGTTGACGCCGGTGGGCGCGGCAGGCGCGTCGTGGCGGGCCTGCCAGGCATCGCCGCCGCGAGTGCGACGCAGGTTCGTGATCCCGCCGTCGGCATTGAGGTGGTGCGGCGCGGCATAGCTGATGGTGGTGGTGGCGATGTCGCCGGGGCGGGGGCGCAGCTCCGGGTCCGTCGGGACGGTGACGTGCACCAGCCGGTTGTCGCGGGCGCGGCCGGTCATGCGATGTGTCTCGGCGTCCTTCTTGCCCTCACCCGCGGCGAACATCACCTCCACCTCGGTGCCCTCGAGCTTCTGGTTCTCCTCCCAGGCGATCCGGTTGACCAGCTCCACCAGCCGCTCGTAACGGGCCTGGACCACGGGCTTGGGCACCTGGTTGTCCATCACGCCAGCCGGGGTGCCGGGACGAATCGAATACTGGAAGGTGAAGGCCGCACTGAAGCGGGACTGCTCCACCACGCGCATGGTGTCCTCGAAGTCCTCGTCGCTCTCGCCCGGGAAGCCGACGATGATGTCGGTGGTGATGGCCGCCTGGGGAATCTTGGAACGCACCTCGTCCAGGATTCGCAGGAACTTCTCGCTGCGATAGCTGCGGCGCATCTCGCGCAGCACCTTGTCGGAGCCGGACTGCAGCGGCATGTGCAGGCTCGGCATCACGTTCGGCGTCTCGGCCATCGCATCGATCACATCACTGGTGAAGCTGGCCGGGTGGGGGCTGGTGAAACGCACTCGCTCCAGGCCCTCGATCTCGCCGCAGGCACGCAGCAGCTTGGCGAAGGCACCGCGGTCACCGAACTCGACGCCATAGGTGTTGACGTTCTGGCCCAACAGGGTGATCTCCTGCACGCCCTCGTCCACCAGCGCCTGGATCTCGGCGAGGATGTCGCCGGGGCGACGGTCGGTCTCCTTGCCGCGCAGCTGCGGCACGATGCAGAAGGTGCAGGTGTTGTTGCAGCCCACGCTGATGCTCACCCACGCGGAGTAGGGAGACTCGCGCCGCGTCGGCAGGTTGGAGGGGAAGGTCTCCAGGGCCTCGGCGATTTCCACCTGGCTGGCCTGCTCCACTCGGGCCCGCTCCAGCAGGACGGGTAGCTTTCCCACATTGTGGGTGCCGAAGACCACGTCCACCCACGGCGCCTTGCCGATGATGACGTCGCGGTCCTTCTGGGCCATGCAGCCGCCAACCGCGATCTGCATGCCCGGCCGGGTCCGCTTGATCGCGGCCATGTGCCCCAGCGTCCCGTAGAGCCGGTTGTCGGCGTTCTCCCGCACGGCGCAGGTGTTGAAGACCACCACGTCGGCGCCGCCGGGTTCGGCAACCTCCACGTCGCTGCGCACCAGGCCAGCGCCCTCGAGCAGACCCGAGATGCGTTCGGAGTCGTGGACATTCATCTGGCAGCCGTAGGTGATCACCTGGTAGGTGCGGGAGGGCTGTCCGGCCTCGGCCGGCGCGAGCGTAGTGTGCAGTTCAGACATGGTGGGACAACTCTAGATTGCCCAGGTGCGGTGCGAGGAATCGTGGCCGGATCCCGATGGGGAACCATGACGCGCAGTGTTGGTGGCAGGATCGGCACATGACCGCACCCACCGGAGCCCAGTACACCCTCACCCTGGACGACCAGGAGGCCGTCGTCACCGAGCTGGGGGCCACCCTGCGCTCCTATCGCGTCCAGGGGCGCAACCTGGTCTCCAGCTTCGAGGAGACCCACTCGCCTCTCGGTTGCCAGGGCCAGCACATGATGCCCTGGCCCAATCGGATTCGCGACGGGCGCTGGGTGCACGACGGGGTCCAGTTGCAATTGCCGCTCAGCGAGCCGGAACGCAACAACGCGATCCATGGTCTGGTCTGCTGGGTGCCCTGGACCACGGTCGCCGTCGACGAGACCAGCATCACCCAGCGCTACCTGCTGCATCCCCAGCCGGGCTGGCCCGGCGTGGTGGAACTGCAGCTGACCCATGCTCTCGGGTCCGAGGGGCTGCGCGTCGAGGTGCAGGCCACCAATGTGGGCGAGGTGGGCGTTCCCTTCGGCTACGGGGCGCACCCCTACCTGGTGGCCCCCGGCCAGGCCCTTGGTGAATGCACGCTGCAGGTGCCCTTCGAACAGCTGTTGTCGGTGGATGCCCGCTTGTTGCCCGTCGAGTTGCTCGACGTGGAGGGCAGCGTCGCAGATCTGCGCACCGCCCGGCTGTTGGCTGGCATTGGTCTGGACACCGCCTTCACCCGGGCGCAGCGCCACGACGGCCGCTGGCAGGTCGTGTTGTCGGGAGCCGAGCACCGCACGGTGCTGTGGGGTGACGAGAAGCTGCCCTGGTTGCAGCTCTACACGCCGGGCGGCGGACGGACCATCGCGGTGGAACCGATGAGTTGCGGGCCGGACGCCTTCAACCCCGGCCCCACCCATGCCGACCTGGTGCAGCTGGCGCCGGGGGAACAGTTCCGGTGCAGCTGGGGACTGCAGGACCAGACCGTCGACGCGGGCCAGACCATGCACGCTTCGGAGCCGACCCATGACTGACGTCAGCGTGGACTCACCGGTGGTGGAACTGCGCGGCGTCGACAAGTTCTTCGGCACCACGCAGGTCCTGCACGCCGTCGACCTGACCGTCTTGCCCGGCGAGGTGGTGGTCCTGCTGGGACCATCCGGTTCCGGCAAGTCGACGCTGGTGCGCACGATCAACGGGCTGGAGCCAATCCAGGCCGGGCAGGTCTTGGTGAATGGACGACCGCTGCCCACCACGGGCCCCGAACTGGCCGGGGTGCGGGCCCAGATCGGCATGGTCTTCCAGGACTACACGTTGTTTCCGCAGCACACCGTGCTCGACAACATCACCTTGGCTCCGGTGCGGGTTCGCGGCCTGGACCCGCAACAGGCACGCGACGAGGCCGAGCAGTTGTTGGAACGCGTGGGGCTGGGCGGATTTGGTGAGCGGATGCCGTCCCAGATCTCCGGCGGTCAACAGCAGCGTGTGGCCATTGCCCGCGCCCTCGCGATGCACCCCAAACTGATCCTGCTGGACGAGCCGACCAGCGCCTTGGACCCGCCGATGGCCCACGAAGTGCTGAAGGTGATGCTCGACCTGGCCTCCGACGGCATCACCATGGTGGCGGTCACCCACGAGATGTCCTTCGCACGCCATGCCGCACACCGGATCGTCTTCATGGCTGACGGCCGGGTGGTGGAAGAGGCACCGCCACAGCAGTTCTTCGCCGCCCCGCGCACGGATGCGGCAAAGGACTTCCTGGCCACCCTGTCCTGACGCCTGTGGAGCGCCACTGCCCCATGGATACCCTGGCCGCTGGGTGCCTGGGTCTGGGTGTTGGGTCTGGGTGCCCGGATCAGTGGGCGATCTCGGTTGCGCGTGACTCCCGCACCACGGTGACGCGGATCTGACCCGGGTAGGTCAGCTCGTCCTGGATCTCGTGGGCGATGTCGCGGGCCAGCGCATGCGAGGCCGTGTCGTCGACGTGGTCGGGGCTGACCATCACCCGCACCTCTCGGCCGGCCTGCATGGCGAAGACCTTCTCGACGCCGTCATGAGAGGCCGCGATCTCCTCGAGCCGATCGAGGCGTTGCACATAGGCCTCCAGCGACTCGCGACGAGCGCCGGGACGCGAGCCCGAGATGGCGTCCGCGGCCTGGGTCAGGACCGCCTCCACCGTGCTCGGCTCCACCTCGTTGTGGTGGGCGGCGATGGCGTGCACGATGTCCTCGCTCTCGCCGTGGCGGCGCGCCAGCTCGGCACCGACCATGGCATGGGTGCCCTCCACCTCGTGGGTGAGTGCCTTGCCGATGTCGTGGAGGAAGGCCGCACGCTTGCAGGTGGGCACGTCCAGCCCCAGTTCGGCGGCCATCATGCCCGCAATGTGGGCGCATTCCACCAAGTGGCGCAGCACGTTCTGGCCATAGCTGGTCCGGTAGCGCAGGGCACCCACGACGGGAACCAGGGCCGGATCCAGGTCCGAGATCCCCACCTCGGCGAGCGCGTCCTCAGCCGAACGGAGGATCTTGTCCTGGATGCGGGCGGTGGCACGCTCGTGAACCTCTTCGATGCGCGCCGGGTGGATGCGCCCATCGGCGACCAATTCCGCCAGGGTCAGCCGACCGATCTCTCGTCGCACCGGATCGAAACAGCTCAACAGCACCGACCCGGGGGTGTCGTCGATCATCACGTTGACGCCGGTCACCTGTTCGAAGTGCCGGATGTTCCTGCCCTCCCGGCCGATGATGCGCCCCTTCATCTCATCGCTGGGCAGGTCGAGGGTGCTCACCACGGACTCCGAGGTCTGCTCGGCGGCAAGGCGCTGGATCGCGGTGACGATGATCCCCCGCGCACGGGTCTCGGCCTCGCGGCGTGCCGTGCGTTCGATGTCGCGCGCCAACGCCGTTGCTTCCAGCCGCGCCTCGTGCTCCACCCGTGCCAGCACCTCGGCCCGTGCCTGTTCCTGGTCGAGCTCTGCGATGCGCTCCCGCTCGGCATTCACCTGCTCCAAGGCCTGCGCCGCCTCGGCCCGGGCCTGGGCCAGTTCCTCACGAGCCTGCTGCTGTGACTGCTCCGCCTGGGCCCGCACCTCGACGAGCTGGGCGGAGCGTGCCTCCAAGGACTGGCTCTCGGAGAGCAGCCTTTCCTCCCGCTCGCCAAGCCGCTGTTCGCGCATCTCCAGGGTGCTGCGCAGCTGACGCAGGTCGCTGCGTTCCTGCCGCAGTTGGTCTTCGGCAGCCCGGCGTGTGCCCTCGGCCTCCTCCGCCTGGCGACGAAGATCTGCCTGGGCCTGTTCCAGCTCCAGCCTCGTGGCGTGCTGCCGCTCCTGCTCGGTGCGGGCCTTTTCCTCCAGCCCGTCACGCTGCCGGTGGGCGTCGCCCAGCTGGTCGTGCAATTCCTCGATGCGGGTCCGCGCCTCGGCGAGTTCCTGCTGCACTCCTTCCAGGACCTGTTGGTGCTGCGCCTGGCGCTCAGCCTCCCCCTCGGTGGCCGCCGCGGCGCCCAGCGCCTGCTCGGTGGCGGCTGGTGCGGACAGTCCACGACGCAGCAACTGGACCAGCAGGACCAGGACGACGAGCGACACCAGCCAGCTCAGAACCAGCGCGAGCCAAAGCCAGGTGGTCATCTTTCCTCCTTGTCAATGGGAGGCGACGTCAAGGCGACGGGTGCCGGACACCTCGACCGCACAAGCGGTCGCTCGAGGTCCAGCCGGTCATATCGCCCGGCACCAAGGTCAGGCGAACCGGGAAAGAACTGTCGGACAGATCGCTGCCCAACCACCAGTCGAAGTGAAGCGCTTCTCCAGTTGTGAGGCTATTGCCGCCCATCGTCAGGTGCAAGACGCCCCTGGTCACTAGGTCTCCGGATCACCAAGGCTCTGGATCACCAAGGCTCTGGGGCAGGATCCTCCCCCTGCATCACGCTGCGCACCACCTCGGCCACCACCGAGGACGAATATCCCTTGCGGGCCAAGGCCCCTGCCATCCTGCGGTAGGCCACCTCGCGGGGCAGGTTCTGCACCTGCCGCCACTTCTTCTGGGCGAGCACGGTGGCCAGTTCCACCTCGTCCTCGTGACCGATCCCCGACAGGGTGTCCTCGATCAGGTCTCGATCCACGCCCTTGGTCTGCAGCTCGCGCCGTACCGCGGCGCGTGACAGCTTTCTGCTGTTGCGGCGAGCGCGGGTCCACTGCTGCGCGAAATTCTCGTCATTGAGCAAGCCGACCTCTTCGAAGCGGTCGAGCAGCTCGACGATGGTGTCCTCGGGAACGTCCTTGGCCGCGAGCTTGTCCCCCAATTCCTGCCGGGAGTGGTCGCGCATCGTCAGGATGCGCAGCGCGATCTCGCGCGCCACTTCCATCGGGTCCGCATCGGGACCGTCGGCCTGCGGGGGCGCCTCCCCCGCAGGCCGTGCTCGACGACGTTGCTGGAAGCCCACGATCAGAAGGCGATCTCGCCCGTCACCGGGTCGACGCCCTCGGGAACGCTCTCCTGCTGGGATTCCTCGCCCATGCCCAGAGCCGTGAGGATCTTGCCTTCCAGCTCGGCAGCCACCTCGGGGTTGTTCTTCAGGAAGTTGCGCGCATTCTCCTTGCCCTGACCGAGCTGGTCGGTGCCATAGGTGAACCACGCGCCCGCCTTGCGGATCACGCCATGCTCGACTCCCATGTCGATCAGGCTTCCCTCGCGGCTGATGCCCTGGCCGTAGAGGATGTCGAACTCGGCCTGCTTGAAGGGGGGTGCCACCTTGTTCTTGACCACCTTCACACGGGTGCGGTTGCCCACCGGCTCCGTGCCGTCCTTCAACGTCTCGATACGACGTACGTCCAGGCGCACCGAGGAGTAGAACTTCAGCGCCTTGCCGCCCGTGGTGGTCTCGGGCGATCCGAACATCACACCGATCTTCTCGCGCAGCTGGTTGATGAAGATGGCAGTGGTGCCGGCCTGGCTCAGGGCACCGGTCATCTTGCGCAGGGCCTGGCTCATCAGACGAGCCTGCAGACCGACGTGGCTGTCACCCATCTCGCCCTCGATCTCGGCGCGCGGGGTCAACGCGGCCACCGAGTCGACCACGATCAGTGCCAGGGCGCCGGAACGCACCAGCATGTCGGCGATCTCCAGGGCCTGCTCACCGTTGTCGGGCTGGCTGACCAGCAGCGCGTCGGTGTCGACCCCCAACTTCTGCGCATAGTCGGGATCGAGCGCGTGCTCGGCGTCGATGAAGGCGCAGATGCCGCCCTCCCGCTGGGCATTGGCGATGGCATGCAGCGCGACGGTGGTCTTGCCGCTGGACTCCGGGCCATAGATCTCGACGATGCGGCCACGCGGCAGTCCGCCGATGCCCAGCGCGATGTCCAGGGCCACCGAACCGGTGGGGATGAAGGCGATGGGCAGCCTGGTCTCTTCGCCCAGCCGCATGACGGTGCCCTTGCCGTGCTGCTTCTCGATCTGTGCGAGTGCAGCCTCAAGGGCCTTCTGACGATCTGCAACAGCCATGACGGCCTTCCTTCCTTGCCCGGGTTCGGCCCGGTAGAGATGTTCGTCGAACCAACACCACAGACTCTAGAAATCGCCACTGACAATTCTTCGGCCCGCACCGAAGACTGTGGACAATCCCGGGTGTGGACCACTTCTCAGCAAACGACGTGAGGCAATGCCCGCTTCGATCACCAGCAACAGTAGAACATGCGTTCGAATGGATCAAGTCCGTGGACTCCCGGGGCCCGCACCGGGTTCAGCGATAGCTCTCGGGCAGTTCCAGCATCGCCCAGACGGCGCGCCAGATGCGCTGCACCGCCACTCCCGCCGCCAGGGCCTCCTGCACGGTGCGTCCGTCCAGCTCCCGCAGCACGACGCTGTCGGCCCACACCTCCAGTCGCCCGGGAGGCAGGTGCTCGGCCATCCTGCGCCACAGTTCCGTCTCGCTCACCGGGCCAACAATAGCCGCGCCCGGGACGGGGTCGACGGCGCGCGCACAGGGGGCGTCGGGGTCGGGGAGACAAAAACGTCAGTACCGGCAGACACAATGGGAGCCATGACAGATCGTCCCGATTCCGACAGCCCCCTGGCGGGCTTCGGGGTTGCCACGCGCACCTGGTTCGAGGAGGTCTTCGACTCCCCCACCCCGGTCCAGGAGGCCGCCTGGCGAGCCATCGGCAGCGGCGAGCACTCCTTGGTCATCGCCCCCACCGGATCGGGCAAGACCCTGGCAGCCTTCCTCCATTCCCTCGACCGGCTCGCCCAGCAGCCTTCCCAGGGTGCGGTGAAGGTGCTCTACGTCTCTCCACTCAAGGCCCTGGCCGTCGACGTCGAACGCAACCTGAAGGCGCCCCTGCGGGGCATCCAACGCTCAGGCCGCGTGCTGGGGGCCCCGGTTCCCGAGATCCGGGTGGGTCTGCGCTCCGGGGACACCCCTGCAGCAGAACGACGTCGACTGCAGACCAATCCGCCCCAGATCCTCATCACCACGCCCGAATCGCTCTTCCTGATGCTCTCCAGCCAGGCGGCCAGCACCCTCCGCGAGGTGGAGACGGTGATCGTCGACGAGGTGCATGCCCTGGCCGGCACGAAGCGTGGCGCGCACCTGGCCCTGAGCCTGGAGCGACTGGAGGCCCTGCGAGGGGCGAGCTCCGGTGCACCCACCCCGCCGGCGCAACGCATCGGCCTGTCCGCCACCGTTCGACCGGCCGAACGAGTGGCCGCCTTCCTCGGTGGTGATCGGCCGGTGAGCGTCATCGCGCCGCCCGCGGACAAGGCCTGGCAGCTCGCCGTGGAAGTGCCCGTCGAGGACATGACCGACCTGTCCGAACCGCCTGGACGCAGCCCGGATGACGAGAACGCGTCGAACTCGATCTGGCCCTTCCTGGAGCACCGGATCCTTGACCTGGTCACGCAGCACCGCTCGACGATCTGCTTCGTCAACTCCCGCCGGGTCGCCGAACGCCTGACCGCACACCTCAACGAGCTGTACGCCCAACGGATGGCTCCCGATTCGGCCGACGCCGATGCCCCGGCGCCCGCTCCCCCGGCCCAGATGATGGCCCAGTCGGGGGCCAGCAGCGGACACGACGGCAGTCGGCTGCCCATCGTGGCCCGCGCCCACCACGGTTCGGTGAGCAAGGAGCGCCGCTTGCAGACCGAACGGGAACTCAAGGCTGGAACGCTCCCCTGCGTAGTGGCCACCAGCTCGCTGGAACTGGGCATCGACATGGGCGCTGTCGACCTGGTCATCCAGGTCTCCTCACCGCCTTCGGTGGCCAGCGGCCTGCAGCGCATCGGGCGAGCCGGCCACCAGGTGGGGGCCACCAGTCGCGGAGCGGTGCTGCCCACCCACCGGAGTGACCTGCTGGAGTCGGCGGTGGTGGTCACCAGGATGCTCGAGGGCCAGATCGAACAGGTCAAGGACCTGCGCAATCCGCTCGACGTGCTGGCCCAACACCTGGTCAGCCTGTGTCTGGAAGAGGCCTGGCCGGTGGAGGAGGCCTACGGGCTGATTCGCCGCAGCGCCCCCTATCGGGACCTGCCGCGCTCGGCGTGGGAGTCGGTGCTGGACATGTTGAGTGGGCGCTATCCCAGCGAGGACTTCGCGGAACTGCGACCGCGATTGGTCTGGGACCGGCTGGCCAACACCATCCAGGCCAGGCCCGGTGCGCGTCGGCTGGTGACCACCTCTGGCGGGACCATCCCCGACCGGGGGCTGTTCGGCGTCTTCCTGGTGGGTGAGGGAAACGCCAGCGGCAAGCACGAACCCGGCAGGCGGGTCGGCGAGCTGGACGAGGAGATGGTGCACGAGTCACGCGTCGGGGACGTGTTCACCCTGGGCACCACGTCCTGGCGGATCCAGGAGATCACCCCCAACCAGGTACTGGTGACCCCGGCCCCCGGCCACCCCGGGAGGCTGCCCTTCTGGCACGGGGACCAACCCTCACGGCCAGCCGAACTGGGCTTGGCGATGGGCGAGTTCACCCACCAGCTCGACCAGTCGCTGCAGCAGGACGACCAGCAGCGGGTCGACTCGCTGCTGTCCGGGGCACGACTCGACGAGCACGCCCGGGCGAACCTCATTGCGCACCTTGCCGAGCAACGCGCCGCGACCGGTGTGGTCCCCGGGGCGCACACCATCGTCGTGGAACGCTTCCGCGACGAGCTGGGCGACTGGCGCGTGTGTGTCCACTCCAGCCTGGGCCGCGCAGTGCTGCAACCGTGGGCGCTGGTGATCGAGGCACGCGCCCGGGAACGCTACGGGGTCGAGGCCCAGGCCACGGCCAGCAATGACGGCATCGTGCTGCGCATCCCCGACGTCGACTCCACCCCGCCCGGGGCCGATCTGCTGGTGCTCCCGGCCGACGACGTGGAGGAACTGGTGACCGACCAGGTCTTCGGTTCGGCACTGTTCGCGGCCCGCTTCCGAGAGTGCGCCTCGCGTGCGCTGCTGCTGCCCCGACGCGACCCCGGCCGACGCTCGCCGCTGTGGCAACAGCGGATGCGCGCAGCACAACTGCTGGCAGTCGCCAGTGGGCACCAGGACTTCCCCATCATCCTCGAGACGATGCGCGAGTGCCTCGAGGACGTCTTCGACCTGCCTCGGCTCAAGCAGGTGCTGCGCGAACTGGCATCGCGTCGCACCCGGCTGGTGGAGGTGGAGACCGCCGAGCCCTCTCCCCAGGCCCGCAGCCTGTTGTTCGGCTACGTCGGAGAGTTCATCTACGACGCCGACCAGCCCCTGGCCGAGCGCAAGCTGGCAGCACTGAGCCTCGATCCGGCCATGCTCGCCGAACTGCTCGGCCGTGAGGGCAGCCAGCAGGTCATCGACCCCGAGGTGATGGCGCAGCTGGAGGCCGAGCTGCAACACGTGGCGCCGGACCGCCGGGCCGACAATCCCGAGCAACTGTGGGACATGCTGCGCACCATCGGCCCCCTCACGGCGCAGGAGTGCACGCAGCGCTGCTCCCAGGATCCACAGCCCTGGATCGACCAGCTCATTCGAGCCGGGCGAGTGGCCGACTGCCGCCTCGCGGGACAGCAGATGCTCGCCGTCGCGGAGGACTTCGCGATCTTGCGCGACGCCCTGGGCATCCCCGTCCCACCGGGCATCGCCGCATCCCCCGAACCGGCGGCGGACGATCCCCTCGAACGACTCGTGACGCGGTGGACCAAGAGCCGCGTGGTGGTCACGGCAGACCCGCTCGCCGCTCGCTACGGCCTGGACACCCCCTCGGTCGAGGCACGATTGGCACGCTCGGCCCAGCAGGGTGAGCTGGTCACCGGCGAGTTCGACGCATCCCTGCCGCAGCGCCCCCAGTACGTGCGAAGCACCGTGCTCAAGCTGCTGCGTCGACGCACGCTGGCGGCACTGCGGGCCGACGTGGAGGCGGTGGAGCAGGACCAGTTTGCGCGCTTCCTGGTGGACTGGCACGAACTGGCCTCCCCCGACCGCGGGGTGGAAGGGGTGCAGGCGGCCGTCGAGCAGCTCGCGGGCTATCCCCTGCCGGTCTCGATGCTGGAGTCCTTGGTCCTGCCGGCCAGGGTGAGCGACTACCAACCGGCAATGCTGGACGAGCTGCTGGCCACCGGCGAGGTCGTCTGGACCGGTCACGATGCGCTCGGCCGCAATGACGGCTGGGTGCAGTTGTGGCCCGCAGACGCCGTCCTGGTACCCACCCTGGAAGGGCGCCGCTCCAGTGGTGACCTCGATTCGCTGGGCGAGACGGCTCGCCAGCTGCTGGAGGCACTCGGCGGCGGCGGTGCCTGGCGCGCCAGCGACTTGCTGCCCGAGCGGGCCGACCGGCAGGCCGTCGACGACGCGCTGTGGGAACTGGTGTGGGCCGGAGTGGTGCACTGCGACAGCTTCGCTGCGCTGCGCAGGCCCAGCAGCCGTGGCGCCTTGAAGCGACGTCCCACGGTCCGCGCCTCGCGTCGCAGCGCCCTGCGCCAGGCCCGGACGGCGGTCACGATGCCCAGCCAACGCCTGCCGGGACGCTGGAGTCTGGTGGAACCCACCACCACCGACCTGCACCAGGTACGGCTCGCCGAGGTCGGCTTCGAGTTGGGACGCTATGGGCTGTTGACCCGCGGCAGCGTGCTCTCCGAGGCGATGGGCGGCAACTTCGCGGACGCCTACCGGGTATTGATGAGCATGGAGTCGTCGGGGGTCGCACGGCGTGGCTACTTCGTGGAAGGGCTCGGGGCCGCCCAGTTCGCGCTGCCCGGGGCCGTGGACCGGCTGCGGGAAGCCCCCACCGTCGGGCCATTGCTGCTGGCCGCCTGCGATCCTGCCAATCCCTATGGCGCGTCATTGCCCTGGCCGGACAGCGATGGCCACCGCCCCACCCGCAAGGCGGGTGCCCTGGTGGTCTTGGACAACGCGCGTCCGGTGCTCTACCTGGAGCGCGGGGTACGCACCATGGTCACCTTCGGGAGCAGTCGCGAGGCCTTGGGACGCGCCCTCGAGCACCTAGCCAGCCGGGTGCGTGACGGGCGTTTGGAACCCATCACGATCGAGCGGATCAATCAGGCAAGCGCCCTGCAGCAGCGAGACCTGGCCGAGCCCCTCACCCGGGCCGGGTTCGCGATGACTCCGCGGGGATTCCGCCTGCGCGGTGGCCCTGGCACCGGATTATGATCAACTCGACTGAGCGAATGCACACACCGGCTGCGCACATGGCGTGGCCCCGGGCCGACGGAGGCTGAAGCGATGGCAGAGCACGCCCATTCCGCCAAGCGCTCTGAACGCATGGTGGCGATCCTCGCGGCGCTCGCGGAGCGAGGCCAGCTGCAGCTCAGCGACCTGGCTCGGGAGCTGGAAGCCTCCCCGGCGACGATCCGTCGTGACGTCTCGGCGCTCGCCTCGCAGGGGCTGCTGACCCGCACCCACGGTGGCATCAAGGCGATGGGCCAGGCAGAGGAACTCCCGGTGAGCCTGCGCGACGGCCACCACCGTGCCTCCAAACGGGCCATCGCCCGTGAGGTGGTGGGCCTGCTGCCGTCCGGGCGCCATGCCATCGCCCTGACCGGCGGCACCACCACCACCGAGGTGCTGCGCGCCCTGCACCAGCGACACGACCTGACGATCATCACCAATTCGGTCGGCCTGGCGCTGGAGGCCGCCGCCCAGGGCCAGTCGCGGGTGCTGATCGCCGGGGGCATCCTGCGTCCCAATTCGCTGGAACTGGTGGGCACCCTGGCCGAGGCCACCTTCCGTCAGATCAACGTGGGCACCGCCATCGTCGGCTCCGACGGTGTCAGCCTGGACGGCGGCCTGACCACGCATGACGAGACCGAGGCCAACACCAACCACACCATGATCGAGCGCGCGCATCGGGTGATCGCCGTGTGTGACGGTTCCAAGGTGGGCCGCAAGACGCTGGCCCGGCTGGCGACCATGGACGAGGTGGACGTGCTGGTCACCGATTCCAGCGCAGACCCCGACGAACTGCAGCAGATTCGGCGACGCGGGGTCGACGTGCGCGTGGTGGAGGCCCCGGCGCCCTGACCCGTCGCCCCGCCAACGGGACCTGTCCCCAACAGGGCACTGGGGGCTGCGGACATGGCAGTGGCCCCGATCCGGGCAAGGGATTGCCTCGATCGGGGCCACTCAAAATCCTCGTCCCGGGTGTCTTGGCCGGGTCTGGGTGCTGTCAGGCGGCAACGGTGACCTTCTGCCCCTCCGCCGCTGCGAGCTTCTGGCTCACGGCACCCAGGATCGTCGACATCGGCACATCGAGTGCCTGACAGATCGACGACAGCAACTCACTGGAGGCCTCCTTCTGGCCCCGCTCCACTTCGGACAGATAGCCCAAGCTCACGCGAGCGGCCATCGACACTTCACGCAGGGTTCGCCCTTGGGCAAAGCGCTGCTCGCGCAGCGTCTCGCCCAGCAGCTCACGAAGCAGTACCGGCTTCACAAGGCCTCCAAGTTGTGATCTGGCTCTCCGCGATCGGGAGCCAACACTATTTCATCATGATCCTGCAGGAATCGATTCCCACGCCACCCGAGCGGTTCAGCCAATACACAGCTTCCGATGAAACCCATCGGTCCCTGTCCTGGAAAGAAAACGAACGAATGCCGCAGAAGGACGATCTCAAGTTCCCGATTCCCCAGTCGAATTCCCCAGGAGCTCGTGAACCGCGTCCAGCAGTGCTCCACAAGTATCGCATCGGATCTGGGTGCGGTCTCCATCCAATGGGAGGTGTTCAACCCTGACTTGCCCCTTGTTCGGGCCCGCCAACGCGACCCAGACGGTGCCGGGCGGCTGCCCGTCCTGGGGCTCGGGGCCGGCCACCCCGGTGCAGGCCAGGGCCAAGGAAGTACCCAGCAGTTCGCGAGCGCCCAGGGCCATCTGCGCGGCCGTCTCCGGATTGATCACCCCGTGCTCGGCGATGTGTTCGGCATCGACGCCCACCAGGCTCGCCTTGAGATCGCTGGCATAGGTGACAACGCTGCCCCGGTAGACGCGCGAGGCGCCCGGGACCGAGGTCAGCACCGCGGCGAGCAGTCCTCCGGTCAGTGACTCGCAGGTGGCAAGGGTCAGGCCGCGCTCCTCCAGTCTCGGCAGCAGGCTTGCGGCCTGCTCCACCAGGGCGTCGAAGGTGGTGGCGTCGAGGCCGCTCACGGCTGACCGGGGTGTCCTTCGGCCGCCCAGCGCGCCAGGGCCTCCTTGCGCATCCGGGAGGCCTCGCGCAGGTAGTCCAGACCGGTCACGACGGTCAGCACGAAGGCCGCGGCCATCAGCGCCCAGGCGAGCCACTGCACGGGCGTGGGCAGCTGCGGCAGCCACATCAGGTAGAGGATCAGGGCCAGCGCCTGGACGAAGGTCTTCGCCTTGCCACCACGATTGGCCGCCATCACGCCGTACTTCATGATCCCCCAGCGCAGGATGGTGATGCCCCATTCCCTCAGCAGGATGATGATGGTCACCCACCACTGCAGCTCGCCCAGGATGCTCAGGCCGATGAAGGCCATGCCGGTCAGGGCCTTGTCGGCGATCGGATCCCACAGCTTGCCGAAATTGGTCACCAGGTTGTACTTGCGGGCGATCTTGCCGTCGACGAAGTCGGTGGCGATCGCGATGCAGAAGACTGCGGTGGTCCACCAACGCCAGTCCGTCTCGTGCGGGTGGCTGAGCAGCATCCAGGCGAAGACGGGGACGAGCACCATGCGCACGCCCGTCAGCACATTGGGCACATTCCACTGGCTGGGCTGATTGGCCTGGGGGGTCATCGATCTCCGTTCGGGGTGGGTGGTTGGGGCCCTCGCCCCACTCGATCAGACTAACTGCTGCGCCCCGCTCAGGGCTGGATGCGAGCCACCAGGTCGACACCGTCGCTGTCGACCACCACAGCACGGACCAGGTCGCCGATCGATGCGTCGGCATCCAGCAGCAGGGTGGTGCCGTCCACCTCCGGGCCCTGGTGCTGGGCACGGCCGACCACCTCGGGCTGTCCGTCCACCTCGACCTGCTCCACGAGCACCTCCACCTGTTCCCCGATGCGTTCCTCGGCCCGCTGCTCGCACAGCTCGGTGGCCAGGTCGGCCAGTTCACTGCGGCGACGCTCAACCTCGTCGGGGTCCACGTGGCCGTCCAGGGTGGCGGCCTCGGTGCCCTCCTCGTCGGAGTATCCGAAGACTCCCACCACGTCGAGTCGTGCCTCGATGAGGAAGTCCTTGAGGGTCTGCACGTCCTGCTCGGTCTCGCCCGGGAAGCCCGCGATGACGTTGGAGCGAATCCCGGCGGCAGGGGCGTGGGAACGCACCTGTTCCACCAGCTTGAGGAAGCTCTCGGGATCACCGAAGCGCCTCATCCGGCGCAGCAGGCTGGCCGAGGCGTGTTGGAAGCTGATGTCGAAGTAGGGAACGACCTTCTCGGTGCCCACCATGGCCTCCACCAGCGTGGGACGCAGCTCGGCCGGTTGCAGGTAGCTCACGCGCACCCAGTCGATCCCGTCGACTGCCGAGAGCCTGCCCAGCAACTTCTCCAGGCTGCGCAGGTCGCCCAGGTCCTTGCCGTAGCTGGACGTGTTCTCGCTGACCAGGAAGAGTTCGCGCACCCCGTGGTCGGCCAACCAGTGGGCCTCCTCCACCACTTCGTCGGCGGGACGGGACAGGTAGGAGCCCCGGAAGGAGGGGATGGCGCAGAAGGCGCAGCGTCGATCACACCCGGAGGCGAGCTTGAGCGGTGCGCTGGGGCTGTTGCCCAACCGACGGCGCAGCACGCGCGGGCCGGTGGCGGGGGCGATCCCCTCCGGCAGGTCGGCATGGCCGGGCACTGCGACCCGTCCGGCCGCCTCGCGCCGCTTGACCGGGGTCACCGGGAGCAGCTCGCGTCGGTCCCGCGGCACGTGCGAGATCAGCTTCTCTCCGTGCAGGATCGCGTTCAGCCGGTCGGAGATGTCGGAGTAGTCGTCGAAGCCCAGCACGGCATCGGCTTCGGGAAGGGCCTCGGCCAGTTCCTGTCCATAGCGCTCGGCCATACAACCCACCGCGACCACGGCCTTGACGTTGCCGTCGTCCTTGAGATCGGCCGCGGCCAGCAGCGAGTCGACCGAGTCCTTCTTGGCCTGCTCGATGAAGCCACAGGTGTTCACCATCACCGCATCGGCCGCCTCCGGATCCTCGACCAGCCGGAAACCACCGGCTTCGAGCCGGGCCGCGAGCTCCTCCGAGTCGGTCTCGTTGCGGGCACAGCCCAGGCTCACGAGATGGACGGAGGTCAGGGTGTCGGCCGAGGCGGCGGCCGGGGAGGAATCAGTCATGATGGGTCCATTATCGCCGCAGGTGCGGTTGTCCACAGAATCGTGTTGTCGAGGACTTGCCCACAGGCAGACGACACCCGGTTGGCCGGGTCGGCTCGCAGGCGTGGAATGCAACCATGACCTTCGAGAACCTGCCCGACGACTGGTCGCGGCCAAGCCTGGCTGATCCGGATCTGCTGACCGACGTGGTCGACCTGCTGATGCTCCACCACGACCGAGTGCAGGGCACCGTGCTGGCGCTGCTGGCCGACGACGAGCTGCGCCTGCTGCAGCCGGTGCACATCGACGACGTGCCGGTGGGCTGCGATGCCTACGACCAGCATCGTCTGGTCAACCATCTGGTCTCCGTCCTGAAGCACCTCGCGCCGCACGGCGGGCTGGGCTTGGGCATCGGCCGTCGCGGCATGGTGGTGCAGACCCAGTGGGACCAGACCTGGCGACGAGCCCTGGCCCTGGCCTGCCAGGAGCAGTCCGTGACGGACCTGGGGTGCTGCCTGGCCACGCCGATCGGCGTGGTGCGCCTGGACGACGACGTCGCGGCCGCCTGAGGCGACCGCGACGCGGGTGTCGAGCGATGTGCAGCCTGTGGCTGGTCAGCCGGCTGCCAGGTTGGCCAGCACGTCCTCCAGGTCGTCGGGCTGCACCAGCACCTCGCGGGGCTTGGATCCCTCGGAGGGGCCCACCACCCCGCGGGTCTCCAGGATGTCCATCAGGCGGCCGGCCTTGGCGAACCCGACGCGCAGCTTGCGCTGCAGCATCGAGGTGGACCCCAGTTGCAGCTCCACCACCAGTCGGGCGGCGTCCAGCACCAGCTCCAGGTCGTCGCCGATGTCCTCGGCCACCTTCTTGCTGGACTCGGCTGCGGCGGTGACGTCATCGCGGTACTGCGGGGTCAGCTGCTCGGTGACGTGCTGCACCACCGTGCGCACCTCGGACTCGTTGACCCAGGAGCCCTGGACGCGCACCGGCTTGCCGGCACCCATCGGCAGGAACAGACCGTCGCCCTGCCCCACCAGCTTCTCGGCTCCCGGCTGGTCGAGGATCACTCGAGAGTCGGTCATCGAGCTGGTGGCGAAGGCCAGCCGCGACGGCACGTTGGCCTTGATGAGGCCGGTCACCACGTCGGTGGAGGGCCGCTGGGTGGCCAGGACCAGGTGGATGCCGGCGGCACGGGCCAGCTGCGTGATGCGCACGATGGAGTCCTCGACGTCACGAGGTGCCACCATCATCAGGTCCGCGAGCTCGTCGACGACCACCAGCAGGTAGGGGTAGGGCGACAGCACGCGCTCGCTGCCCTCCGGCGGCTTGACCTGGCCCGCTCGCACGGCCTTGTTGAAGTCGTCGACGTGGCGGAAGCCGAAGGCGGCCAGGTCGTCGTAGCGCAGGTCCATCTCCTTCACCACCCACTGGAGGGCCTCGGCGGCCTTCTTGGGGCTGGTGATGATGGGGGTGACCAGGTGGGGAATGCCCTCGTACTGGTTCAGCTCCACCCGCTTGGGATCGACCAACAGCAGGCGCACCTCGTCGGGGGTGGCCCGCATCATGATGGAGGTGATCAGTGAGTTCACGAAGGACGACTTGCCCGAGCCGGTGGCGCCGGCCACCAGCAGGTGCGGCATCTTGGCCATGTTCGCGATGACGAATCCGCCCTCGACGTCCTTGCCCAGACCGACCACCATCGGGTGGTGGTCATTGCGCGCCTTGTTGGAACGCAGCACGTCGCCCAGGCTGACGACCTCCTTGTCGAGATTCGGGATCTCGATGCCGATCGCGCTCTTGCCGGGAATCGGCGACAGGATGCGCACATCGGGCGAGGCGACGGCATAGGCGATGTTCTTGCTGAGGGCGGTGACCTTCTCCACCTTCACCGCATTGCCCAGCTCCACCTCGTAGCGGGTCACCGTCGGACCGCGGGTGTACCCGGTCACCTGGGCATCGATGGCGAACTGGTCGAGCACCTCGCTGAGCCTGCCCACGATCTGGTCGGAGGCCTCGGAGCGTGCCTTGGGCACCGAGCCCGGCTTGAGCAGGCTGGCATCGGGCAGCGTGTACTGCACGTCACCCGACAGGGTCAGCTGCTCCACGCGTTGCGGGATCGGAGAGTGGTTGGGCGCCTCGAGCTGGGTAGCCACCTCCAAGGAGGCAGGGTCCACCGCGGACTTGGCCTTGTCGGCGGGCATCCCGGCGGTGACCGGCTTCTTGTCCCCGCGGGAGGAGTCGTCGGCCTGGGTCTGGTCGGCATCCGCGTCGAAGACCTCGGTCGGGCCGGCTTCCACCTCTCCCTTGATCAAGGGACTGTCGTAGGCCTCGTCGACTCCGTACTCGATGGCGGGGCGGGGGCGGCTGGCCCGTCGTTCCGCGGCCAGGGCGCGGGCATCCTGCACCCGGTCGACCATCTCGTAGATGGGGATTCCGATGATCACCACGATGCCGAAGATCATCAGCAGCACCAGCAGGGGCACCGCCACCCACACCGTCAGCAGGTCTGCCAGCAGACTGGACGAGATGTAGCCCAGGATGCCGCCGGCCTGGCGCAGGCGTTCCGGCTCACCGGGGCGGGGCAGCCCGTGGGCGATGTTCAACAGGCCCAGCAGCCCGAGCAGGAAGGCGGACCAGCCGACCATCTGACGTCCATTGGCGCCATTGCGCTCGGGATGGCGCAGTGTGCGCCAGGCCATGGCCAGGGCCAGCAGCGGCACGGCGAAGCTCAGCCCGCCGAAGATCGTCGAGACCACCAGGCCGATCGCGTCACCGACGGGGCCCGACATGAGGAACCAGAAGCGGGCAGCCACCATGATGGCCAGCGCGATCAGGGCCAGCCCCATGCCGTCGCGGCGCAGCTCCGGCTCGGGTTCGGGTGCCGGGGTGCCCAGGCTGCGGGCGGCTGCACCGAGTCCGTGTGCGGTGCCTCGCCAGACCGCCGCGATCCCCCTGATCAAGGGATTCGGGCGCGGCTGGGTGGCCGGTCGCTTGGCTCGGGTGGAACCGGATCGGGTGGTGTTCTTCTTGCTTCCGGACGACCGCGAACTCGACGACGCCCGGCGCTGCTGCGAGCTCGACTGGGCGTTGTTGCGGGACCGCGGTGGGGAAGACGCACGGGTCGCCATGATCCCCAGACTAGTTCATGGCAGCCTTCGGCACTCCGGGCCCACGCCGCGCACCCCTGAAGATCGCCCATGCAAGGGGGCACCGGCAATGCGTCGGCGCTCAGGCGAAGTGGTCCCAGCCCTCACTGCCCTGCCACGGCAACCCGTCCACCAGCACCCGGGGCGCCTCGTCCGACTCGCAAGCACGAACCTGTCCCAGCACCTGCCAGTCGTCCGGCACCGATCCCGGCGGGAAACAGGCCGCCATCGCGTGGTCCTCGCCGCCGGTGAGGATGAAGACCATCGGATCCTTGCCGTGCGCACTGGCGACGGTGCGCACCGGTTCGTCCGGCTCGAAGCGCGCCCGGTCCAGGTCGATGACCACCCCACTGGCCTGCGCGATGTGTCCCAGATCGGCAAGCAACCCGTCGGAGACGTCGAGCATTGCAGTGGCTCCTGCGGCGGCAGCCTCTCGACCGGCCCCATAGGGCACCTGGGGGCAGCGCTGCGAGCCGACCGCCGCCCGCGGCGAGCGGAAGCCTCGGGCCAACACCGCCAACCCGGCGGCCGCCCAGCCCAGCCGTCCCTTCACCGCCACCACGTCGCCCGCCCGGGCGCCGGAACGCAGCACCGGCTCACGGCCTTCGGTCTGGCCGATGACGGTCACGTTGATGGTGATGTCACGCGCCCGCGTGGTGTCCCCGCCCACCAGACAGATCCCGGCCCGCTCGGCCTCCTGCTGCACTCCGGTGGCGAATTCCCGCAGCCAGCTGGTGGGCAGCTCCCCCGGAGCCCCCAGCGAGAGCACCATCGAGACGGGGGTGGCCCCCATGGCCTCCAGGTCGGCGGCATTGACGGCCACCGCCTTGCGGCCAATGTGCTCGGCATCGCTCCATTCGGTGCGAAAGTGAACGCCCTCGATCAGCAGGTCCGTGCTGACCACCGCGGACCCGTTGACCAGGAAGACGGCCGAATCGTCACCGGGCCCCACCGAGACGGCACTGGACATCGTCAGGCCGCGGGTGACCTGGTCGATCGCCGCGAACTCCCCCAGTGAGTCAAGGGTTTCCATCGATCGGGCATCGCGCGAGGTGGCGCCGGGGCCGGTGGTAGCGTCCATGGGCATCACGCTATCGATCCCACCCCACAAGATCGATTCCACCCATGGCCGCGCCCTCGACGGGCAGGCCACAGCCACAGGACAGGAGTCACTCCATGGTCAAGGCCTACGTGCTGGTGCAGGCCAGCGTCGGCAAGATCCCCGAGGTTGCCGAGGCCCTGCGAGCCATGCCCTCGACGCTGTCCTGCGACGACGTGACGGGCCCCTATGACGTGATCGTCCAGGTGCAGGTGGAGGCCATCGAGGAACTCGGCCAATTGGTCGCGGCGCAGATCCAGACCATCGAGGGCATCACCCGCACGGTGACCTGCCCGGTGGTCAACTACTGACCACCGTCGCCCGCCGGCCCCACCCCAGCCCGAACTGCCCAGCCTGAACCGCCCGGCCCGGGGCTTTCAGCCCCCAAGCCGGTCAGCCCAAACCGGTCAGCGCAGCCCGGTGGGACGCTCCAGCGCCAGCTGCACCAGGTCGTCCACCAGGCTCGGGTAGTCCAAGCCGGTCGCGGCCCACATCACGGGGAACATGGAGCTGGGGGTGAAGCCCGGCATGGTGTTGATCTCGTTGATCAGCACCTCGCCCTGGGGGGTCACGAAGCAGTCCACCCGGGCCAGACCTTCGCAACCGGCCGCCTCGAAGGCCTCGCGGGCGATCTGCTGCACCCGGCCGCGCACCTCGGGGCTGACGTCGGCCGGGGAGCTGAGCTGCACTGCCGAGCCGTCGATGTACTTGGCATTGAAGTCGTAGAAGTCGTGCCCGCCGGAGACCACGATCTCACCGAGTTCGGAGACGCGCGGTTCGGTGAAGTGGTGGCCCTGGAGGACGCCACACTCGATCTCACGACCGTCGATGCCCTCTTCCACGATGACCTTCGGGTCGTGCTCGCGGGCCTGCTCGATTGCCGAACGCAGCCCCCCGGGAGTGTCGACGCGGGTGATGCCGAAGCTCGACCCGGCGCGGCAGGGCTTGACGAAGACCGGGAACTGCAACTGCTCCACTCGGGCCAGCGCGGCCTGTGCGTCGGTGCGCCACTGGCGGTCGGTGACCACCTCGTAGGGCCCCACCGGGAGGCCGGCCGCCTCGAAGACCACCTTCATGTAGTGCTTGTCCATCATCACGGCGCTGGCCAGCACCCCGCACCCGACGTAGTGCAGGTCTGCCAGTTCGAAGAGCCCCTGCAGGGTGCCGTCCTCACCGAAGGGTCCGTGCACCAGCGGGAAGACGACGTCCACCTGGCCCAGCTCCTGCGGCACCTGACCGGGCTCCAGGACGCGCAGCTCGGCGTCGCCGACGGTGAGCGGCACCATCACCTCACTGGGGCCGGCGGCCACCTCTGGGGTGTTCTGCGCGGTCAGCCGCAGCGGCTCGGGATCGTCGGGCACCAACACCCACTGCCCCTGCCGGGTGATGCCCACCGGCAGGACCTCGTAGCGGCTGCGGTCCATGGCGGCCAAGACGCTGGCAGCGGTCGAACAACTCACCGGGTGCTCGTCCGAGCGGCCACCGAAGACGACCGCGATGCGGATCCTGTCTTGGTCTTCGCCGGGGCTCGCGGTCTTGGTCTCGGGAGAGTTCGTGCGCTGTTCGGTCATGGGCTTCCTCACTTGAATACGACGGACCAACCCTAGGGCCTAGACCGCATCTGGCTGAACTGGCGGCACCGCGCCCCCGGCAGGCGGAAGGGTGGTGCTGCCCTTGGGCACCCGCTGCTTCTTGCGCACGTCGTAGCGGTCGACCGGGGGTCGTTCGCCACGCAGCTCGGAGGTCAGCTCGGTGATCGCCTCCAGCATCCGCTCGGTGGCCACCCGCACTGCGACGCTGCGCTCCGGGTGGTCGTAGAGGTCACTGAGGTCGAGGGGTTGGCCCACGTTGACCTGGAGGGTGGCGCGGGGGAGGAAGCGTGGCACACCCACTTTCTTGCCGGGCAGGATCTGCTGGGCGCCCCACTGCCCCACCGGGATGACCGGGCAGCGCGTGTCCAGCGCCAGTCGCGCCGCACCTGTGCGGCCGGTCATCGGCCAACCGTCGGGATCGGTGCCCACGGTGCCCTCGGGGTAGATCACGACCAGCTCGCCCTCACGAATCGCGGTACGGGCCGCCTCGAGCGAGTCCATGGCACGCGCACTGTTGCGCTCCACGGGGATCTGGCGGCAACCACGGGCGAAGAAGCGCACCACCGGCACCTGCCACAGTTCCGACTTTCCCAGGAAACGCGGCCAGCGCCCCGACCAGATCAGGAAGTCCCCCAGTGCGAGCGGGTCGTAGTTGCTGATGTGGTTGGCCACCACCAGCGCTCCCCCACTGCGGGGAATCCGGTCCTGGTTGCGCCAGTCCCTGCGGGTGAACACGGTGTTGATGCCGTGGGCCAGACCGCCCAGGAAGCGGTAGGCGGGCTCGCCCGCCTTCATGTCGACGGTGCGCCGTCCGGATGCTGCTGCGCTCTTGGCCCGGTCGTCCTGTGCCACGTGTCGCTCCTGTGGTCGTCGTGCGTGTTGTGTGCAGCACAAAACTAGACCATCGGGTACGCACGCCCCGCCATGCCAGCTCGCCCTAGGATCGGGTGTCATGAGCACCGATCCCCTTCCCGAAGCGCAGCAGCTCGTGCGGGCCGGCAGCGTCGTGCAGTACGACGATGACGGCGCGCTCCTGGTGCTGCTGGACGACGGCACGCGACGCCAGGTGGATGGCCACCTGGTGGGGGCACGTCGGCTGGCGACCGGGCAACGCGTCCTACTGGAAGACGATGGGGAGACGACGCGGGTGCGCATCGCGGCCGCACCGCTGGGGGTGCACCTGCCGGCGAGCGACGATCGGGCCTGACCCACCGCATACGACCCCACCGCAGACGACCCCACTGCACACGACCCCACTGCACACGACCCCACTGCACACGACCCCACTGCACACGACCAGGGGCGGGATGACCGTGGTCATCCCGCCCCCCGTCCTGGGTTCTGCTGGAGGTCGTCCTTGGTTGCCTGCAGTCGATCGCCGCACTGCGCCGGTGTGGGGCCGGCGCAGGATCAGCGCTTGTCTGCAGCGTCCTGGACGCGCTTCTTGAAATCCGTGCCCGGGCGGAAGCGGGGCAGGTCCATTGCCTCGGCCTGCTTGCGTTCCCCGGTGCGCGGATTGCGGACGATGCGCGCCTCTCGGTGCAGCACCTCGAAGACGCCAAATCCGGTGATGGAGACCTTTCCGGTATTGGCAACCTCCGTCGAAATCGTGTCCACCACGGCATTGAGTGCCCGGGTGGCCACTGCCTTGTTCCCCTCGAAGTGGGCCTTGGCCAGCGAATCGATCAATTCTGCCTTGTTCACGTGAACGTGCCTTTCGTGTTCCCCCGGCCCCCCAGCCGGTTGGACGCGTGCAGTGCGCAGCGCGTGTTCCCAAAGCTAGGTTGAACAAACGACCCACACCAACCGAAAGCCCCGCCCGGAAGGCTTTGTTCAGCAAATGCAAAGCGTCCGCTTCCCTGCAAGGAAATGCGGACGCTTTGCAGCCTGGGGCGGGTGAATCGCTCAGCTGGCGACTCGAGCCGGCAAGGTCTTGGGCTTGAAGGCAGGACGCGTCGACTCATAGGCATCGATGTCGGCCTCGTACTGCAGGGTGGATCCGATGTCGTCGAGCCCTTCGGCGAGGCGATATGCCGTGTGGTCGTCGATCTGGAAGGGGTGCACCGTCTCACCCGAGGTGATCGTGCGGGCCTGCAGGTCGATCGTCATCGGCCGGTGCGGGTGCTGCTCCGCGTCGGACCACAGCTGTTCGACCACGGATTGGTCAACGGTGGCCACCAACAGGCCGGACTTGCCGGAATTGGCCCGGAAGATGTCACCGAAGCGCGATCCGATGACCACCTTGAAGCCGTAGTTCTGCAACGCCCAGACGGCGTGTTCGCGCGAACTTCCGGTACCGAAGTCGGGCCCCGCCACCAGGATCGTCCCGTTCTTCCAGGGCTCCTGGTTCAGGACGAAATCAGGATCATTGCGCCAAGCACTGAACAGGCCGTCCTCGAATCCCGTACGGGTGATTCTCTTCAGGTAGACGGCAGGAATGATCTGGTCGGTGTCCACATTGGAGCGACGCAGCGGAACAGCGATCCCGCTGTGGGTCGAGAACTTCTCCATGGTCAGTTCCTCTCGGACGAAAGATCGGCGGGTGTGGCCAGGTGGCCCGCGACGGCGGTGGCGGCGGCGACGGCGGGACTCACCAGGTGGGTGCGACCGCCCTTGCCTTGGCGGCCCTCGAAATTGCGGTTGCTGGTGGAGGCGCAACGCTCCCCCGGCGCCAGCTGGTCTGGATTCATCCCCAGACACATGGAACACCCGGCGGCACGCCACTGCGCCCCGGCGTCCAGGAAGACCTTGTCGAGCCCCTCGGCCTCGGCCTCGAGCCGCACGCGCGCCGACCCCGGCACCACCAGCATGCGCATGCCCTCGGCCAGTGAGCGCCCCTTGAGCACCTCGGCCGCCGAGCGCAGGTCCTCGATGCGCCCATTGGTGCAGGAACCGACGAAGACCGCATCGACGGCCACCTCGCGCAGCGGCATGCCGGCCGTCAGGTCCATGTATTCCAGGGCACGCTCGGCGGCGCGCTTCTCGTCGGGATCGGTGAAGTCGTCGGGGCTGGGCACCACCCCGCCCAGCGCGACGCCCTGACCGGGATTGGTGCCCCAGGTGACGAAGGGGGTGAGCTGGGTCGCATCGATGTCGATCACCGTGTCGAAGACAGCATCGTCGTCGGTGCGCAGCGTCTTCCAGTACTCGACCGCGGCTTCCCACTCATCCCCCTGCGGGGCGTGCGGGCGATCCTTGAGGTAGTCGAAGGTGGTCTGGTCGGGTGCCACCATGCCTGCCTTGGCACCCCACTCGATCGACATGTTGCAGATGGTCATGCGGCCCTCCATCGACATGTTCTCGATGGTGCTGCCCCGGTACTCGACGATGTGCCCCTGGCCTGCTCCCGTACCCACCTTGGCGATCAGGGCGAGCACCACGTCCTTGGCCGTGACGCCTTCGGGCAGCTCGCCCTCGATGTTGACCGCCATGGTGCGGGGCCGGGCCTGGGGCAGGGTCTGGGTGGCCAGCACATGCTCCACCTCCGAGGTGCCGATGCCGAAGGCCAGCGCACCGAAGGCACCATGGGTGGCGGTATGGGAGTCGCCACACACGATGGTCATGCCGGGCTGGGTCACGCCGAGCTGGGGCCCGATGATGTGGACGACACCCTGGTCCTTGTCGCCCAGCGAGTGCAGCCGGATCCCGAACTCCTCGGCATTCTTGCGCAGGGTCTCCACCTGCAGCCGGGAGACCGGATCCGCGATCGGCTTGTCGATGTCGAGCGTGGGGGTGTTGTGGTCCTCGGTGGCCAGCGTCAGGTCGGGACGACGCACGCGCCGACCGGCGAGTCGGAGACCATCGAAGGCCTGGGGGCTGGTCACCTCGTGGACCAGGTGCAGGTCGATGTAGAGCAGGTCCGGCTCATTGCTCGCCTGACGCACCACATGTGCGTCCCATACCTTCTGGCTGAGTGTCTTGCCCATGGCTCCTCTTCTGGTCTACCTGCCTCGGTTCACGCTCCGGGGAACGCCGGAACCAGTATTGCATTGCAATATCAGATGCCGAGACGCTATTCTCACAGAATGGACGATTCAAGTGGAGTCGGAGTACTCGACAAGGCGGCGCTGGTGCTCGGCGCCCTGGAGACCGGACCGACCACGCTGGCCGGGCTGGTGAGCTCGACCGGTCTGGCACGTCCGACGGCACACCGTCTGGCCGTGGCGCTGGAGCACCACCGACTGGTGGGGCGCGACCTCCAGGGGCGCTTCGTGCTGGGCCCCCGCCTGACGGAGCTGGCGGCCGCCGCTGGCGAAGACCGCCTGCTGGCCACCGCTGGGCCCATTCTCGCGCGTCTTCGCGACATCACGGGCGAATCGGCGCAATTGTTCCGTCGTCAGGGCGACATCCGCATCTGCGCCGCGGTCGCCGAGCGCCCGTCGGGCCTGCGTGACACCATCCCGGTGGGCTCGCAGCTGACCATGACGGCCGGCTCGGCAGCACAGGTGCTGCTGGCCTGGGACGAACCCGACCGACTGCAGCGCGGCCTCAACCAGTCCGCCTTCTCGGCGGTGGCGCTGGCCACCGTGCGTCGACGCGGCTGGGCCCAGTCGGTGGCCGAACGCGAACCCGGAGTTGCCTCGGTGAGCGCCCCGGTGCGCTCCCCCAGCGGGAAGGTGCTGGCCGCCGTGAGTGTCTCGGGCCCGATCGAGCGCCTGAGCCGCCAGCCCGGACGACTGCATGCCCCGGCCGTGATGGCCGCCGCCGACCGGCTCTCCGAGGTGCTGCGTCGCAGCGGCGCGAGCGACTGACACTGGAGGCGTGACGCCGTAGACGACAGAGGGGCCCGGATCCTGATGGATCCGGGCCCTTCTGATCTGGTAGCCCCGACGGGATTCGAACCCGCGCTACCGCCTTGAGAGGGCGGCGTGCTAGGCCGCTACACAACGGGGCCCCTAGCATGTGCTTCCGAACTCTCGCTCGGGAGCGGTGAAAGCTTAGTGGAAGCTGCCGCAAGCGGCAAATCCTGCTTTCCGCAGGGGTACCAGGACTCGAACCTGGACTAAAGGAACCAGAAACCTTCGGGCTGCCAATTACCCCATACCCCTACGTTGCGCCTTGGCATTTTCAGCGGCGCAACGAGGTAGAACATTACCGGACGATCTGGCCGCATGCCAAATCGAGGCCCTCCCCAGTACAACGGCCACTGCTCAGCCCCTCGCAGGGGCCGGCGTCGTGGTTGCCAGGTTCATCCGACGCGCGATCCACCAGGCCAGCAGCGCGAACAGGCCAAAGCCCACCAGGTCACTGACGGCATTGGACCAACCGATGGCCTGCAGCGCCCGCGCTTGGGCGATGCCCCCGGAGAAGGCCGCCCAGCCGAAGGCGAACAGGTTGTTCGCCACATGGCAGGCGATGCCCGCCTCCAGGCCACCGGTCCAGATCACCAGGGCCCCCGCCAACAGGCCGAAGCCGAAGCGGTCGACGAACAGGGGGAGGTTCTGCACCCCGTGGAAGAGCGCGAAGATGAAGGCCGAGCCGACCACTGCCAGCCAGCGGGTTCGCTCCGGCGTCAGGCCCAGGCCGTCGCCGATCGAACCGGTGGCCTGCAGGAGGTAGCCGCGGAAGAAGAACTCCTCCCCGGCGGCCTGCAGGGGCGCGGTGAGCAGCACTGCCGCCAGGAAGAGCCAGATCCGGGGCTGCGGGTCGGCCTGCCAGCCCTGCCCGGCCCGCCCCACCAGGAGCACGGCGTTGAGGACCACGGCGGCCACCGGGATTCCCACCAACAAATAGCGCCACCGCATGCCCGGCTGCACGCTCACTCCCCACCGCGGCTGGCGGCCGTGCACCCAGCGCACCAGCCCCAGCGAGATGACGATCAACATGGCCAGCCCCAGGTGCGCGCCCACCAACCCCGATGGATGGAGGAAGGCCAGGGCTTCCTTCTGGTAGCTGCCGTGTCCCACCGGCCTGCCGTCGAGCAGCCAGCCCAGCCAGATGACCAGCTGGGCGACCAACGGGACCACCAGGGCATAGAGCGTCAGGGCCATCAGGATGCCGAAGCCGGCGCGCACCGGATGCTGCCCGCGTCCGGTCAGCACGCGCGAGTAGTCCACGCCCGAGGGCGGCTCCACGGTTGCCTGGATCAAGGGCCCTTGCGAGAGGGCACCGGGCTGCGGGGAGCTCACTCCTCGTCCACCACGGGATTGGACAGCTCGCCGATCTCCTGGATCGAGACCGTGACCCGCTGCCCGGGAGCGATCTCGCCGACGCCGGCGGGGGTTCCGGTCAGGATGACGTCGCCCGGCAGCAGCGTGGTAAAGCTGCTGATGTGGCTGACCAGCTCACTGATGCCGCGCACCATCAACCGCGTCGAATCGTCCTGGCGAACCTCCACGTCGTCGGGGGTGCGCTGGTCGGCCACCGTGGTGGTGATCTGCAGGTCGGAGGCGTCCTCCAGCGAGAGGTGGGTGACGATCCACGGCCCCAGCGGGCAGAAGGTGTCCGACCCCTTGGCCCGGGCCCACTGCCCGTCGGCCGCCTGCAGGTCACGTGCGGTCACGTCATTGGCGATCGTGTAGCCGAAGATCACCTCCGAGACCCGCTCGACGGGCACCTGCTTGCAGATGCGACCGATCACCACGGCCAGTTCACCCTCGTGGTGCAGGTCCTGAGTGGCCCGCGGACGCACGATGGGTTCGTCGGGGCCGATGACCGAGGTGTTGGGCTTGAAGAAGACCAAGGGATTCTCCGGGATCTCGGAGCCCATCTCCTCGGCATGTGCCACGTAGTTGCGCCCCAGGCACACCACCTTGCTGCGCGGGATCACCGGCGCCAACAGGCGCACGTCGTCGAGCGAGTGGCGCTCGCCGGTGTAGTTGACCGGGCCGGCCAGCGGATCACCGGTGATCGCGGCGATGGTCTCGGGGTGTTCACCCCCGTCGGAGGTCAGTTCAACCAGTCCGAACTGCGGTTCGGATCCTGCCAGGGCGTATCGAGCAATGCGCATGCGATGAGGATAACGGGCCACCACCCACCGCCGGGGCGCCGTGGTTGCGGCGCCTGCGATACTCGGGGCATGGTCAACGATTTCACCGCACAGGACTTCAGCGCCGTCGAACTGATCCGAGCCAAGCGCGACGGAGCCGCCCTCACCGACGAGGAGATCCGCTGGCTGGTCAACGCCTACACCGAGGCGGTGGTGGCCGACGAGCAGATGAGTGCGATGGCGATGGCCATCCTCTTCCGTGGACTCGACGACCGCGAGCTGGCCACCTGGACCCAGTCGATGATCGACACCGGTGTGCGGCTCGACTTCTCCTCACTCAGCCGCCCCACCTCCGACAAGCACTCCACCGGCGGTGTGGGAGACAAGATCACCCTTCCGCTGGCCCCGCTCGTGGCGGCCTGCGGCGTCGCGGTTCCCCAGCTCTCGGGCCGAGGCCTGGGCCACACCGGCGGCACCCTGGACAAGATGGAGTCCATCCCCGGTTGGCGCGCCACGCTCAGCAATGACGAGATGATGCGCCAGCTCGAGGAGGTCGGCGCCGTCATCTGCGCCGCCGGTGACGGCCTGGCACGCGCCGACAAGAAGCTCTACGCGCTGCGTGACGTCACCGGCACCGTCGAGGCGATCCCGCTGATCGCGAGCTCCATCATGAGCAAGAAGATCGCCGAGGGCACCGGTGCCTTGGTGCTCGACGTCAAGGTGGGCTCCGGCGCCTTCATGAAGAACCTCGACGACGCCCGCGAACTGGCCACCCGGATGGTGGCGCTGGGCAAGGCCGCCGACGTCAACACCGTCGCGCTGCTCACCGACATGTCCACGCCGCTCGGCCTGACGGCCGGCAATGCGCTGGAGGTCACCGAGTCCGTCGAGGTGCTGGCCGGCGGCGGACCCGCCGACGTGGTGGAGCTGACCCTGGCGCTGGCCCGCGAGATGCTGCAGGCCGCCGGATCCGACGCCGACCCGGAGAAGGCCCTCCAGGACGGCTCCGCCATGGACGTCTGGAACCAGATGGTGCGCGCCCAGGGTGGCGACCCGGACGCGACGCTGCCCGTCGCCAAGCACTCGGATGACGTGCTGGCGGAGTCCGACGGCGTGCTGACCACGCTGGATGCGATGGCCGTGGGGGTGGCCGCCTGGCGCCTGGGCGCCGGGCGTGCCCGCAAGGAGGACCCGGTGCAGGCCGGCGCCGGCGTGGTGATGCACGCCAAGCCGGGCGACCGTGTCACCAAGGGCCAGCCGCTGCTCACCCTGCACACGGACACCCCGGAGGCCTTCGACAGGGCCCGTCGCGCACTGAAGGGGGGCATCCAGATCCACGGCGAGGCCAGCGAGCTTCCCCCCTTGCTCATCGACCGGATCGATTGAACATCCGGCACGGCCGTGCTGTGGAGGCGCACTCACGGCCGTGCCGCGGGAGCGCTCAGCAGACGCGCACGGTCCACCCGTAGGGGTCCTCGATGCGGCCGTACTGGATGTCCACCAGGTTCTGTCGAATCCGCAGCGACCACGGGGAGTCCACCTGGGGCAGGCTGTGCACCTGCTCACCAACCTTGAGGCTGCGGATGGGCGTGACCACGGCCGCGGTGCCGCAGGCGAAGGCCTCGGTGATGGTGCCGTCGGCGATGCCACCCAGCACCTCGTCCAGGGTGATACCGCGCTCCACGGGCTCCAGCCCCAGGTCAGGGGCCATCCGCAGGATGGAGTCCCGGGTGATGCCGGGCAGGATGTTGCCGTTCAGCTCGGGGGTCAGCAACTGCCCCTGGGCGGTGACGACGAAGAAGTTCATGCCACCCAGCTCGTCGATGTGGCTGCGGTCTGCCGCATCCAGGAAGAGCACCTGGCTGCAGCCCTGCTCCTGCGCCTGCCTGGTGGCCAACAGGCTGGCGGCGTAGTTGCCGCCGCACTTGGCGGCGCCGGTGCCGCCGGCCCCGGCCCGCGCGGAGTCCAGACTGACCCAGATGTCGACGGAGGTGACGCCGCCGGTGAAGTAGCCACCCACGGGCGAGGCGATCACGTAGTACGCGGCGGTGTGTGCCGGGCGCACCCCCAGGAAGTCCTCATGGGCAATGGTGAAGGGGCGCAGGTAGAGGCTCTGTTCGGCGCCGCCGGGCACCCAGTTCCGGTCGATCTTGACCAGCTCGGTGATGCTGGTCAGGAAGTCCGCCACCGGCAGCTCCGGCAGCGCCAGCCGCTGGGAGGAGCGCGCCAGCCTCTCGCCATTGGCCTCGGGACGGAAGAGCCAAATCGAACCGTCGGCCCGTCGGTAGGCCTTGAGCCCCTCGAAGACCTCCTGGCCGTAGTGGAAGACCGCGCTGCCGGGCGTGAAGCTCAGCTCCGAATACCGATCGATCGCGGCATCGTGCCAGCCCTCTTCCTTGGTCCAGGTGGCCACTGCCATGTGGTCGGTGAAGTGCTTACCGAAGCCGGGATCGGCAAAGATGGCCTCCAGCTCCTGCTGGCTGGTGTGCTGCTGATCGTCGCGAATGCTGAACTCGAGAGGCATGCCCACCATGCTACGCCTGTCCCCATGGTGAGACGACAATCTCGCACGATGGGACGGGAGGTCCTAGTATCTGGCCCATGACCAGCAGCGCGTCCACTCCGTCCACGACTCCCACCATTGCCGTCATCGGCGGCGACGGCATCGGCCCCGAGGTGACCGCCGAGGCACTCAAGGTGCTCAAGGCCACGGTGGGTGAGGGTGCCTTCGCCTTCGACGAGGTCTCGCTGGGGGCCGAGCACTGGTTGCGCACTGGCGAGGTGCTGGCCGATGAGACCATCGAGCGCCTCAAGCGGGCCGACGCCATCATCCTGGGCGCCATCGGCGCGGCCCCGGGCTCCACCGAGGTGCCCTCCGGTCTGCTGGAGCGCGGCATGCTGCTCAAGCTGCGCTTCGCCTTCGACCACGCCGTCAACCTGCGACCCAGCAAGTACTACCCGGGGACCGCCTCTCCCCTGTCCGAGGCCATCACCGGCCGGGGCCCCATCGACTTCGTCGTGGTGCGCGAGGGCACCGAGGGCCTGTACTGCGGCAACGGCGGTGCGGTGCGCGTCGGGACCCCGCACGAGATCGCCACCGAGGTGAGCATCAACACCGCCCACGGCGTGGAGCGCGTGGTGCGCCACGCCTTCGAACTGGCCATGACCCGCCGTAAGAAGCTCACCCTGGTCCACAAGCACAATGTGCTGGTCAACGCCGGTGGCCTGTGGCGGCGCATCGTCGAGGAGGTCGCCGCCGAGTACCCCGAGGTGGAGCGCGACTACCTGCACATCGACGCCACCACGATCATGATGATCACCGACCCGCAGCGTTTCGACGTGATCGTCACCGACAACCTGTTCGGTGACATCATCACCGACGAGGCGGGTGCCGTCACCGGAGGGATCGGCCTGGCGGCCAGCGCCAACATCAACCCGACCGGTGACTTCCCGAGCATGTTCGAACCCGTCCACGGCTCGGCCCCCGACATCGCCGGCCAGGGCATCGCCGATCCCACGGCCGCGATCAGCTCCATGGTGCTGCTGCTCGACCACCTGGGACGATCCGAGGACGCGCGTCGCATCGAGGCCGCCGTCGAGGCCGACATCGCCAACCGCGGTGATGCGAAGCGTTCCACCAGCGAGGTGGGCGACGCCATCGCGTCGGCCCTCGCCTGAAAGCTGAGCAGCGTCGCTCAAACCGACCGCCCCTGACCGCACCTCGTGCGGTCAGGGGCGGTTCACCGTTCGGGGGTTGGACGCCTCAGCCAATCGCCTCACGCAGCGCGGCGACGGTGGCCACCGCCGCGGTGGCGGCCTCATGCCCCTTGTCCTCGCTGGAGCCCTCCAGACCGGCGCGGTCCAGGGCCTGCTGCTCGTCGTCGCAGGTCAGCACGCCGAAGCCGACGGGCTTGCCGGTACGCACGCTGACGTCGGTGAGCCCGATCGTGGCCGCCTCGCACACGTACTCGAAGTGCGGGGTGCCGCCGCGGATCACCACGCCCAGCGCCACCAGCGCGTCGAAGTGGTCGACCAAGGCGGAACAGGCGCCGGCCAACTCGAAGGTGCCCGGCACCCGCACGAGGGTGACCTCGGTGACGCCGGCCTCGGTCAGACCCCGCTGGGCCCCGTCGACCAGGCCGTCCATCACGGTGGTGTGCCAGCTGGCCGCCACGATGGCGACCTTCAGGCCGGGGGTCTGGACGGTGATGGTGGGTGCTCCTGCTCCGCTCATGCGGTGACTCCGTTCTTGAGGCCCTCGACAAGCTCGGGCGCCGATTCGTTCAGATTGGCCGGGAGGGCATGGCCCATCCGATCGCGCTTGGTGGTGAGGTAGGAAATGTTGTCGGCGCCGACGCCGGTGGCCCCCGAGCGCAGCCCGAGCACCTCCAGCCCCGCCGCCCGCAAGGCCTCCGCCTTGTCGGGATTGTTGGTGAGCAAGGTGATCCCGGGCACGTCCAATGCCGTCAGGATCGCGGCCGCGGCGCCGTACTCGCGGTCGTCGACGGGCAGGCCGAGCTCGGTCTGGGCATCGACGGTGTCGGCCCCGCCGTCCTGCAGGTGGTAGGCCCGCAGCTTGTTCAGCAGACCGACGCCGCGACCCTCATGACCGCGCAGGTAGACCAGCACACCCGGCTCGGCGCCCAGCAACTCCTGGGCCCGCCGCAGCTGCGGGCCGCAGTCGCAGCGCAGGGATCCCAACGCGTCGCCGGTCAGGCACTCGGAGTGCATCCGCACCAGGTTGCGATCGCCGATGCCGTGGGGGCTGACCATGGCGACGTGCTCGGCGCCGGTGACCAGGTCTCGGAAGCCGATCGTCTCGAAGCGGCCCGCCTGCGTGGGCAGCACGGTGCGCGCCACCTCCTCCACCCGGTCGTGCAGGGCACGCCAGGCGGCCAGGTCTGCGATGGTGACCACCGGCAGCCCCTCCTTGGCGCCCAGGGCGAGCACGTCGTCGGTGCGCATCATGGTGCCGTCGTCGTGCACCAACTCGCCGATCACGCCGACGGGGCTCAGTCCGGCCAGCCGGCACAGGTCGACGGTGGCCTCGGTGTGGCCGCGGCGGGCCAGCACTCCCCCGTCGCGGGCGCGCAGTGGGACGACGTGCCCGGGGCGGTTGAAGTCGGTCGCGGTGGCATCCGGGCTGGCCAGCAGCCGGACGGTGGTGGCGCGGTCATGGGCGCTGATCCCCGTCGTGGTGCCCCGTGCGGCGTCGACGGTGATGGTGTACGCGGTGCGCAGGCTGTCCTGGTTCTGTTCGACCATCAGCGGCAGATCCAGCCGATCGGCCCAGTCATTGGGCATCGGGGCACACAGGTAGCCGGAGCTGTGCCGGATCGCCCAAGCGGTCCACTCGTCGGTCAGGGTCTGGCCGGCGGCGATGACGTCGCCCTCGTTCTCCCGGTCGACGTCGTCCAGCACCAGCACCGGACGCCCCTGACGCAGGGCCTCCAAGGCCTCCTCGATGGTGTTCACAGCTCCTCCTCCGCTTCCTTGGCCGCCAGCATCCGTTCGACATATTTCGCGAGCACGTCCACCTCCAGGTTCACCACGTCGCCCACCTGCTTGCTGCCCAGCGTGGTGAGCTCGAGGGTGGTGGGGATCAGGGAGACCTCGAAGAAGTCGTCGCCGATCGCGCTCACGGTCAGCGAGACGCCGTCGACGGTGATCGACCCCTTCTCCACCACGTAACGCGACAGCGCCGCGGGCAGCTCGAAGCGCACCACCTCCCACCGCTCGCCGGGCGTGCGCTTCAGGATCCGAGCGGTGCCGTCGACGTGCCCCTGCACGACGTGACCGCCGAAGCGGCCGTTGGCGGCCATGGCGCGTTCCAGGTTGACCGGTGAACCCTCCACCAACTCGCCCAGCGACGAGCGGCGCAGGCTCTCGGCCATCACGTCGACGCTGAAGCTGGCCTGGTCGTGCTCGACGACGGTCAGGCAGACCCCATTGCAGCTGATCGAGGCGCCGTGGGTGGCGTCGCTGACCACCAGCGGGCCGCGGATCCGCAGCACCGCCGATTCGGTGCCGTGCTGGATGGACTCGACGCTGCCGAGCTCCTCGACGATTCCGGTGAACATTCACTTCTCCTTGTGGTTGGCTTCGACAGGCTCAGCCGCCGTGCGTGGGGACTCAGCCAGCATGATGAGGGCGATGTCGTCGCCGTGGCGTTCGACGTGGGCGATCTGGAGCCGAGCGATGTCGGCGATGGTGTCGATTCCCAGGCCCGCGACGGCCGGGCTGCCCGCACCGAGCAGGGCCGGTGCGAGGCAGGCGATGACCTCGTCGATGACGCCGGCGCGCCACCAGGCGGCGGCCAGGGTGGGGCCGCCCTCCAGCCAGACGCGATGGATCCCCTCGCTGGCAAGCTCTTCCAGTACGGCCAACGGGTCAGCGCCGGGCAGTTGGCGGAAGCCCCCGTCATCGCCCCGCACCCGGGCATGGACCGGGACAGGGCGGTTCCCGAGGACCACACGCAACGGTTGCTCGGCCACGGGCCGGTCCTGCTCGTCGCGCACGGTGAGTCGAGGATCGTCGGCCAGCACGGTTCCGGTGCCGACGACCACGGCGCCGCAGCGGGCCCGCCGGGCATTCATCGCGCGGCGCATCGGCTCCCCGGTGATCCACTGCGAGGTGCCGTCAGCCGCGGCACTGCGGCCGTCGAGCGTGGCCGCGAACTTCCAGGTGACCCACGGCCGTCCGGTGCAACGGGCGAAGGTCCAGGTCTGGTTGACCTGCTCGGCCCGCTCGGCCAGCAGTCCGGCCGTGACCACGACACCCGCCTCGCGGAGGTTCAGGGCACCACCCGCGGCCTCCGCGGTGGGATCGGCCTGGGCGAAGACCACCTCGGCGACCCCGGCGGACAGCAGCGCCTGGGCGCAGGGGCCGGTTCGGCCGGTGTGGTTGCAGGGTTCCAGGGTGACGACGGCCGTCGCCCCGCGGGCCAGGTCCCCCGCGTCAGCAAGAGCCATCACCTCGGCGTGGTCGGTTCCTGCACCCCGGTGCCAGCCCTCCCCGACGACCCGGCCATCGGGCGCGAGTAGCACGCAGCCGACGCGCGGGTTGGGATCTGCCTCGGGCCCACGGACGGCAAGCCCCAGGGCACGCTCCATCGCGGCGCGGATCCGCGCCTGCCTCGTCGGTTCTTCCATCTCGCTCCCCTGCTTCGGCACCACTGCCGTGCACCGGGGTGTGCGAGGACGCGCACGGATGCGCGCTCACGCTGTACGTCGTCGGACGACGTCCAGTCAGGGAGCCGGGCGTGTCAGGACGACAGCCAACGACCCCACGTGTTTCCTCCCATCCGGACTTTCACCGTCGGTCCTGGAATTCCACCAGGTCAACCGTCAGCTGGAGGCTGACGGGTCGCGGACTGTCACCGCCGGTTCGGACTTGCACCGACCCCGGAACACGTTGGGGCCATTGTGCCACGTCCTGGATGCGCGCCGCATGGAAGCGCGACACGTGGACCGTCAGGTGGTGACGACGGTGCCCGAGAGGGCTACTTGCCGTCGTCGACGGGCCACGGATTGGGCTTGCACCGGTCGAGGGCCTTGCTCTGCTGCATCATCACCGGGGCCTTGCGGCCCGGTGCGGGACAGCCGACGTGCCCCTTGCCGATGTAGTGGCCCACCTCATGGTTGATCACATAGGAGCGGTACTGCGTCAGGTCCTGGTAGGTCGGTGTCATGTAGAGCCACCGGTCGGTGTTGATCAGGACATTGCCACCCGACTGGCAGCTCCAGGTCATCCGCACGTCCAGTGGGCACATCTTCTGCACCGTGGCTGGTGAGGCCAGCATGATGTTGAAGTCCGCCTTCGCCGGATCCTTGACCAGTTCGAAGGAGATGGCCTCGCTGCCGAGCCAGCTGCGCTGGTCGTTGAGGATCCCGGCGATCTGGCGCGCGCTGGATCGGGGATCCACACCGGTCCCGTCCTCCACCTTGACCAGGTAGCGGTGGCGGACCGCGGTCTTCCGGGAGGGTGGCACCGCGACGGGCGCCACCTGCCAGGTGCCCTTGCCCTTGGCCCCGGTGCGCACCACACCGTCGGCATCGGGCTTGGGCTGGGCACTGCTCGCCGCGGCAGTGGGACTGGCAGGGCGACTCGGCGTAGGGCTCGCGCTCGACGAGCTGGCACTCGGGCTCGGGCTCGGGACCGCCTGCTCCTGACCATCTGCGCCACACCCGCGCAGCAAACCCAGCAGGACGACCAGCACCACGCCGGCCACCAGCAGGGCACCAACGGAGGCTGCGCGCCTGCCCCGCGGGGTCAGTTGCACGACCGGACGGTTCCAAGGCGCTTCGCTCACGCCCCCCACAGTAGGCCCCCGGCGCCGCCGCTGCGACACGGCGAGCACGGCCCGGTCTCACGGTTCGAGCCTCGATCCCTGCTGTCACAGTGGCTGCAACACTGACCGAATGAGCACCACCGACGAGGTTCCGGAGTTGGTCAGCCGCGCGCTGCGGCACTGTCTGCGCACCGGCTGGCTGGAGACCACTCGACACGAGACGGGCCGGTTGCTCGCCACCCTGGCGGCCAGTTGCCGCGGCACCGTTGCCGAGGCCTCCACCGGCAGTGGGGTCGGCGTGGCCTGGCTGCGCAGTGGAGCCTCCCCCGAGACCCGGGTGGTGTCGGTGGAGCGTGACCCACAGCGCGCCCAACAGGCTCGCGAGAACCTGGAGGACAGCGACGTGGAGGTCATCGACGGGGGCTGTGACCAGTTGCGGGAACACGGCCCCTTCTCGTTGCTGTACATGAATCGCGCCACCGCCGAGCTGGTGGAGCGCGACCTGGCCTGGAGCCTGGTGGAGCCGGGCGGGCTGGTGGTCATCGACGACTTCGAGCCCAGCGGACAGTGGTCCACCAGGGAGCCGCAGGGGCTGCTCACCGACAGGTTGTTGCACGGCTGGCTCACCGACGAGAGGTTCACCTCCACCGAAACCACCCTGGCGGCAGACCTCAGTGTCCTGATCGCGGCCCGCCGCTGATCCGGTCTCAGCGGCCGACGAAACGCAACCAGTCAGGCACCTCGCGCCTGGCCTGGGCCACCCCCAGCTGGTGAGCCTCGCGCAATCTCTCGACGCGTCGCTCCTGATTGCCGATCCTCATGTGGGTGGGCCGGAAGACATAGGCCCTGCCCTGGCGCTCGAGCTCGGCGAGTTCATCCAGGGTTCGGTTGTAGTTCTCGGCCCGCCGCAGCAGGGCCTCGGCGATCTTCGGGTAGCGACGAAAGACCACGCCATGGGCGCGTGGGTAGCGCACCGGTGGCTTGCGGTAGCCGGCCGGCCTGGTGAGCACGACGAAGAACTTCTCGTAACCGGCTTCCTGGGCGGCATCCAGGGCGATTCCACCGCTGGGCCCCAGAGCGCCGTCGCACCAGGGTTCGCCGTCGATCTGGACGATGGGCATCAGCCCGGGCATCGTCGACGAGGCCCTGATCCGCTTGCCCATGTCGCGCAGCGTCGGCATGTGGTCCTGCTTGTTCCAGTAGACGCTCTGGCCGGTGCGGGCATTGAAGCCCCCGATCTTCATGGTGATCGGGTTGGCCTTGAAGGCCTCCCAGTCCAACGGGAGCGGCTGGCCTGCCTCGCCGGTCTGTTCGTAGATGAACTCGGAATTGAACACACCCTTGCCCTGCACCCAGGTGCGCCAGCTGCCGAACTGCGGCTCCTGCACGATGTCGACGAAGCTTGCCTCGGCACGGGCTGCGTCGCGGGCGACGTAGTTGAGGCTGTTCGACGATCCGGCCGAGATCCCCGCGACGAAGTCGAAGTACATCTCCTGCGCCAACAACTCCTGAACCACCGCACAGGTGTAGGCGGCTCGCATGCCACCACCCTCGAAGACGAGCGCGGTGTCGGTGATGTTGGATTCCATGACCTCAGGCACGCCTGCCAGTCTAGGAGCCCAACCAATGGCTCAGTGGCCTGTCCGCTGCCGTTGCAGCAGGGTGTTCAGGGTGACCGCCGCGGTCTGGGGATCCGCGACGGTGATGTACATCGGCGGCTTTCCTGCCTGGTGGACCAGCAGGGTGGGTGCCTGGGCGGTCACCAGGCCCCTGCCGCCGTCGAAGAGGGCGCCGCGCAGCCCGTAGCCACCGAAGTCACCCATCGGGCTGACGGTCCGGCCCACCTCGGCGTGGACGATGGTCTCCAGCGGAATGTTGACCCAACGGATGGGTCCGGTGGTGCGCAGCCCGCGCGAGTCGATCCTGATGCGGGTGAAGACCATCTGCAAGGGCACCGCGGCGGTCAGCAGGGTCAGTGCCATGATGATGGCTCCGGCCATGTTCCCCTGGGCTCCGAAGTAGCCGCCCAGGACGATGACGGGCAGACAGAGCAACAGCAGGATCCAGTAGATCGCCTTGCCGCGCACCAGTCGGCCGGTCCAGGCAAGACGCCCGTGACTTGGTGTGGTCATGGTGGGAGCATACGTCGGCAGTCGCGTCGAGGCGGGGACCAGGACGGTGGGCGCCCGGGTGACCAACCAGACCAGCCAGCCGATGACCATCGCTGCCGCCGCCCCCACGACGAAGCTCCACCACTCGTCGCCGACCTGCTCGGTGGTCAGCCCGCGCTGCATCCACGTACCGCCGAAGAACACACATGTCAGGAAGGCGGCCATGCCGGCGGTCACCGGCGCCATGCTGCGGGCCTGCTTCAGTGCCGCCCCCAGCGCAATCATGGGCAGTGTCAACCCCACGGTGATCGCCAGGTGTGTCCAGACCACCCGATCGAGCGATGTGAAGCCATCGGGCCTGCCATCGGCTCCCCAATGGGTGACCACCGGATCGGGCAGTTCATCGCGCACGCTGAGCACCAGCGCGGCACCGGCGACGGCGCAGAGCAGGGTGACCAGGGCGGGCAACCAGTAGACCCGAGCCGGCGGGTGGTCGACGAATTGCGTGGACTTCATGCTCGACGTCCTACCACACACCGATTCGGCGACGAAGAGATCCTCTCCACCGGCGGGGTTGCGACCTGCCCCTCGACAAGCTCGGGGAACGGATGGGAGACGGCTCGGGGAACGGATGGGAACGACGCGAGGCCCCTCCCGCGCGATGCGGAAGGGGCCTCGACAGGCTCGGCCACCGGAGGGGCGGCTCAGACGGCGACGATCAGCGGTCGGCCTTGCCCTCGGTGTAGTCCTCGTCGGTCTCCTTGATCCAGCTGAACATCTTGCGCAGTTCCTTGCCGGTGGCCTCGATCTGGTGGCCCTGCTCGGTCTCGCGCATCTTCTTGAACTCGGGCGCGCCGGCGTCCTGGTCCTCGATGAAGTTCTTGGCGAAGGTGCCGTTCTGGATGTCGGTCAGGATGGCCTTCATGTTCTCCTTGACGTGGCTGTCGACGACGCGCGGGCCGGAGACGTAGTCGCCGTACTCGGCGGTGTCGGAGATGCTCCAGCGCTGCTTGGAGATGCCGCCCTCGATCATCAGGTCGACGATCAGCTTCAGCTCGTGCAGGCACTCGAAGTAGGCCACCTCGGGCTGGTAGCCAGCCTCGACCAGGGTCTCGAAACCGGCCTGCACCAGGTGCGACATGCCGCCGCACAGCACGGCCTGCTCACCGAACAGGTCGGTCTCGGTCTCCTCGGTGAAGGTGGTCTCGATGCCACCGGCCCGCAGGCCACCGATCGCCTTGGCGTAGCTCAGGGCCAGCGGCCAGGCATTGCCCGAGGCGTCCTTCTCGACGGCGACGATGACCGGCACGCCACGGCCGTCGGCGTATTCGCGACGCACGACGTGGCCCGGGCCCTTGGGGGCGACCATGCAGACGTCCACGCCCTCCGGCGGGGTGATGTAGCCGAAGCGGATGTTGAAGCCGTGGGCGAAGAACAGGGCGTCGCCCTCCTCCAGGTTGGGCTCGATCTCGGCCTTGTACAGGCCGCGCTGCACCTGGTCGGGGGTGAGGATCATCACCACGTCGGCCTCCTCCACGGCCTCGGCGACGCTGAGCACCCGCAGGCCCTCGGCCTCGGCCTTGGCGCGCGACTTGCTGCCCTCGGCCAGACCGACGCGCACGTCGACGCCGGAGTCGCGCAGGCTGAGCGCGTGGGCATGGCCCTGCGAGCCGTAGCCGATCACGGCAACGGTGCGGCCCTGGATGATCGAGAGGTCGGCGTCGTCGTCGTAGAACATCTTTGCCATGTGGATGGAACTCCTTGTTCGTTGTGGGACGCGTCGGTTTCGACGGCCCTCGGTCTTGGGGGGATGTTGTTCAGCCCTGGGTTCGGGACTTGTCGTTGATCGTTCGGATGCCGCGGCCCAGCGCCACCTGGCCGGACTGCACCAGCTCCAACACGCCGTAGGGCTGCAACATCTCGATCAGGGCATCCAGCTTCTCGCGACTGCCGGTTGCCTCCACGGTAATGGAATCCGGCCCGACGTCGACCGCCTTGCCACGGAAGAGTCCCACCGTGTCGATGATCTGGCTGCGATTGTCCAGGTCGGAACGCACCTTGATCAACACCAGTTCGCGCTTGACGGCGTTGGAGTGCAATTCCACCACCTTGATCACCTCGACGAGCTTGTTGAGCTGCTTGACCAGCTGCTCGAGGACCAGCTCGTCGTCCACCTGGGCGACGACGGTCATTCGCGAGAGCGCCTCGTTCTCGGTGGGGCCCACCGCGAGCGACTCGATGTTGAAACCGCGACGGCTGAACAGCGCCGCGATCCGGGTCAGCACGCCCGGGGTGTTCTCCACCAGGACGCTGAGGGTATGGCTGCTCACAGGTCTTCCTCTTCCCAGTCGGGGGCCATGTCACGGGCGATCTTGATGTCGTCATTGCTGGTGCCGGCGGCCACCATCGGCCAGACCATGGCGTCCTTGTTGACGACGAACTCAACCACGACCGGGCCGTCATTGATGCTCAAGGCCTTCTCGATCACCTCGTCCACCTCTTCGGGGGTCTCGGCCCGCAGCCCGACGCAGCCCATCGCCTCGGCCAGCTTGGGGAAGTCGGGGATGCGTTCGGAGTTGAGGTCGGTGTGCGAGTAGCGCTGGTCGAAGAAGAGCGTCTGCCACTGGCGCACCATGCCCAAAACGTTGTTGTTGATCACGGCGATCTTGATCGGGATGTCGTTCAGCGCGCAGGTGACCAGCTCCTGGTTGGTCATCTGGAAGCAGCCGTCGCCGTCGATCCCCCACACCACCGCGTCGGGATTTCCGGCCTTGGCGCCCATCGCCGCCGGGACGCAGTAGCCCATGGTTCCGGCGCCACCGGAGTTGAGCCACTTGCCGGGCAGTTCGTGCGGCAGGAAATGGGCCGACCACATCTGGTGCTGCCCGACGCCGGCGGCATAGATCGCCTCGGGGCCGCTGAGTTCACCGATGCGCTTGATCACGTACTGGGGGCTCAGCTTGCCGTCGGTCGGCTCCTCCCAGCCCAGCGGGTAGCGCCGCTTCAACGAGGCCAGGTTGGCCTGCCACGCGGCCAGGTCCTGCAGGGTGACCTTGGAGATCTCGGAGTTGAGCGCATTCAGGAAGGCGCGGGCATCACCGACGACCGGCAGGTCTGCCTTGCGGTTCTTGCTGATCTCGGCCGGGTCGATGTCGGCGTGGATCACCTTGGCCAGCGGGGCGAAGGTGTCCAACCGGCCGGTCACCCGGTCGTCGAAACGGGTGCCGACGGCGATCAGCAGGTCGGACTGCTGGATCGCCCCGACGGCCGAGACGCTGCCGTGCATGCCGGGCATGCCCATGTGCAGTTCATGGCTGTCGGGGAAGGCACCGCGAGCCATCAGGGTGGTGACCACGGGGATGCCGGTGGCCTCCACCAGCTTGGCCAGCTCGTCGGCTGCACGGGCCTTGATGACGCCGCCACCGATGTAGAGCACCGGACGCTTGGCCTCGGCGATCATCTTGGCCGCCTCGCGCACCTGGCGGGTGTGCGGCCTGGTGGTGGGCTTGTACCCGGGCAGGTTGATGCCCGAGGGCCAGACGAAGGGGGCGGAGCCCACCAGCGCGTCCTTGGCGATGTCCACCAGCACCGGGCCGGGGCGACCGGTCTCCGCGATGTGGAAGGCCTCCTTGACGGCCTTGGGGATGTCCTCGGTGCGGGTGATCAGGAAGTTGTGCTTGCTGATCGGCATCGTGATGCCCCGGATGTCGGCTTCCTGGAAGGCGTCGGTGCCGATGTAGCTCGAGTTCACCTGGCCGGTGATCGCCACCATCGGGACCGAGTCCATGTAGGCGTCCGCGATCGGCGTGACCATGTTGGTGGCGCCGGGGCCGGAGGTGGCGATGCACACGCCCACCCGGCCGGTGGAGACGGCATAGCCCTCGGCGGCATGGCCGGCCCCCTGCTCGTGGCGCACCAGGATGTGGCGCACCTTCGAGTCGTAGAGCGCGTCGTAGGCGGGCATGATGGCGCCCCCCGGAAGACCGAACACCACCTCTACCCCCAGACGCTCCAGCGAGGCGACGAGCGCCTGCGCGCCGGTCATCATCGGAGGGGTTGAGTCTGCGGGTGCCATGGCATTCCCTTCGTTGCGTGCGATGGATGGAGCCGCTGCCCCATCCGATGATTGCGTGTCCTGCTTGTCCTTCTCGCGCCGTTTCGCCCACTGGACCGCAGCCCAGCCAACAAAAAACCTCCGTTGCCCCTGGGGCACACGGAGGAAGCGCTTCGACCTGTTCGACGAACGGCGGTCTCAGCGCTTGGTGAGTACGAGAAGGAAGTTCAGCACGCATCAACCTTCTCGGGCGACGCGGCGTGCGTCAACATCGCGAGACAGTCGTCTCACATCATGGACACAATGCCCACGTTGCGGATACCCGCAACGCGGCAGACCCACCCGCAGAACCGACGCGGGGCGCCGGTGAGCCACTGGCCCACCCACGCCCCGCGCAAGGAGTACGTCGCCCTGCTCAGACGGCCTTGGCGGTCGTCGCACCGACACCGGCGCCGGTCGCACGAGCGGAGTCGAGCAGCTTGGCGATGCGGGTCAGCGCCCAACCCACCAGGGTCGAGAGCAGGCCCAGCCCCATGACCAGGGCCGAGATGCCGTAGCTGACGATGGAGGTGAACAGCGAGGCGCGCAGGAAGGAACCGTTCATGGCGCTGGTGCGCGCCTCGGTGTACTTCTCGGCGGCGGCGGTGTCACCGGCAGCTTCAGCCTTCTTGATCTCGGCACCCAGCTCGGCGTAGGTCTTGCCCTCCGCGCCGGCCAGGGCATGGGTCTTGATGATCTCGGCCTGGCTCCAGGCGGTGAAGGGACCAGCCACCTGCTTGCCGGCATTGGAGGCGGCGTCGGCGGGAACGGTGATGTTCTCGCTCTTGAGCTGGCTGGTCACGGTGCCCCAGGTGATGGCGCCGGCGACCAGCATGATGAGTCCGGCGATCATGGAGAGCAGACCGATGATCTTGACGGGCTTGGCGTTCATGGGAAGTCCTCTGGTTGTGCACGGCAACTGGATGCGCCGTTGAATGCTTTCGAATTCAACTCCCATCTGGTTCTGAATTCAACATCTTCCCTGTCGGGAAGGAGCGCTTCAGCCAATGCACAGCTCGCCTGCGACAGGGGTCACACTGCAAGCCCACAAGCCCCGTCAGCCCAGGATCTGGGCCAGCACCTGGTCGGGATCCTCCTCCACCTGCTTGCGGAAGAGTTCACCAAGACCGGGGTGCTCGCCATAGCGCGGCACCAGGTGCACGTGCAGGTGGAAGACCTCCTGGCCCGCCACCGGGCCGGCGCTGGACAGCATGTTGATCCCGTCCGCGTCCAGCCGGTCCACCAACAGCCGCGCCACCCGGCTGACCGCCGGAGCGATCTCCTGCATCACCTCGGCATCCCCGGTGAGGTCGTCGACATGACGCTTCGGAATCACCAGGGTGTGACCCTTGTGCCACGGGGCGATGTCGAGGAAGGCGTAGGCCACGTCGTCCTCGTAGACCTTGCGGCTGGGGACGTCACCGGCAACGATGCTGCAGAACAGGCAATCCATGGCCCCATCCTAGGCCCGCGATCACCTGCCGCGCTCATGGCCCGGCAGCCGTTCGGCGACCAGCTCCAGGACGTGGCGGTACTCCTTCCCCGTGGCCCGCGACATGCCCATCTCACAGGTGCGGTTGGCACTTGCGTGCGCCTCGATCCGCTTGCCCCGGCGCCCGAGTTCCTGCTCCAGGCGCTCCACCTCGCGGGCCTCGGCGGCAGTGGCGGAGGCCGTCAGCTCCGGATGCAGCATTCCTCGGTCACCGGCGAAGCCACAGCAGCCGGCATTCACGGGGACCACCACGTCCTGGTAGACGGCCCGGGCGCAGGCAATGGCGTCCTCGACGCAGCCCAGGTGGATCATCGAGCAGGTGGGGTGCAGCACCATCGTGCCCTGTGCCTCCAGCTGCAGGTGGGGCAGGCATTCACGAGCCACGAAGCTCACCGCATCCTCCACCACCACCGTGCGCCACAGTTCGGCCTTGTGCGGGGGCAGGTGGGTGGCCAGCCCCTCCAGCCCGTGGGTGCAGGAGGATGCGTCGCCCACGATCGGGAGGGCGCCCTGCCGGCTGGCGGCCCACAGCACGTCGAAGGTGCGCTCGGCCATGGCGGCGGCACCCTCGGTGAATCCCTTGGAGACCCACACCGTCCCGCAGCACAGGCCGCTGAGGTCGGGAACCTCCAGGCCGACGCCGGCGGCACGGCAGATCTCGCCCAGCGCATCGGTCACGCCCCGCCCGCATCCCGATTCCGAAGGCCCGAAGATCTCGCCCAGGCACGAGGCGAACATCACGCCCTTGGCCTGGGGAACGCTCTTCGGCTGCGGCCGGGCCGCGCCAGAACCGGGCAGGTCGGAACCGACCACGGGAAGCACGTCCTTGCTGATCACGGTGCGCCCCAGCCTGGTCGCCCCTTCCAGGACCGCCGAGGGGAGCACGTCGGCCACCTTCATGCCGGCACGCAGACCCGTGGTGACCGGCCCCCAGTGTTCGGCCAGCGCCACCGAGGCCTTGGTTGCCAGGGCACCGTGGCGTTGTGCCCGGAAGGTCTTCATGAACACACCCGTGTCGATCAGGACGGGGCAGGCCTTGGCGCACAACGAGTCCACGGCGCAGGTGTCCACCGCCTCGTAGTCATAGGCCTTGCGCAATTCCTCGGCCTCGGCCTCGGGTCGCACCTGGATCTCGCGCAGCAGGGCGATGCGTCGACGCGGCGTGGTGGTGAGGTCCTTGGAGGGGCAAGTCGGCTCGCAGTAGCCACACTCGACGCACCGGTCGACGAAGTCGTCCACCTGCGGCATCGTCTTGAGGTTCTCCAGGTGCCCCGTGGGGCTCTCGTCGAGCAGGGTCCCCGGGTTCAGGATGGCCTTCGGATCGGCCAGCTGCTTCACCTGGCGCATCACCTCGTAGAGCTCGTCGCCGAACTGCCGACGCACATAGGGGGCCATGATGCGGCCGGTGCCGTGCTCGGCCTTCAGCGTGCCCTGACGGGCAAGCACGGCATCCACCATCTGCTCGGTGAACTCGGAATAGGTCTCCAGCTGCCGCGGGTCGGACAGGGTGGGGTTGATCATGAAGTGGATGTTGCCGTCCTTGGCATGACCGAAGATCACCGCATCGTCATAGCCGTGGGAGCCGAACAGTCCGGCAAGGTCGTCGATGGTGGCGGTGAGCGAATCGACCGGGACGGCCACATCCTCCAACAGATTGGTGGTGCCGGCCGGACGGGCTCCGGCCACGGAGGTGTAGAGCCCCTTGCGCAGGTACCACAGGTCTGCGCGCTCGGCGGCGACGTCGGTGAAGCGCGGCGGCTCGGCGATGGGCAGGCCGGCCATCACGTCGTTGAGGGCAGACATCCGAGCGGCCAGATCGTCGGGATCGTCGCTGGTGGCCTCCACCAGCAGGGCCGCGTGGCGTTGCACCTGCAGCTCGGCCAGATCTGGGGAGGCCTCCTTGTACTGCTGGACGACTCGCAGGCTGGCGGCGTCCATCAGCTCCAGGGCGGTGGCACCGCCCTGCACCAGTTGCCCCAGGGCGTCGGTGGCGACGCCCAGCTCGTCCACCACCAGCAGGGCCGTGGCCGCGAAGGGATGCACCGGCACGGTCCGGAAGGTGGCCTCGGCCACGAAACCGAGCGTGCCCTCCGAGCCGATCACCAGGTGCTCCAGGATGCGCACGGGCTGGTCATGGTCGACGAAGGAGTTGACGCCGTAGCCCATCGTGTTCTTCATGGCGTACTGCTGGGCAATGCGCGCCAGGCTGTCGGGATTGCCGCGGACCCGATCGCGAAGACTGGCCAGCCCCTCCCACAGGGCCGGCTCGTCCCGGCGCAGCCGCTCGTCGGCATCGGGCTGCGAAGTGTCGACGACGGTGCCGCTCGGCAGCACCAGGACCATCGAGTCCAGGGTGCGGTAGGTATTGCGTTCGGTGCCGCAGCTCATCCCGGAGGAATTGTTGGCCACCACGCCGCCGACCGTGCAGGCGATCTCGCTGGCCGGATCGGGGCCGAGGCGACGTCCGAAGGGCGCCAGGTGGGCGTTGACGCTGCGCACGGTGGCGCCCGGCTCGCACCTCACCCGCTGCCCCTGGTCGAGCACCGTGACACCACGGAAGTTCTGGCGCACGTCCAGCAGTACGTCGTCGCTGAGCGCCTGCCCGCTGAGCGAGGTGCCACCCGAACGGAAGGTCACCCGCCTGCCCTGCTGCGCGGCCTGGCGCATCACGGCGGCGACATCGGCCACGGAAGCCGCCGTCACCACGACGCGCGGCGTCACCAGATAGTGGGAGGCATCGTGCGCCATGCCGATGCGATCCACCAGGCGCTCGCTCACCTGCCCCTCGTCGAGGCCCGGGATCTTCCAGTCTGCTGCTCCGTTGCTAGCCATGGCAGCAGACTAGTACCTGTGGACTGACCACATCCAGACCTTGGTGGTAACAATTCGGAAGCGCTCCCGAAGGAAGGACCACGGCATCCAGGTCGGGCCCCGCCGTGGCCGGTGAACTCCGGCGGGGTCAGCGCACCTCGACGCCAGCGGCGCGCAGGCCGTCCTTGACCTGGCCGATCGACAGCGTGCCGTAGTGGAAGACGCTGGCGGCCAGCACCGCGTCGGCCCCCGCCTTGGCGGCGTCCACGAAGTGCTGCACCGTGCCCGCCCCGCCCGAGGCGATCACCGGCACGTCCACCACCTCGCGCACCGCGCGAATCATCTCAAGGTCGAAGCCGTCGGTGGTGCCGTCGGCGTCCATCGAGTTCAACAGCACCTCGCCCGCCCCGCGCTCGACGGCCTCCTTGGCCCAGGCGATGGCATCCAACCCGGCGCTGCGACGGCCACCGTGGGTGGTGACCCCGAATCCCGACGGCTGGCCCGCTTCGCGCCGTGCGTCGAGCGAGAGCACCAGCACCTGGTTCCCGAAGCGCTCGGTGATCTCGTTGATCGCCTCGGGACGGCGGATGGCTCCCGTGTTGATCCCCACCTTGTCTGCGCCGCAGCGCAGCAGCGCGTCCACGTCGTCGACGCTGCCCACTCCCCCACCGACGCACAGCGGGATGAAGACGGTCTCGGCGCATCGCGTCACCATCTCGCGGGTGGTGGCGCGCCCCTCGCTCGAGGCGGAGATGTCCAGGAAGACCAGCTCGTCGGCGCCCGCTTCACCGTAGGCGCGCGCCAACTCCACCGGATCACCGGCATCACGCAGATTGGTGAAGTTCACGCCCTTGACGACCCTGCCCCCGTGCACGTCGAGGCAGGGGATGACACGCAGCGCAACACTCATGGGGCGAACCTATCGGGCTGGGCGCGCCCTGCGGTGTCGGGTCTCGCCTTGCGGCACCCCGATCGGCGACGATCAGTACTTGCCCGGGTCCACCGACGGGTCGACGTCGATGGTGCCCTCACCGGGCCACTCCCCGGCGGCCTGCGGCTCGGCCGGGGTGTCGGCCTGCTCGCCGCGGCCCTGCCCGTGGCCGTGGCGGCTCGGCAGCAGGGCCAGGATGCCCACCACGATCGAACCGACGACGAAGCCGATGACGGCCGAGCCGAGGGTATTGGTCAACCACCCCAGCACTCCCGCCACGCTGGCGGGCACGGCGTGGGCGACGAGCTCCTCCATGTGGTGCACGAACTGGTAGGGGGCGTGCAGCCCCAGCTCGTCGGCACCCACCATCAGGATGTGGCCACCCACCCAGAGCATCGCGGCCAGGCCGACGGTGGAGAGGATCTTGAGGATGACGGGCATCGACTTGACCACCAGGGCGCCCGACTTGATGCCCCGCTTGGTCATGCCCAGGCCGATGTCGTCGAGCTTCACGATGATGGCGACCACGCCGTAGACCAGGAAGGTGATCAGCAGGGCCACCACCACCAGGCTGGCGATGCGCGTGAGCAGGGGCTGGTCGGCCACCTCGTTGAGCGAGATCACCATGATCTCGGCGGACAGGATGAAGTCGGTGGTGATGGCGCCCTTCACCATCTTGTCCTCCTGCTCCTTGCCCTCCAGCACCACGGGGGTTCCGGGGTCGCCCCCGGCGCCCTCGCCGTGGCCGTGTCCGGTGAGCATGCCCCAGATCTTGTGGGCGCCCTCGTAGGCCAGGTAGGTACCGCCCAGCATCAGGATCGGGGTGAGCAGCCACGGCAGGTAGATGCTCAGCAGGATCGCCACCGGGAGGATGAAGACGAGCTTGTTGCGGATCGATCCGATCGCGATGCGCTTGATGATCGGCAGTTCGCGGTCGGGGGTGACGCCCTGGACGTACTGCGGGGTCACGGCGGTGTCGTCCACCACCACACCGGTGGCCTTGATGCTCGCCCTGCCGGCCGCGGCACCAACATCGTCCACCGAGGCCGCCGCGATCTTCGCGATCGCCGCCACGTCATCCAGCAGTGCTGCAAGGCCACCGGCCATGGGTGTTCTCCATTTCGGGAAGGTCAGGTCAACGGCTCGGAGGGCAGCGCCGGCCGGGGCCGGACGCCCACGTCGATCGCCACGGCAATGGTAGCGACACCGCAGCAGGTTCAGTCCTCATCCGGATCGAACTCGATGACCCCACGCCGCATGGCATCGATGGCCTCGCGGGCGGTGCGGCGCAGGTCTCCGGGCCCGGCGGCCGCGGCCACCTGACCCAGCATGTCGATCACCTGCCGGACCCATCGCACGAAGTCACCGGCGGGAAGCCCGCAGTGGCCGAGCACCCTGGCCAAGGGCTCGCCATGGGCCCATTCGTAGGCTGCCTCGGCAAAACCGATGTCCGGCTCCCCGGTTCGCTCGAGGCGGAAGTCCCGTTCCACCAGACAGACCCGGCGCCAGGTCTGGCGCAGCTCGTGCTGGGCTGCCTCACTGGCCGCATCGGGCATGCGTGCCATGCGGCCATGTTCCACGCGCCGGGTCTCGTAGACCAGTGAGCTCAGCACCGCCGCCAGCTGTGGCGCGTCGAGCCCGTCGAAGACGCCGTCGCGGATGCACTCGGCCGCCACCAGGTCGAGCTCGGAGTAGAGCCGGGCCAGCATGCGCCCGGCATCGGTGACCTCGTCGTCCTCGCTGCCCAGGTAGCCCAGCGACTCCAGCACCTGGCACAGCTTGTCGAAGCGCTTGGCGATGGTGTTGCTGCGCGCCTGGGCCCGGGCCCTGGCCTGTTGCCGATCACGATCCAGACGCATCGCCCGCTCGGCGAAGCGGGCGTGGCTCTCACGATCGGGGCATTCGTGGCACGGATGCCGCCTGAGTTCGCGCCGCAGCTCGGTGATCTGAGCCGTCAGTTCGGCATCGGCACGGGGACCGCGCCGGGTGTCCAGCTGCGGGTCGAGGGTGTGCAGCTTGTCCAGGAAGGAGGCCGCCAGGTTGCGACGGTGGGCCGGCTGGCGTGGGTCGAACTTGCGCGGAATGCGCAGCTTGCCCACCACTTGGGTGGGGGTCGGGAAGTCACTGGTGGTCAGACGCACCACGTCGCGGCGCTCGGTGACGACCATCGGGTGCGGCTCTCCCCCACGCCCGCCCCGTCGACCGGGATCTATCACCGCGGCCCATCCCTGGTGTCGCCCCGCCGGAACGTGGATGATGTCGCCAGGCTCAAGCGTCATCAGCGACTCGAAGGCCTCTGCACGCTTGTCGGCCTTGCGCATCCGGGCCTGCTCCGCCTCCAGCTCACGCACCTGTTCGCGCAGCCGGGCGTACTCGGTGAAGTCACCCAGATGGCACTGGGCGGCGGCCAGGTAGTCGTCGATGTCGCGTTGGTTGCGGGCCGCCACCGAGGCCATCCCCACCACCGAACGGTCGGTCTGGAACTGTGCGAAGCTCTGCTCCAGCATGGCGCGGGCGCGCTCACGACCCACCCGTCCCACGAGGTTGACGGTCATGTTGTAGGTGGGCGCGAAGGAGCTCTTGAGCGGGTAGGTACGCCGCGAGGCCAGGCCCGCCACGGCCCGCGGGTCCATTCCCGGCTGCCACAGCACCACGGCGTGGCCCTCGACGTCGATGCCGCGTCGGCCCGCGCGGCCGGTGAGCTGGGTGTACTCACCGGGCGTGATGTCGACGTGCCCCTCCCCGTTGTACTTCACCAACTTCTCGATCACCACGGTGCGCGCAGGCATGTTGATGCCCAGCGCCAGCGTCTCGGTGGCGAAGACGATCTTGATCAGCCCAGCAGCGAAACCCTCCTCCACCACGGCCTTGAAGGCGGGCAGCAGGCCGGCATGGTGGGCGGCAATGCCTCGACTCAGGGCCTCCAGGAAGATGTCGTGGTCGAGGGCTCGAAGGTCGGCGGGGGCCATGCCCTGCAGGTGCCGCTCGGCGATCGCGATCAGCTGGCGCGCCTCGTCGTCGCTGGTCAAGTTCACCCCGCTGGCCAGCAGCTGGCGCACTGCCCCGTCACAGCCCTGGCGGCTGAAGACGAAGCAGATCGCCGGCAGCAGCCGGGCGCGCTGCAGCTGCGTGGTCATCACGGCGCGGCTGGGGGTCAGCCGCGGCGCTGGCCGCTGGTCTCGCCCCCTGCCCCGGTCCCGGCGCTCCAGGTGGGCCTTGGCGGCGCCGCCGAACTGCCCCGAGCCGTAGCCAGCATTCTTCTTGCCCTTGCCGGAGCGGCCACGAGGCCGTCGCGAGTCGTCACGGACCGCCTTGGCCTCATTGCGTGCCAGCTTCATCAACTCGGGGTTCACCCGGGAGGCCCGCTCGCTCGGGTCGGCGGCGGCCGTGGGCGCCACCCCGTCGAAGAGGTCGTGGATCTGCTTGCCGACCATCACGTGCTGGTACAGGGGAACCGGACGGCGCTCGGAGATCACCACCTCGACATTGCCGCGCACCTCGTCGAGCCAGTCCCCGAACTCCTCGGTATTGCTCACCGTGGCCGACAGGCTCACCAGCTGGACGCTGGGCGCCAGACCGATGATCACCTCTTCCCAGACCGCGCCGCGGAAGCGGTCGGCCAGGTAGTGCACCTCGTCCATCACCACGTAGCCCAGGTTGTTCAGCGTGGTCGAGTTGGCATAGATCATGTTGCGCAGCACCTCGGTGGTCATCACGACCACCTGCGCCTCGGAGTTGACCGAGGTGTCACCGGTGAGCAGACCCACACGCTCGGCGCCGTGCCGTTGCCCCAGGTCATGGAACTTCTGGTTGCTCAAGGCCTTGATCGGCGTGGTGTAGAAGCACTTCTTGCCGGTGGCCAGGGCGCAGAAGACGGCGAACTCCCCCACCACGGTCTTGCCGGCACCGGTGGGGGCGGCGACGAGCACACCGGCTCCGGCCTCCACCTGGGCGCAGGCCCGCAGCTGGTAGTCGTCCAGGGCGAAGTCATAGCCGGCGGCGAACTGTTCGAGCAGGCTGCCGGGCTCCACCTGGAAGGGGGCCAACGGCCCATCGACCAGCGCGGAGGCATCGTCAGGCACCTGCACCTTGGGCAGCGGGGGCAACTCGTTCTCGTTCATCACCACCGACAGTAGCCGTTGCCACCGACACGACCGCGACACAGCACCCGACTGATCGTCTATCTGCGCTATCATCGCTGCATGGCGATGCAATTGCAGGGGCACGACCCCGGCTCCCCGAACGCGACGACCACGACGGAGCCGGCTGCCTGCCTCTTCCGGGCCCTGTCGGATCGATCCCGGCTGGTGATCCTGCAGCACCTGAGCTTGGGCGAACACCGCGTCGTCGAGCTCACCGGCCACCTGGGCCTGGCACAGTCGACGGTCAGCAAGCACCTGGCCTGCCTGCTCGACTGTGGACTGGTGCAGGTGCGCAGCCAGGGCCGCTCGTCGGTCTACTCCCTGGCAGCACCCGCGCCCACCCTCGCGTTGCTCCAGGCAGCCGAACACCTGCTGGCGGCCACCGACAATGCCGTCGCCCTGTGCCCCGACCACGCAACTGCCAGCCACGAGGAGGGCTGAGATGGGCGCCGGACACGACCACGCGGGCCACACCAGCAATCGCACCCGCCTGGGCATCGCCCTTGCGATCACCTCCACCGTCCTGGTGGCCGAGGTGGTGGGCGCCGCGCTGACCGGGAGCCTGGCCCTGCTGGTGGACGCCGCGCACATGCTCACCGACGCGATGGGCCTGGCGGTGGCACTGGTCGCCGCCCACCTGATGACCCGCGCGGCATCACCACGCCGCACCTGGGGCTGGGCGCGCGCCGAGGTGGTGGCCGCCGCGGCCCAGGCCGCGGTGCTGCTGTGCGTGGGCTGCTATGCCGTCGTCGAGGCCCTGCAGCGACTGGTCTCCCCACCCGAGATCGCACCGCATGGCCTGGCCCTGGTGGGCGCCCTGGGACTGGTGGCCAATCTGGTCTCCCTGGCCGTCCTGGCCGGCGGCCGTGGCGAGAACCTCAACATGCGCGCCGCCTTCCTGGAGGTGGCCAATGACGCCCTCGGCTCGATCGCGGTGCTGGTGGCCGCCGCGGTGATCGCCTGGACCGGCTGGAGCCGTGCAGACTCGGTGGCGGGGCTCGTGGTGGCGGCCCTGATCCTGCCGCGCGCGCTGGTCCTGCTCCGCAACTCCACCTCGATCCTGCTGGAGTCCACGCCGCACGGGCTCGACCTGGCCCAGGTGCGCGAGCACATGCTGGGCCAAGCGCACGTGCTGGGGGTGCACGACCTGCACGCCTCGACGGTGGCCACCGGACTTCCTGTCCTCACCGCCCATGTGGTGCTGGACAACGAATGCTTCTCCGATGGTCATTCCCTGGCCATCCTCGAACAGTTGCAGCAGTGTCTGGCCAGCCATCACGCGGTGAGCATCGAACACTGCACCCTGCAGCTCGAGTCGGCGGCCATCGGGCAGGCGCACCAGGACCACCTGCACCACTGATCGCCCGGCCCAGCCCTTCAGGGCCGGTAGACGTCGATCAGTCCGGGACGCGCGCGCAGCGTCAGGGGCACCCGCCCCAGCTTCTCGCCGTCGGCCATCGCGAACATCTGGCCACGGCTGCCGTCGCGATGCACCAGGTTGCCGTCCAGTTCCACCGTGCTGGCGCGCACGATCTCGACGGCCGGGTGTCCGACGTGGCGGCCCGCGTAGAGCTGCGGGAGCAGGCGCAAGACGTCGTGGCGGGCCAGTGGACCCACCAGCAGTACGTCGAGCAACCCGTCGGTGACGTCGGCGGGCGGCACGATGTGCATGCCTCCCCCGAACCACCCCGCATTCGCCACCGCGACCAGCACCGACTGCAGCTCCCTCGGCCGTCCGTCCAGGGTGATGCGGTAGTCGAAGGGCACGAAGCGCGCCAGCTCGGCCAGCGCGATGGCGCCATAGGCCAGCGGCCCCAGCGGCCCGATCGGATAACGGAAATTGTTGGTGGCAAGGTTGACCACGGCGTCGTAACCAGTGGAGACCACGGAACCGACGAAGCGCCGCTCGGCTCCCCCTTCGAGCTTGCCGCGAGCCTCGGCCAGGTCGACCCGCTGGGTACGTCCCGCGACGATGGCCAGCGTCGCCGCCTTCGCATCCACCGGAATCCCCACGCCACGGCAGAAGTCATTGCCGGTGCCGGCCGGGATCACGCCCAGCGGAACGGCCAGCCCCGCATCGTGCGCCTCGGCGCAGGCATTCAGCCCCAGGTGGGCCATGCCGTCGCCGCCCATCACCACCAGGCTGTCCCCGGCCCCGGGGCGAGCGCTCAGGGCCGCCGCCAGGGTCGCCTGGCGGGCATCGTCGTAGTTGGTGGTGGTGTGCACCTCCACGCGAACACGTTCGATCGTCGCCAGGGTGTTGCGGACCTTGGGCAGCAGCCGTCGCGCCCGGCCGCGCCCAGAACTGGGATTGACCACCAGATGGATGGTCCGTGCAGTGCTCATCAAGGCATCAATAGGTCAACTGCACGTCGAGTTCCTTGGCCTCCTGCACGGCCTTGCGCTTGTCATGCCGACGGGAAATGAGCTCGGCCACCACGTAGAGGAAGCCCATCGGCATGGCCATCGCCAACATCGAGAAGGGGTCGGTGGAAGGGGTGGCCACGGCGGCGAAGACGAAACAGCCGAAGAGCGCCGCCGAACGTGCCTTGCCCAGCTGCTCGCCAGTGACCACTCCCATCAGGTTGAGCGTCACCAGCACCACCGGCAGCAGGAAGGAGACGCCGAACAGCGTCAACAGCTTGATCTCGTTGACCAGGAAGGTCGGGGCGTCCAGCAGGGCCAGGGCGTCGGAGTTCTCCGGCACGAAGCCGATCATCACCTCATAGCCCTTGGGGGTGACGAAGTATCCGGTCACCACGCCCGCGAGGAAGAGCGGGATCGCGGCGGCCAGGAAGGTGAGCGCCCATCGGCGCTCCTTCGACAGCAGGCCGGGCGCGATGAAGGCCCACAGCTGGTAGAGCCAGATCGGGCAGGTGAGGAGCAGGCCGGCGAAACCACCGGTCTGCAGCTTCATGATGAAGGGCGACGAGACACCCTGGTAGGTGGTGTGCATCACCAGGTCGGGACGATCGGCCTGCAGGTTGCGACGAGCCTCGTGGTAGGGCCACATCACCACGTCGAGCAGGGTGTCGATGAAGAACCAGCAGACGATGGCGCCCACCACCACGGCGATGGCCGAGACGATCACCCGGTAGCGCAACTCGCGCAGGTGGTCCACCAGGGCCATGGACCCGTCCTCGGGCATGGCCGGTGGCTTCAACCAGGACAGGTTGAAGCGACGCTTGGCGGTGCTGGACACGGGTGTGGCAGGCCTGGGCTCAGAGGTTGCCGAGGTTGTTGCGCTCGGCCTGGATCTCGGCCTCGGTCGGGCCGTCCACCTTGGTCACCGGATCGGCCTTGCCCTGCTCCACGGCCTTCTTGTCACCGTCACGAAGCCCCGCGGTCTCCTCCTTGAACTCGCGGATGGCGCGCCCCGTGCCCTTGCCGATGCCGGCCAGCCGGGAACCACCGAACAGCAGCAAGGCCACGATGAGGAGGATGACCCACTCCATGCCACCGGGGAGTCCAGCGATCAGTGCGTGCATGTCAGATGCCTTTCATTCCTGCGGCCGGGGTGGCCGCCCTGCCATCGTAGGGGTACCAGCGCCGTCGGCCCTGCTGGGCCCGGCGGTCGCGCCGGTCTTCCCGGTCGCTGGCAACTGTAGCTCCCCCAGCACCGTGAGCAGGTCGCCCAGGGTGCGTCCCTGGTGGGACAACTCCTGCAGCAGGGCACGCCCCTTGCGCCACAGGCGCCAGCCGCACCCGGCCACCATCGCCAGCCAGGCGATGCCGATACCGGTCCACAGCAGCAGCCACCCCATCAGCGAGCCTCGTCTGCGTGGAACAGTCGGTTCAGCTCCAGGGCCTCGGAAGCCACCCGGGCGGCCTCCTGGGCGGCACCGGCCGGCTCCACCACCCGCACCTGGTCCCCCAGCCGCAACAGCAAGGACAGCAGCCATCCGGGGCTGCTCACCGGTAGAACTGCCACCAAATGTTCATCGTGGGTTTGCGAAGGGTGCACGTCCACGGTCGGGTAGTACTCGGTGATCCAGGCCGCCTCGGGTGCCAGCTCCAGCGTGACCCGGTCCGTCTGCGGGCCGAACCATCCGGGCACCGGCGCCGGTGGGCTGCCGTGCTCGGCCCCCGGCTCGCCGGTCGGTTCGGCCTCGACAATCCGGTCGATCCGGTAGGTCCGCCAGGCATCACGCTCCAGGCTCCAGGCCTGCAGGTAGGCCGCGCCGTCGCGCAGGTCGATGCGCGCCGGGTCCACCACCGGCGTCGAGGTACGGCCGCGCGCCAGCCCGTCGTAGACCAGGCGCACCCGCTGGCCCTGGTCGATGGCGGTGGTGAGCACCTCGCGCACCCCCTCGTCACCGCTGGCGACGCTGATGGCGACGCGCTCGGACTCGCCCTGGGCGGTCAGCGCCTCCAACTTGGACAGGGCGCTCGCGACGGCCTGGGCCGTCTGTCCACTGGCCACCTCCGCCACGGCCCGCAGCGCCACCACCAGGCTCATCGCCTCGTCCAGGGTGAAGCGCATCGGCCGGCTCAGGTAGTCGGCATTGGTGAGGTGGATCGTGCCCTGCTCTGCCGCGGCATCCATGTCGATCTCGATCAGGTCACCCGGCAGCCCGCCGGGCAGGCCACACATCCACAACACCTTCAGGTCCTTGTGCAGCTGCGCGGGCGTCACCCCGAAGGCCTGGGCCGCCTCGGTCACCGCGATGCCCGGGTGTGCCTGCAGGTAGGGCACCAGGGCCAGCAGCCGGCTCACCTGTTCTGCCGAGGTGCTCATGCCTGCTCCTGTCCACGTGCGGCGGCCACCACTCCGCGCAGCTGGTGCAACACCCTGTCTCGCAACCGGGCCGGCTCCAGCACGACGGCATTGGCCCCCGCGGCACACACCTCGGCGGCCAGTTCGGCCTCGTTGCCACACGGCACCCGCCAGGCGGCGAAACCGGCTGGCAACGGGCGTGGCACCTCGATCCGTTCGGAACGGCGTGTCATGGCAGGTGCATGACCCTCGCGCACCGCAACCACCGCGGTGGCGTCCGGTCCGGCTGGCTCCAGCCGTCGGGCCATCTCGGCCAGGTCGACGTCGGGCACCTGGTAGGCCTCCCGCTCGGGGTGCAGGCGCGGCTCGCCGCTGATGCGCCCCATCTTGAACATGCGCGGTTCACCGCGGCTCAGGTCATGGCCCATCACGTACCAGCGGCCCTTGCGCCAGGTGACATTCCACGGCTCCAGCACCCGCTCCTCGCTGCCGCCGCGGTACCGGAAACTGACCCGGCGACGCTGCAGGGTGGCCTGCCAGATGGTCTCGAAGGCAGGTTCCACGGCCGTCACCGTCGGTTCCAGCGCGGCCAACCGGTCGGTGTCGGGCTCGACGCCGGTGGCGCGCAACTTGGTGAGCGCATTGACGGTCTGCTCGGCGGCACTGGCCTGCTGCCACACCTGCGCGGCGGCGCCCAGCACCGTCGCCTCGGCCGGGGTGAACTCCACCGGCGGGAACTCGAAGTCCGCCCGCCGGATGCGGTAACCCGGCTCGTCGTCGAAGAAGGCCTCGTTGTGACCGGTCTCCACCGGGACGCCCATGGCGCGCAGTTCATCCTTGTCGCGTTCGAAGGTGCGCTCGAAGGTGGCATCGCTCATGTCCTGGTAGCCCTCGACCACCTCGCGGATCTGGCTCTTGGGCAGGAAACGGCGGGCCGAGAGCAGGCAGATCGTGAGGTTCACGATACGTTCGCTCTTGCGGGGTGCCATGGGTGACCTTCTGCCGAGGGGACACAGTGTGCAGGACGCCCTCGAGGCTACCAGCGGGCCACGATGACACTCGGCCGGCAGGTGGCGAGCGGCCCCGCCAGTCAGGGCTGCACCAGCCAGCAAGGACTCCACCAGCGGGAGGTGAGCCGATGGACCGGCCAGGAGCGGGACGTTTCGCGCCCTCGCCCACCAGCGACCTCCACCTGGGCAACCTGCGCACGGCCCTGTTGGCCTGGTTGTGGGCCCGCAGCCAAGGACGCGACTTCCTGTTGCGCATCGAAGACCTCGACCAGCAGCGCGTGGCCGCCGCCCCCGAGGTGGCCCGACGCCAGCTCGACGACCTGCAGGCCCTGGGCCTCGACTGGGATCCGCCGGTGGTTCGCCAAGGCGAACGCATCGAGCTCTACCGTCAGGCCATCGCGGGCCTGGAGACCTACGAGTGTTTCTGCACGCGGCGTGAGATCGCCGAGGCCTCGCAGGCCCCCAACGGCGGGCCCGGCGCCACCAGTTGGCGTCCCTACCCCGGAACCTGTGCCCGGTTGACCAGCTTCCAACGTGACCAGCGCAGGCTCACCCGCGCCCCGGCCCTGCGGGTGCGAGCCCACGACGCGCGGCAGACGGTGCACGACGTGCATGCCGGCAGCATCACCGGCCCGGTGGACGACTTCGTGCTGCAACGCGCCGATGGCACCCCTGCCTACAACCTCGCCGTCGTGGTGGACGACGGCCTGCAGGGCATCACCCAGGTGACCCGGGGCGACGACCTGCTCGACTCGGCGCCGCGTCAGGCCTGGCTGGCGCGCCAGTTGGGCCATCCCGTGCCCGAATACGTGCACGTCTCGCTCGCCCTCAATGCGCAGGGCAAGCGCTTGGCCAAGCGTGACGGTGCGGTGACACTGGCAGACCTGCAGGCCCACGGCGTCGGTGCCTCACAGGTGCTGCGTCGGTTGTGCCGCTCCGCCGGCCTTCCCGAGGCCGATACCGCGGCCGAGGTGCTCGCGGCCCTGGCCCCGGGCCAGCTGGACAATCCGCTGGTCTGGCGGGCCTGGACCGTCGCCTGAGGGCCTGGTCTCACCCAACCTGAGTCACCCAGCCCGCGTCACTGGGCCCAGGTCACTGGGGAACCTGCGCGGCGTCCTGGGCGTAGAGCAGGTCGATGACGTAGACGACGGTCGCCTTGCCCGGAACCTTGCCCTGACCCTGGTCGCCGTAGGCCTGCGACGGCGGGGCCACCAGCAGCACCCGGCTGCCGGTGGTCTGCCCGACCAGGCCCTTCTTCCACGCGGGGATCAGCTCGTTGAGCGGGCCGGTCTCCTCACCGGTGGCGTAGGTGTCCTGCAGGAGCTTGCCGTCGGCCCAGTTGTAGCTGCGGTAGTTCACGGTGATGGCGTCATTGGCCTTCACCTTGCGGCCCTCGCCCTTGACCAGCGGCTGGGTCAACAGCTCGGTGGGCGCATCGGACTTGGGAATGGTGACCGCCGGAACGCCCTTGGCGTCGTCCTTCACGGTCGGCAGCCCGGCCTTGGGCGGCACGGCCTTGCCGGTGGGCTTGGTGTACGGGGTGGAGAGGACGTCGATCGTGAAGACCAGGTTGTCGCCCTTCTCGATGCCGGCGGCCTGGTTGCCCCCGGTGGCGTCATAGCCGTCGGCGCCGGTCATCATGACCAGCACGCGGCTTCCCACCTTCTGGCCCTCCAGGGCCTTCTTGAAACCGGCCACCACGCCGTTGAGCGGGAAGGTCGCGGTCTGGCCGCGGCTGAAGGACTCGTCGAAGACCTTGCCGGTGCGCGCATTGACGCCCTGGTAGTTCACCTCGACGGTGCCGTCCTTGGGCACCGCCGGTCCGGTGCCCTGCTTGAGCACCTTCACCTGGGTTTTCTGCACCGCCAGCGGCCACTGACCGGTCACCTTGGGGGCCTTGCCCGGATCGGTGGGGGCAACCTTGAGGGCCGACAGGTCCTTGATGACGGTCGGCTTCTTGGTGGGCGTGGGCTTGGCGCTGGGCGTGGCCTTCGCGCTGGGGGTGGCGGATGCGGCAGGCGTGGCGGAGGTCGCCGAGGAGCCCGCGGCGGGCGCCGACGAGGCAGCCGCACTGCTGCTGGCAGTCGTCTGGGTGGTCTCGTCACCGCCGCAGGCGGCCAGCGAGAGGCTCAGCCCAAGCGCCAGGCTGGCGGCACCCGCGCGTCGGCGAGCACGAGTGCGGACGTCCCCGGACTGGGGCTGCATGGTCTGCGAGAAGAGAAGCACGGGTCGAGACTACCCGAGCTCGCTGGGCCCCCACGATCGTCGTCGCGTGGCGAAGCTGCTCGACGCGGCGCGGCGCGGTTCGTCGGCCATCCGGCCCAGCAGTGTCTCCACGGCCTGGTCCCTGGTGGTGGAGGCGTCGTCCACCACCACCGTGCCGTCGGCCAGGTCGTGGCAGGAGAAGCGCATCCAGTCCACCTGGTGTTCCCGCTGGTACTGCTGCGCGACGGTGAGGAAGGCCGAACGCAGGGCAGCACGCGTGGTGGACGGCGGCTCGTCGACGGCCCGGTGCGCCGCCTCCGGCGCCAACCAGTGCCAGACCTGGCCGCGCTGCTCGCTGATGCGCGCCAGCCCCTGCCCCTCGACGATGTCGTGCCAGGCCAGGTCCAGCTGGGCCAGCCGCGGATCGTCGTCGGTCAGCTGGTGGCGGGCGCGTTGGGCCTGCAACAGACGGTGCTTGGCCACCCAGTCGACGTGGCCCGCCAACCGTTCGGGAGCCCGGTCCTCCAGGGCCCGCAGGACCCCGTCCCACAACCGGTGCACCTCGGCCAGCTCCTCGTCGTCGACGAAGGCCTCCGCCGCCTGCCAGCAGAGCCGCTGCACCTCGAGCGTGCTGTGACCGGCGCTGGTGACGGCACGCTGCCCGCCCAGATCGGTGGAGACCTCCCGAATGGTTCGTCCCGGCTCGGGCACCTGCACGCCCGCGAATCGCTCACCGGCCTCGACGGCCCGCAGCACCAACTCCATCGACCCCACGCGCAGCAGCGTGCTGTGGTCCAGCATCGTCGAGTCGCCGACGATCACGTGCAACCGACGGAAGCGCTGGGCATCGGCGTGGGGTTCGTCGCGGGTGTTGACCATCGGGCGCGAGCGGGTGGTGCCCGAACCGAGCGGATCCCACATGTGGGCCGCGCGCTGCGACAGCACGAAACGGCCAGTCCCCGAGCGGTCTCGCTGCCAGTGTCCGGCGCCGCAGATCAGCTGGCGGGTGGTGAGGAAGGGCACCAGCGCCTGCACCATCGCCTCCAGGCTCGAGGTGCGCGCCACCTGGAAGTTCTCGTGGCTGCCGTAGGAGTTCCCGTGCGAGTCGACATTGTTCTTGAAGATCGCGATGGTGGCCGCCAGCCCCTGCTCGGCCAGGGCCTCCCGGGCCCGGCCGGCCAGCCGTGACAGGATCAGGTCTCCGGCCCGGTCCTGCGCAATGAGCTCCGCGAGGGTGCTGCACTCAGCGGTGGCGTACTCGGGGTGGGATCCGACGTCCAGGTAGAGCCGCCCGCCATTGCGCAGGAAGACGCTGGTGGCCGCATTGGCCTGCACCACCGGTTCGAAGAGCACCCGGGAAGCCTCGTCCGACGACAGACGCCGCCACCCCACCGGGGAGGCGGCGTCCAGGGGACGTACCCGAACCTGCAGCCCGTACTCGGTCTCCAGTCCACGTACTCGCACCATCGCTTCGCTCAGCGCCTCACATCTTCACCAGGTCGAGCAGGGCCCCCAGCTCGTCGCGGGTCAGTTCGCGTGCCTCGCCGATCGGCAGCTGGCCCAACCGGACCGGACCGATCGCGGTGCGGCTGAGCTTGCGCACGGGATGGGCGATCGAGTCCATCATGCGACGCACGATGCGGTTGCGCCCCTCGTGCAGGGTGACCTCCACCAGCGAGCGCTTCTCCGAGCGCATCACGAGCTTCACCTTGTCGGGCTTGACCGGACCGTCGTCCAGCCGCAGGCCCTTCTCCAGACGGCGCAGGGTCTTGTTGTCCAGGAAGCCCTCCACCTCAGCCAGGTAGGTCTTGGGCACCTTGTAGCTGGGGTGCGCCATGCGGTGGGCGAACTCCCCGTCATTGGTGAGCAGGATCAGACCCTCGGTGTCGGTGTCGAGGCGGCCGATGTGGAACAGGCGCAGCTGCTTCCAGGCCTGCTTGTCGAACTCGATGTCGCCCAGCGTGGGGCGGCCCTCCGGGTCCTCCATGGTGGACACCACGCCGCGCGGCTTGTTCACCACCAGGTAGGCATTGCGGCGGGGCGGCGGGATCCGCATCCCGTCGACGCGGATGGTGTCACGCTCGGGGTGGACGCGGATTCCCTGCTCGGTGACCAGGGCGCCGTTCACCTCGACGCGGCCATCGGCGATCATGATCTCGGCGTGGCGTCGCGATGCGAGGCCGGCATTGGCCAGCACCTTCTGCAGCCGGATACCCTCCCCCTCGACAGGCTCGGGGGTCGTGGCCTCGGGCTCCGGAGACATGGTCTCGGGCTCGGGGGTGGTTGTCTCGTCGACCTCACGGTCGTCGTGGTCAGTCATGCTCGTCCATTCCTCTGTGCGGCGCGTCCTCGTGCGACGCGCCACCGCTGTTGGTGTCGGCGGAATCGTCGTCACCATCGGTCTCTACGGTAGCGGCCAAGTGTGACAATTCCTCCTCCAGCGCCGAGGCGTCGGGGAGGTGCGGTGCCAGCGGGGGCAGTTCGTCGACGCTGGCCAACCCCATGCGTTCCAGGAAGTAGTCGGTGGTGCTGAAGACGGTGGCCCCGGTCTGCTCGTCGGCTCCGGCCTCGCTGATCAGGCCGCGCGCCACCAGGGTGCGCACCACCGCGTCGACGTTCACCCCACGCACGGCGGAGATCCGGGCACGGCTGATCGGCTGCAGGTAGGCGATGACGCTGAGGGTCTCCAGGGCGGCCTGGGAGAGCTTGTTCGACTGACCGGAGACCACCCAGGCACTGATCAGGTCGGCATGCTCGGCGCGGGTCCAGTAGCGCCACCCGCCGCCCACATTGCGCAGTTCGAAGCCACGTTCGCTGCGGTCGTAGAACTCACGCAGATTGGCCAAGGCCTGCTCCACCACTGCCAGGGGTTCCTGCACCGCCTCGGCCAGCGTGCTGGCGGGCATCGCCTCGTCGGCCATCAGCAGCAACGCCTCGAGCGGCCCCTCGACCCGTTCGGCTCGTGCGGCCAGGCTGCCGGACGTCAACGGCTCGTTGCCCTTCACCGGTTCATCGTCATACACCGCTTCGTCGTCATACACCGCTTCGTCGTCATTCATGGGCATCCTCCTCCTGACGCAGTTCCGTCCCACCGTCGAACTCGTCGCTGATCGCCACGTCGCCCTCCTGGTGCCCAGTCCACCGGATGGTCAGCTCCCCCAGCGGGGTCAGCTGCTCGAAGCTCACCGCACGATTGCGGTAGAGCTCCAGCAGGGCCAGGAACCTGGCCACCGTCGTGATGCGGTCCGCGTCACCGGTCAGCGCGCGGAAGGTCAACGTGCCCTGCCGACGCAATCGTTCGACCACCAGCGAGGCCTGTTCCTGGACGCTCACCCGGGAGCCGTGCAGGTGGTCCAGGCTGACCTCCACCGCGGCCGGCGGCGTCATGGCCCGGGCCGCGATCTCGGCCAACCGCTGCGGCGTGGCGCGGATCTGCACCTCGGGCAGCAGGCCCGCGAAGCGGGGCTCCAACCCTCCGGGACGGGCAAAGCGCCGTGTCTCGGCCTCCAGGCGACGGGCGAACTGGGCGCTGACCAGCTTGAAGGCCCGGTACTGCAGCAGCCGGGCGAAGAGCAGGTCGCGGGCCTCCAGCAGGGCCAGGTCCTCGGCATCCTCCACCTCGCCCTGGGGCAGCAGCCGGGCCGCCTTCAGGTCGAGCAGCGTGGCGGCCACCACCAGGAAGGAACTGGTCTGTTCCAGGTCCCACACGGCTCCGCCGGCCTTGACGTGGGCGATGAACTCGTCGGTGACCCGGCTCAGGGCGATCTCGGTCACGTCCAGCTTGTGGCGACTGATCAGCTGCAGCAGCAGGTCGAAGGGTCCCTCGAAATTGTCCAGGGTCACCTGGAAACCTTGGTGCTCCTGCCCCGTGGACGGCTCGTCGTGGCTTGCCGAGGCCACGTCACTGCTCGTTCAGGCGACGCACCAGCTCGGAATCGGCACCGTGTGCCGCCAGGTCTGCCATCGCCAGGGCAATGGACTCCCTGACGATTCGGCCACGGTCGACGGCCAAGTCGTAGTCACCACGCAGTTCCAGCCGAGCGTGCTCCAGGGCCATCAGCTCCTCGCGACTCACGTAGACGGTGATCTTCTCGTCGTGACGCACCCGGCCACTGGCGCCCTTGCGCGTGCTCTTGCGCGCAGGCTTCTGCGCCTTCTCGGCCGTCGGCTCGGCGGGGGCCGACGCGGGCTGCTCCGTCGGTTCGGCCGAGGGGGCCCGGCGCTTGCGGGGGCGCGGCGCAGACGGAGCCGGTTGCTCCTGGGACGGCCGCTCCTCGGACGGCTGGGCCGGCGCCGGGCTCGGCACCAGGTCGATCTCGGGCGCGCTGGTGGGCCGGAAGAGTTCGGACGCGCCCGGCAGGCTCACGCGCCGTGGCATCGAGCCAAGACCTCCTTCGCCAGCTGACGGTAGGCGGCGGCACCGGGCGAGCTGGAGGCATAGGTGGTGATCGGCTCACCGGCCACGGTGGTCTCGGGGAACTTGATGGTGCGCTTGATCACGGTGTGGAAGACCTGCTCGCCGAAGGCGTCGACGACGCGCTCCAGCACCTCGCGCGAGTGCAGCGTGCGTCCGTCGTACATGGTTCCCAGGATGCCCAGGATCTGCAGCTTGGGGTTGAGCCGTTCCTGCACCTTGCTGATCGTGTCGGTCAGCAGGGCGATGCCGCGCAGCGCGAAGAACTCGCACTCCAGCGGCATCAGCACGTAGTGGGAAGCCGTCAGCGCATTGATGGTGAGCAGGCCGAGCGAGGGCGCACAGTCGATGAGGATGACGTCGTAGTCGTCCTCCACCTTCTCCAGCACCCGCAGCAGCGTCTGCTCACGAGCCACCTCGCTGACCAGCTGCACCTCGGCCGCCGACAGGTCGATGTTGGAGGGCAGGATGTCGAGCCCCTCGATCACGCTGGGCTGGATCACTTCCTGCGGGGTGTGCTCCCGGGTGAGCAGCAGGTTGTAGATGCTGGATTCGAGGGTGTGGGGGTTGATGCCCAGACCGACGCTGAGCGACCCCTGGGGGTCGAAGTCCACCAGGAGCACCCGCCGCCCGGTCTCCACCAGCGCGGCACCCAGGTTGATGGTGGTGGTGGTCTTGCCCACGCCACCCTTCTGGTTCACGTTGCTGATGACGATGGCCTTCTGCCCCGGCTGCGGCGCAGTGGGCTCCGGCAGATGGGGGAAGGTGCGGCCGGTGGGATCCTCCTCACCGGCAGGGGTCTGCACGTCGTTGCGGCGCGCAGCGCCGGCCGGGACCTCGAGGAGCGACTGGTCATAGGGGTGGTTCTCGGTGGGCTCCACGTTGTACCTTTCGCGCGATGCAGTTCGGGGTTCTGGGCCTGGGACGGGTGCGTCGCCACGACGCTTCGTCGGCCAGAGGACCCCAGCCTAGTACGCCGGGCCAGCCGAAAGGTCGACATGTCCCCCAGCCGTCGGTGGGACGTCGCCCGGTCAGCGGGCCCTGGGGTGGGAATCCAGGTAGACCTCGCGCAGGTGCTCCACCGTCACCATCGTGTAGATCTGCGTCGTGGTCACCGACGAGTGCCCCAGCAGTTCCTGCACCACGCGGACGTCGGCCCCGCCGTCCAGCAGGTGCGTGGCGAAGCTGTGGCGCAGGCTGTGCGGACTGACCTCCACATCGAGCCCTGCCGTGGCGGCAGCCTGCCTCAGCACCTGGTAGGCACTCTGGCGCGACAGGCGCCGCCCCAGCGAGTTGAGCAGCAGCGCCGGGCCGGGATTCCTGGCGGCCTGCTGCCAGACCGGACGCCCGCGGACCAGCCACGCCTCGACCGCCTCACGCGCGTAGCTGCCCAGCGGCACGACGCGTTCCTTGTTGCCCTTGCCGAGCAGCCTCAGCCCGGCCTCGGGCGCTGCGAGCACGCGGGTGAGGTCGTCGACGTCGAGCTGGCAGATCTCACTGACGCGGGCACCGGTGCCATAGAGCAGCTCCAGCAGCGCGCGGTCGCGCAGCCCGGTGGTGGTCTCCGCGTCGGGGGCATCCAGCAGCGCCTGCACCTGCTGCACGTCGAGCGCCTTGGGCAGTCGGGTGCCCAGCCGCGGCACCTGGACGTTGGCCGCCACGTCCTGACTGGCCAATCCGTCGTCGACGGCAAAGCGGTGCAGGTTGCGCACGGTCACCAGGCAGCGGGCCACGCTGGCCGGTGCCTGCGGGGCGCGGGGCCCCTCCCCCGTGGCCAGCCAGTGCTGGAAGCCCTGCACGTCTGCCTCGCCGATCTTGTCGAAGTCGTCGATGTGCCGCGCGGCCAGGTACTCGGCATAGCGGCGCAGGTCTCGGCGGTAGGCGTCCAGGGTGTTGGCCGACAGGCCACGCTCCACCAGCAGGTGGTCGAGCCAGGCCGGCGCCACCCGCGACAGGGCGCCGTGGTCACTCCACGGTTCAGCCCTGGTCACCACCGGACTCCATCCGGGTGCGTTCGGCCACGCGGGCCTGCCAGACCTCACGGGCCGGCCACGATGCATCCGCAGGCCGCAGGGCGTCGAGGGTGCCGCTCAGCAGTGCGGTCTGCAGCGCCAGGGCACCGCTGACCATGGATGGCGACTGGATCCTGCCGGCGAAGACCTGGGCCACCAGTTCCTCCAACGGCACCCAGCTGATCTCCATGTGGGCCTCCTCGTCCTCGACGACGAAGCCCTCGGGACGAGGTGCCGGCGACAGGCCCCTGGCCAGGTAGATGCGGATCGACTCCTCGCAGCCACCGGGAGTGGTGAAGATGTCCACCAGCACGCGCCAGTCGTCGGCCCGCAACAGTGCCTCCTCGGCCAGCTCGCGCTGGGCGGCCGACAGGAAGGACTCACCCTCGGCATCCAGCAGCCCGGCGGGCGGTTCCACCAGCTTCATCGCCACCGGATGGCGGTACTGGTGCACCACGGCGACCCGGTCGTCGTCGTCCAGGGCCATCACCGCGACTGCGCCGGGGTGGGTCAGGTACTGCCGGGTGAACTGTTCCCCGGACGGCGGCAGGATGTCCTCCTCGACGAAGCTGCACACTCGCCCGACGCCCAGCACTCGGTGGGAATTGATGGTCCAGGCTTCGGGGCGGTCCAAGGGCATGGTCATGACGCCATGCTTGCGCTCCGGGACCGTCCGGATCAAGCCGACCAGGGGCGCGGGTGGCCGGGTGCACGAAGCGCTCAGATGGAGTGAACGCCTCAGCCCCTGCAGATCGTGCGCCGGGACCCGGTCTGGTCCACCGGTGACCCGAGCCTGCTCACCGACCACACCACCGGACGGATCTTCTGCTTCTACACCAGTTCCGTGAATGCCGGCTATGCCAGCTCCCGCACCGGGAATGATCCCGAGGACCCGAACATCACCCAGAATGACTACTCCTTCTCCGACGACGACGGCCTGACCTGGCAGCATCGTCGGATCACCGGGCAGAGCAAGGACCCCGCGTGGGCAGGGATGTTCGCCGCGTCGGGCGAGGGCCTGCAGTTGCGCCACGGCCCGTGGGCCGGCCGGTTGATCCAGCAGTACGTGGTGCGGGTGAACGGCGGCAACTACACCGTCGGCGTCTACTCCGATGACCACGGTGAGACCTGGCAGTACGGCGTGCCGGTGGGCCCGGGCGCTGACGAGAACAAGGTCTCCGAGCTCTCGGACGGCAGTGTCCTGCTGAATGTGCGCGCCCGGCCGCGTCGACTGCAGGCGGTCTCCGCCGACGGTGGGGTGAGCTATCCGAAGCTCCAGCCCGTCCCGGAGCAGGTGGGCTCGGGCAACAATGGCCACATCACCCGGCTCCACCCCGAGGCGCAGCCCGGGAGCCCCGAATCCCGGGTGCAGGTGCTCAGCAGCACCCACGACGCCACCATCCGGCGCAATCTCAGCCTCTACGTGTCCTTCGACGACGGCGCGACCTGGCCGAGCCGCTATGTGCTGGACGACGATGCGAGCGCCTATTCGGTGATCACGCCGCTGACCCAGAGCCGACTCGGCCTGCTCTATGAGCGGGAAGCCTATGCGACGATCTCCTACCGGGAGCTGGACCTGCGCACCCTCAACCCGGCGCCGCTGCTGCTGTCCATCCCCGACGGCACGGTGCTTCAGGCAGGCGTGGAGAACCGGGTGACGGTCAGCGCCACCAACCAGGGCGTCACCACGCTCAACCAGATCAGCCTGGGCGTGGACCTCGACGGCAGCGAGTCGGCCCCCCAGTCGATCCCTGCCCTGCCGGCCGGCAGGACGCGTGAGGTCACGGTGTCGATCATGGTCCCGCAGACCGTGGCCGGGCCGCGCACACTGGAGCTGAAGGCCACGGCGAAGACCAAGAGCACCCCGGTCAATCCCCGGGGAGGGAGGGTCAATGCCCTGCGCAGCGCCGACGTCGAGGTCGCCGCCTCGGCCAGCGCGGCGCCCCATCCGAGCCTTGAGCTGACCCCCTGCTTCGATGCGGTCTACCCGGACTACACCGCCGAGGGGCTGGTGGCGGACAATGCGGTGGCCTGGGTGCGGCTGCGCAATGACGGCAATGTTCCCCTCACCGACGTCACGGTGAGCTGGAACATCGACTCCTCCCCGCTCCTGGTGGGCACGCTGCCGCCCGGCGGGACCGCCACCATCTCCAGCCGGACCGGCTTCGACCACCGCCTGCTGGATGCCGAGGTGGCCGCCGGGGTCTTCGCACCCCAGGTCACGGCCAGCGCACGCGCCGGAGACCGCAGCGTCTCCGTGACCGAGCCGATCCCCGCCCTGGACCTGCGACCCCGCTCCGTGGTCTGACAGGGATCCGTGGTCTGACAGGGCTCCGTAGTCTGACACGACACGGCGCTCTGACACGACACGGTCCAGGGGGGGTGGGGCCTGGCCGGCTTCGGCAGCGCATCCGCTCTGCCACACTGTCGGACATGCAACTCCCCCTGGACCTGCCGATCTCCCCGATGCTGGCGAAGGCCGTTGACGCCGTCCCGGCCCAGGACTCCGTTCCCGGTGGTTGGAGCTACGAGCCCAAATGGGACGGCTTTCGCTGCATCGTCTGCCGCGATGGGGACGAGGTCGAACTGCTGAGCCGCTCCCGCAAGTCACTCAACCGCTACTTCCCTGAGGTGGTCCGCCTGGTGCGGGAGACACTGCCGACGCGTTGCATCGTCGACTCCGAGCTGGTGGTGCGCACCGGTGAGCCGCGTGCGCAGCGGCTGGACTGGGAGTCGATCAGCGCCCGGGTGCATCCCGCCGCCTCGCGGGTGGAGCGGTTGTCACGCGAGACACCCGCGGAGCTGGTCTGCTTCGACCTGTTGGCGCTGGGCGACGAGGACCTCACCGCACTGGGCTATCGGGAGCGCCGCACCAGGTTGGAGGACGTCTTTGCCGGCATCGACTCCCCCAGCCTGCACCTGACCCGGGTGACCTCCAGCCAGGACGAGGCGCAACGCTGGTTCGAGACCTTCGAGGGCGCCGGTCTGGACGGGGTGGTCGCCAAGCGCAACGACGACCCCTACCAGCAGAACAAGCGGGTGATGCTCAAGATCAAGCACAAGCGCACCGCCGAGGCCGTGGTGGTGGGCTATCGCGTCCACAAGTCCGGGGCCGGCGTCGGATCCCTGCTGCTGGGGATGTACGACGAGCACGGCGAGTTGCTGCCCGTGGGTGGCATCGGCGCCTTCAGCAACACGATGCGGCTGACGCTGGCCGAGCAACTGGAGCCGCTGGTGCTGCGCGACGAGGACGGCCGGGTGCAGCAGGCCGCCAAGGAACGAAACCGGTACACCAGTGCGGCCGATGCCGCCTTCCTCCCGCTCGATCCGCAGCTGGTGGTGGAGGTGGCCTTCGACCAGCTGGAGGGCCGCCGCTTCCGGCATGCGGTGACGCTGGTGCGCTTCCGGCCGGATCGCGAGCCGTCGAGCTGCCTGCTGGAGCAGGTGGACCGACCGATCGCCTACGATCTGGCCGAGGTGCTCCAGGGCTGACCCCGGAAGGAATGATTAGGCAAGCCTAACCTTAGGTTGCTAGTCTCGCCGTGTGTCCGCGCCCTACGAGTCCCTGGAGGCCACCGTCGCCACGGTGACCGACCTGAGCCCCAGCATCCGTCGCGTGACCTTGCGTGGCCCAGGGCTGCAGCGGGTCCATCCGCGCTGCCTGGACCGGCGGATCAAGCTGCTCCTGCCCCGCCACGACGGGGACCGTCTGCAGGACGTGCCGCGCGGCAGCGACTGGTATCCGCGCTGGCAGGAGCTCGCAGGGCGACCAGCGATGCGCACCTACACCGCCCGTCAGGTCCGTCCGAGCTCCGGCGAGGTGGACATCGACGTCATCCGCCACGGCACTTCAGGACCGGCGGGCCGATGGATCGAGACCGTGCAGCCGGGTGACGCCCTGGTCCTGGCGGCACCGATCGCGGGGGCCGAGGGCGGCGACGACGTCGGCATCGCCTGGCGCCCCGGTGCCGCCCGGGAGCTGTTGATCGCCGGCGATGCCACCGCCGCGCCCGCCATCGCCAACATCCTCGCCTCCCTGCCCGATGACGCCACCGGCACCGCGCTGGTGGAACTTCCCACCAGCGACGACCACTACCCACTCGCCGCGCCGGCCGGGATCGAGCTGCGCATCCTGCCCTGCGACGGCAGCGTCCCAGGCACCCGTCTGGAGGAAGAGCTCGCGGGCCTGGCCTGGCCGCCGGGCTGCCCCCAGCACACCGACGAGGCGCATACCGACGGGGCGACCACGGACGAGGCAGCCGAGGGCGGCGCCGACCCGGAGGCTCCGCTCTGGCAGGAGGCCCAGCCCGACGTCGAGGCTCGGCACTACGCGTGGCTGGCCGGTGAGAGCACCGCGATCACCCGCATCCGCCGCCAACTGGTCCAGGCCCGCGGTTGCCCGCGCCAGTGCGTCTCCTTCATGGGCTACTGGCGCCTCGGCCGAGCCGAGTGCTGACCGGCCGCACCAGCCAACACAATCCATCACCCTCGCATCGACCCCATCACCATCACGTCGCCCCATCACCATCACGTCAAAAAGGGAGAAGACCCATGACCCACCTGACCCGTCGCGCCCTGATCGGCCTGACCGGCGCCGTCGGCCTCGCCACCGTGGCCGGCTGCGGCTCCCAGGAGGCAACCCCCGCATCCTCGGGCAGCGATTCCGCAGGCACCACCGACGGCGGATTCCCGGTGAGCATCAAGCACGCCTTGGGCACCGCCAGCATCGAGCAGACCCCCAGCAGGATCGTCACCATCGGCCAGGGCGCCACCGAGGCCGCGATCGCGCTGGGCACCTTCCCGATCGGCACCGAGACCTACACCTGGGGCGCCGACAAGGACGGTCACCTGCCCTGGGTCCGTGAGGCCTACGAGAAGGACGGCAAGGAACTGCCCAAGACCTTCGAGGGCGGTGAACAGCTGGACGTGGAGACCATCGCCACCCTGGAGCCAGACCTGGTGCTGGCCCCCTGGAGCGGCCTCACCCAGAAGCAGTACGACCTGCTGGCCGAGATCTGCCCCGTGGTCGCCTACGAGAAGACCGCCTGGACCACCACCTGGGATGCCGAGATCGCCACGGTCGCGAAGGCCCTGGGCAAGCCCTCCGAGGGGCAGCAGGTGATCGAGCAGTTGAAGAAGACCCTCGCCGAGGCCGGGGGCAAGCATCCCGACTGGAAGGGCAAGACCTTCAGCTACATCTACACCCAGGGCCAGGGCACGCTGGGTGTCTACATGCCCACCGAGCAGCGAGTGGCGATGATCAGTGCCCTGGGCCTCACCCCCGATCCGGCACTGGCCGACGTCAAGTCCAAGGACGGCTCCGACTGGGCACTGATCGGGCTGGAGAACGCAGACGAGCTCTCCCAGAGCCAGTTGCTGTTCACCTGGTACATGGACGCCGCCACCAAGAAGCAGGTGCTCTCCCAACCGCTCTACGCCAAGATCCCGGCGATCAAGCGTGGCTCCGTCGTGGCTCCCGACGACCAGCAGCTGGTCACCGCGATGAGCATGATCAATCCGCTGACCGTGCCGTGGGTGCTGCCCAAGCTGACGCCGCTGATCGACGCCGCGGTCAAGAAGCTCGGCGCGTGAGGCCAGGCCCCCGCACTCCCGGCCTTCATGGCCCCCAGGGCCTTCACCGGTTGATCCTGCCCCTCGCCCTGCCCACCACGGTGGCGCTCGCGGTGCTGGTCAGCTTGGCCCTGGGCAGCAAGTCCATCCCGCTCGAAGAGTTGTGGCCCACCCTGCACGGCCGGGGCGACGAGTACACCCGCACCGTGCTGGCCAGTCGGGTGCCACGCACCCTGTGCGGGCTGCTGGCCGGGTCCGCCCTGGCCAGCAGCGGCGCCGCGGTGCAGGTGGCCACCCGCAATCCCCTGGGCGACCCGGGCGTGCTGGGCCTGACCAGTGGCGCCGCCGCCGGGATCGTGCTGGTCACCACCTCGGCCGCCCTGTCCCCCTTGGGACTGGTGGGCGGTGCCTTCGTGGGCGCCCTGCTGGCGACGGTGGCGGTGCTCGGGCTGGGCAGTCTGGGCCGTGGCCCGGACAGCACCCGGCTGCTGCTGGCCGGCGCAGTGGTCACGGCCTGCGCCATGGCCTTTGCCCAGGCCCTGGCCCTGCGTGACCAGCGGGCCTTCGACGCGCTGCGCTTCTGGTCGGCCGGGTCCTTGTCCGCCGGGGCCGCCCTGACCTGGCCGGTACTGCTCACCGCAGCCGCGGGCGCGGTGCTGCTGGCCGGCACCTCCCGTGGCCTGGATGCCCTGGCGCTGGGTGATGACGCCGCCACCGCCCTGGGCCAGCGCCCGGGACTGGTCCGCGGCCTGACCTTCCTGGCGGTGGCGCTGCTCACTTCCGCCGCGACGGCCGTCACCGGGCCGATCGCCTTCGTCGGACTCGCCGTGCCCCATCTGGCCCGGTCCGTGGCGGGCTCCAGCGCCCGGGTGCTGCTGGCGGTCTGTGCGCTGCTCGGTCCGGTGGTGCTGTTGCTGGCCGACGTGGCCGGCCGCCTGGTGGCCCGCCCCGGCGAGGTGCCGGTCGGGGTGGTGACTGCCCTGATGGGGGCGCCGCTGCTGCTGACCGTCGTGCGCCGAGCACGGGGTGCGCTGTGAGTGCCCTCCCCCTGCCCCGCACCGCCCGACGCCGGGTGGCCGTCGTGGCTCTGGTGGCCGCGCTGCTGGCCGGCTGTGCCCTCACCCTGGCCGTCGGTCAGCTGGGGATCCCGCTCGCGCGGCAACCGCACGCCCTGTTGGACTTGCTCGACGGCGGCGGTGGTCTCGCCCTGCGTCGGCTGCGCGGCCCGCGGCTGGCCACCGGGCTGGGCACCGGAGCGGCGCTCGGTCTGGCCGGGGCCCTGTTCCAACGTGCCACCGCCAATCCGCTGGTCACCCCCGACGTGATCGGGATCACCGCGGCCGCCGGTGCCGGCACGGCGCTGGCCACCTTCTGGCACCTGCCGGTGCTGCCCGGCTCCCTGGCCGGCGCACTGTTGGCCGGGCTCCTGGTGGGCTGGGTGACCACGACCGGATTCCGCAACCCGGGTGCGGTGATCGTCGCCGGGATCGGCGTGGCCGCCGGCGCGACGGCGATCACCCAGTTGGTGCTGGTCTGGTCCCGCCAGGCCGAGGCCATGGCGCTGGCATCTGCCCTGACCGGTTCCCTCAACTCCCGCTCCTGTCAGGATGCCCTGTTGGTCTGGCTGGTCTTGCTGCCCGGCTGGCTCGCGGCGCTGGCGCTGCGCACGGACCTGGACCTGGTGGCCCTGGGCGACGAGGCCGCCCACGGCCTGGGCTCCCGCCCGGGAACCACCCGCGCACTGTCGCTGGGATTGGGCATCGTCCTCACCGCCGCGGCCGTGGCCGTCGCGGGCCCCATCACCTTCGTCGCCCTGACCGCCCCGCACCTGGCCCGCTGGTTCGGCGGACGGCCCGCGATGGGCACCGCCGCGCTGGTGGGGGCACTCGAGGTCTGTCTGGCAGATCTGGCCGTCGCCCACTGGACGGTCCTGGACGGGCTGCCGGTGGGCGTGGTCACCGCGCTGCTGGGCGGCATCTTCCTGGGATTCCTGCTGTTGTCCCAATTCCGAAAGGGGGCGCTGTGAGCGGCGCACCGGCCATCTCCATCCACGACCTCACGGTGCGCTTCGGCAGCTTCACCGCCGTCGATGCGCTGTCCGCCACCATCCCGACGGGCAGTTTCACCGCCGTGATCGGCCCCAATGGCTGTGGCAAGTCCACCCTGCTGCGCGCCCTGTGCCAGCTGCGGCCAGCCGACGAGGGACGGATCACCATCCGGGGCCGGTCGGTGGCCGACCACCCGCGACGCGAGCTGGCCCGCACGGTCAGCCTGCTGCCGCAACAGACCGTCTCCCCGCCCGGCCTGACCGTGGCCGAGCTGGTCGCCCGTGGCCGCCACCCCTACCACTCGCTGCTGCGCACCAGTGCGGCTGGCGACGAGGAGGCCATCGCCCGGGCAGTGGACCGCGCGGGCGTCGGCCACCTGTTGCCGCGCCGGGTCTCGGAACTGTCGGGGGGCCAGCGCCAACGGGTCTGGCTGGCGATGGTCCTGGCCCAGGACACCCCGATCGTGCTGCTCGACGAGCCCACCACCTACCTGGACCTCGCCGCGCAGTACCAGTTGCTGGACGTCTGCGCAGACCTGGTGGACCAGGGGCGCACGGTGGTGGCCGTACTGCACGACCTGCCCCAGGCCGTCGCCTATGCCGACCACCTGCTGCTGATGCGCCAGGGACGGCTGGTGGCCGACGGTGCCCCGCGCAGCGTGATCACCGAGGCCTCAGTCACGGACGTGTACGGGATCCAGTGCCGGGTCGACCTGGACGATCCCCGCGGCCCGGTGGTGGCGCCCCGCTCCCGACAGGAGCGCCGTGAGCCGGCGGCTCAGCCCTGACCGGCCGTCTCCAACAACTCACGGGCATGGGCCAGCGACGACTCGCTCGACTCGATGCCGCCCATCATGCGGGCCAGCTCCTCCTGGCGGTCCTGTCCGGTGACGCGCCGCAGCCCGCTGACGGTCACCTCGCCGTTGGTGGACTTGCTGACCACCAGGTGTGAGTCGGCGAAGGCCGCCACCTGGGCCAGGTGGGTGACCACGATCACCTGGCAGTGCTTGGCCAGTGCCGCGAGCCGACGCCCGATCTCGACCGCGACCGCACCGCCCACGCCGGCGTCGACCTCGTCGAAGACACAGGTGTGGACGCCGTGCTCGTCACCGGCGTTGGCGTCGGCGAGCACCACCTCCAGCGCCAGGCGAACGCGTGACAGTTCACCGCCCGAGGCCACCTTGCCCAGGGGTGCGGATGGCAGGCCGGGATTGGCGGCGAAGGTGAGCTGGACGCTCTCGGCACCGTACCGCCCCAGGTCGGGCAGTGCCTTCAGTTCGAAGGCGAGCCGGGCATGCGGCATCGCCAGGGCCGCCAGTTCGCCCTGCACCTGGCTGGCCAGGGATTCGGCGGCCTCACGACGGGTCGCGGTGAGGGCGGCGGCCTGGCTGGCCAGGGAGTCGTCGAGCTGCGCCAGCTGGTCGCGCAGCTGGTCGATGCGCTCGTCGGAACCGGTCAGCTCCCCCAGTCGTCGGGCGGAGTCCTGCGACCACTGCAGCACCTCGTCGATGGTGGTGCCGTACTTGCGGGTGAGCCCGGCCAGGGCGGCGCGTCGTTCCCCGATGGCCTCCAGACGGGCGGGATCCGCATCGAGGTCGGCCAGGTAGCCCGCCACCGCGGCGGCCGCGTCGTTGACGGCAAAGCCCACCTCGCGCAGCTGCTGCGCCACCTCGGCCGCCGCCGGGTCCAGGGCCTCGGCCTGTTCCATGCCCTTGCGGGCCTCACCGAACAGGCCCACCACCCCGGGGTTGTCGTCGAAGCCGTCGAGCGAGCCGCTCAGGGCCGTGGAGGCCTGCTGGGCAAGACGCTGCAGGTCGTCCATGGCCTGCAGACGCGTCATCTCCTGGGTCAGGGCCTCGTCCTCGCCCGGTTGCGGGTCGACCGCGGCGATCTCTTCCAGACCGAAGCGCAGCAGGTCCTGCTCGCGCGCGCGTTCCTGCGCCCGGGTGACCAGGTCCTCGAGTTCCTGGGCCAGCTGAGTCCGTCGGTCGAAGTCGTGCTGGTAGTCGGCCAGGGCCTTGGCGTGCTCGGGCCCGCAGAATCGGTCCAGCACCTGCCGCTGGCGCTCCGGGCTGCCCAACCGCACCTGCTCGGACTGTCCGTGGATGGTGGCCAGCTCGCCAGCCAGTTCGGCCAGGGCGCCCACCGAACTCTGTGCCCCACCGATGAAGGCGCGGGAGCGCCCCGACTGGTTCACCTGGCGGGCCAGCAGCAGCTCGCCGTCCTCCACCACCCCACCGGCGGCGTCCACGCGTTCGGCAACATGGTCGAGGTTGGCAAAGCGCCCCTCGACGAGTGCGCGGGGCGAGCCGTGGCGAACCACGCCGGCATCGGCCCGGGTGCCCATCAGCAAGCCCAGACTGCTCACCACCATGGTCTTGCCCGCACCGGTCTCGCCGGTGACGGCGGTCATGCCGGGGTGGAAGTCAATGGTGCTCTGCTCGATGACACCGAGTCCCTGGATCCTCAGGTCCGTCAGCATCAGCGGCGTCCCCGGAAACCCTCGACGGGAAGCTCGAACTTCTTCACCAGCCGCGTGGTGAACGGCTGGGGGCGCAGCCGGGCGATCAACAGGTCGTGCTCACCGCGACGCATGGTGATCCGGCTGCCGGGGGCGGCGTCGACGCTGCGGGCGCCGTCGGCCCAGACCACGGCCGGGATGTTGCGTTCGACGCTGACCAGCAGGTCGATGACGGACTTGGGGCTCAGCACGGCAGGCCGGGCGAACAGCGCGTGGGCCGAGAGCGGAACCAGCTCGATGGCCTCCACGTCGGGCCACATCACGGGCCCCCCGGCGGAAAAGGCATAGGCCGTCGATCCGGTCGGCGTGCTCACCAGCACCCCGTCGCACCCCCAGCGCGAGAGCGGACGCTCGTCGACCAGCGCCAACACCTCCAGCATGCGCTCCCGGGCGATCTTCTCCACCGAGACCTCGTTGACTGCGAAGGAGGACCACTGCAGCTCCCCATCGGGCGCATAGACCTCCACGGCCAGGGTGAGCCGACGCTCGACGGTGTAGGCGCGCTCGTCCACCTTGTCGGCCAGCGTCTCGATCTCGGAGGCCTCCAGCTCGGCCAGGAAGCCGACGTGGCCCAGGTTGACGCCCAGCAGCGGGACACCCCAGGGCAGGGCCGTCTCGGCGCCGCGCAGGATCGATCCGTCACCACCGAAGACGACGACCAGTTCCACCTCTGGGTCGCGGGCGTCGAGCACGTCGATGTCCACCTCGGGACGCACCTTGGCACGCACCTGGTCGTGGAAGTCGACCTGCACCTCGGATCGGATACCGCGTTCGGCGATCCGTTCGATGAAGTCGACGGCCGCCACGAGGGCTTCGGGCCGGGTGGGGTGCAGCATCACCGCTACGGCGCGCCGACTGGTGTCCGTGCTCTGGTCATCGCTCACGAAGCCACCCTAGCCGCGTGCTCCGACAAGTTCAGCGACGTGGTCCACCCGACGAGAGGTCAGCCGGCGCGTTCGAAGAGCACGAAGTACTCGATGTTCCCGGCTGGTCCCGGCAGCTGACTGGCCTCCCGCCAGACGTCCTGCCACCCCAGGCTGCGGGCCTGTTGGCACACGGCTTCCACCGCCTGCAGCCGGGTGGCCTCGTCCTTGACGACACCGGTCGAGGTGAGGTTCTTGCGGCCCACCTCGAACTGCGGCTTGACCATCAGCAGGGCACGGCCCTGGGGCCCGAGGACCGAGAAGAGCCGCTCCAGCAGCAGGCCGAGGCTGATGAAGCTCACGTCGCAGACCACCAGGTCGACGCTGCGGCCTCCCACGTCGGCGATCGCCAGGTCACGCAGGTTCAACCCCTCACGCACCACGACGCGGGGATCCTCCCGCAGATGTGGCACCAACTGGCCGTGGCCGACGTCGACGGCGAAGACCTGCAAGGCTCCCCTGCTCAACAGCACCTCGGTGAAACCGCCGGTGGAGGCACCGGCATCCAGCACCCGTTCGGGCACGCGCTGCCACCCCAGCGAGTCCAGTGCCCCCAGCAATTTGAAGGCGGCCCGGGAGGCCCACTGGACATGGTCCAGCAGGGTGATCTGAGCGCTCAACGGCACCTGTTGGGAGGCCTTGGTGGCGAGTTTCCCGTCCACCTCCACCAGCTGGTCCTCGACGAGCTTGCGGGCCAGGCTGCGGCTGCGCGCCAGCCCGCGCTGGGTCATCACGACGTCGAGCCGTCCGGTCTCAGCCACGAGCATCCGTCCCGTGGCCCGGTCGCAGGGCGGCGGGAATCGGCGACGGAGCCGGCTGACGGCTCTCCTCCAGCGCTGCCGAGAGGGCGTCCTGCACCGCGGTGAGTCGGTCGTGGTGCTCCGCCAGGGGCACCTCGGTCAGGTCGCGGACGGTGGCCAGTGCCTCGTCGACACGCGGATTTCCCGTCTCGGGCGGCTCGGCCAGCCCGTTCTGGGGCGGCAGGTCTTCGCTCACGGCACCAGGTCCAGCCGGTCGACCTCGGAGCAGTCCAGGTCCGGATCCGCCCAGGCCAGCTGGGTCAGTGCCCACAGGGCGTCCAGTTGGCCTTCCCGGTCGTCGGGAACCTCGTCCAGCCTCACGGCACCGTCAACCACGCGTGCAGTGTGGCCCCGGCACTCGGCGCTCCCGTCGTGGACGCTCGCCACCCGGGCAGGGGCCAGCAGGGCGCGAAGGTCGTGGCCGATGGTGGTGGGGCGACGGTCCTCTCCGGCGGCCACCAGGTCATGCTTGCCGTGGGCGCCGGTGAAGACGAACAAGGAGTCCATGCCAACGGCCACGGCACCCATCACGTCGGTGTCGAGCCGGTCGCCGACGAAGATGGCCTCCTTCGTCCCCATGCGGCGCATGGTCTCCTCCAGCAGCGGTGTGCAGGGCTTGCCTGCCACCAGCGGGGTCACCTTGACCGTGGCCTGCACCGCCGCGATCTGCGAGCCGGCACCGGGCACCAGACCCTTGTCGGTCGGTCGGGTGGAGTCAGTGTTGGTGGCGAACCACTGGGCGCCACGCTGCACCGCGAAGCAGGCATCGTCGAGCCGGGGCCAGGTCATCGCCGGGTCGTAGCCCTGGATCACCGCGGCCGGTTCGTCGTCACTGCTGGCCACCGGCTCCATGCCCACGGCCGACACCTCTGCGGCCAGAGCCTCGGTGCCGACCACGAGCACCTTGCTGCCCGGTGCCAGGTGTTCGGTGAGCATACGTGCCCCGGCCTGGGCGCTGGTCACCACGTCCGGCAGTTCTGCCGGCACCTGCAGTGACGTGAGGTGGTCCACCACCACCTGTGGCGGACGAGCCGCGTTGTTGGTCACATAACCCACCTGGGTTCCGCCCTGCTTGAGGGCCTGGATTCCCTCCGAGGCTCCCGGCACCGCGGCCGGCCCCAGGTAGACGACTCCGTCAAGGTCGAACAGGGCGGCCCGGTAGCCGTCCACCAGCCTCGACTGCTCGCTCATTCCTGCTCCTTGGTCTCGCTCGTGGCCTCGGTCTCGCGCTCCTCGGCCTGGGTCTCCTCGGCCTGGGTCTCCTCGGCCTGGGTCTCCTCGGCATCGTCCTCGTCAAGGTCCGCCTCCAGCACGAAGCCGTCCAGGGCGTTGATCCGGTCCTCGGCGTCCAGCAATCCCTCGACGTCCAGACGCTGCACCATGACGAACCACTGGCGAGCCGCCTCGGCCTGCCCGGAACGCTCCAGCAGGTCGGCATAGGCGTAGCGCAAGCGCGCCTGCCCCTGCTTGTTCACACCCTTGCCACCGATGGCACCCTTCAGCAGCCGCAAGGCCTCGGCCCGCTGCCCCATGTCGTCACGCGCCCCGGCCTCCACCAGCAGCATCTCCACCTGCTGTTCGGCATCGAGCCGCTCGTTCGCGGCCTCCTTGGCCAGCTTCAGTGAGTTGGCCGGACGCCCCAGCGCCCGCTCGCAGTCGGCCATCACGGGCAGGTATTCCGCGCCACCGGTCATGCGACGAAGCGCCCGGTACTCGTTGAGCGCGACGGCATACTCCCCCGCGGCGTAGGCGGTCTCGGCGGTGGCCTCACGCACGACGGGCAGCCGGGCTGCGCGTCGACGGGCCGCCTCGGCATGCCGGTAGGCCAGCTCGGGGTCCTCGTCGATCAGTTCTCCCGCAGCCACCAGGTGTGCCGCGACGGTGGCTCCCAGATCCTTGGGCAGGCCACGCAATTCGGCACGGACCGCGAAGGGAAGCACTCGCTCGTCGACCTCTGTCGGGGTCTCGGGCTCATCTGCGCGGGCCGCCAGCCCGGGCCGCACGAAGTCCTCGGTCTCGCGGGGTGCCCGATCATCACGGAAGCCCCCTCGTGCACCGCGGTCCTCGCGGAAATCACGGCCACGTCCCCCTCGGTCGTCACGACGGAAGTCCTGACCGCGCCCACCACGCCGATCCTGGCCGCCACGCCGATCCTGGCCACGACGATCATCGTCTCGCCAGTTGCGCTGAGAGGCACCCTCCTGGCGCTCATCCCGACGCTCCTCTCGCTGCAGCCCTCGGCCACCGGGGCGAGCGTCGTCACGCCGATACCCGCGAGTCTCGTCCGCCCGGCCACCCTGGCGGCGATCACCTCGATCATCCGAGCGTGAACCGCTACCGTACCCGCGCTCCCCGCGATCGTCTCGGCGCGAGTAACCACGCTCCTCACCACGCGAATCCCTGCCGTACCCGCGCTCCCGGCGATCGTCGCGACGCGAGTAACCACGCTCCTGACCACCAGATGAGCGACCGTAACCGCGCTCCCCGCGTCCTCGATCGTCGCGGCGGCCGGCACCATCGCGACCAGGCCTACCCGCGGGGCGTCCCCGGCCGTAGCCATCACGATTGTTCGACGAGTTGTTGCTTGGGTAGTCAGCCATGGTTCCATCCTGCCGCACGCCTGCTGTGGGTGCGATGTGTGATCGTCGTGTCTGTGAGGACCGGGCGCCTCGAAACTGGCGCACCACCTCTGGGGCCGGCCCGGAAGGCCGCCGGGAAAATG